>PMSX01000319.1 GCA_003167495.1 Bryobacterales bacterium | reverse complement strand
GCGCGGAGCGCGGCGCCCACATCTATATCACGCGATGCAACAGTTCTTATCTTTGACAAAAGTGGCTACCAGACTGCAATTGAAGGGAAGAATGGGTTCACGTGCCTGGTTGAGCGCGCGTGGATGTCTCCATTTGATAGTCCGGAGTTCTGGAATCCTAAGATGCGTGGGCCGATTTGCTATAACCCAGCCGCGGTGCGGACAATTCTTCCGTACACAATCAATAGAACGAGGCTGGCATTGACCGGATTATCCAAAGCACAGATCCATGAAAACATCGCAGCGGCGATCGCGAAGAACGAACTTCCCATACCTGAAGCTGGCGCAATGTCTTACATGATGTCGAAAGGAGGAAACCTTGGCGATTCCGTCGGACACTGGTGCCCGCACCTCATGTTTCATGTTCCCAAGACGAATGACGCGAGTTGGGGAGCAGACCTCGAAGGCTCACCCGTGTTGTTCAACGACGAATATCGCGATGTTCCGGAGCCGGAAACCATTTTCATGGTACCCGTTTTCCATTGGTCAGATGGCACCGATCGTAAATGACCGCCGATATCGAGCAAATCGAAGCACACCGCGCGGCGCTGACGGGCCACTGCTACCGGATGCTCGGCTCGGCTGTCGACGCCGATGACGCCACGCAGGAAACCATCATCCGGGCATGGAAGAATGCCGATCAGTTCGGCGGGCGGGCAGCTTTACGGACCTGGTTGTATCGAATTGCAACCAACGTTTGCCTTGATGCGCTCGCCGATCGCAGGCGTCGTTCGCGCCCAATGGAAAATGGCCCGGCCGGTGCACCGACCGATGTGTTGGTTCAGCACCCGCGAACGCATTGGATCGAGCCCATGCCGGATGCGCGCGCAATACCAGCAGACGCCGACCCCTCCGAACGCGCGATGCTGCGGCAGAGCATCCGGCTCGCGTTCGTCGCCTCCCTGCAGAGTCTCGCCCCAAAACAGCGCGCGGCGTTACTCCTCGTCGAAGTGCTCGATTGGTCTGTCGCCGAAGTGGCAGAAACACTAGGCACCTCCATTGCTTCCGTTAACAGCGCACTTCAGAGGGCCCGCGCCACTCTCGCCGGCCGGAACTGGCGCGCCACCCCGTCTGTATTGACGGAATCGCAGCGACAGATGCTGAATCGATATGTCGCCGCTTTTGAAAGTTATGACGTCGATCGACTGGCAGCGCTGTTGCGAGACGATGCGACGTTCTCCATGCCACCTTATGCCCTCTGGCTGCAGGGCCCGGAATCCGTCCGCGCCTGGCTTCTCGGTACCGGCTCGGGCTGCCGGGGTTCTCGCCTTGTGTCAACTGCGGCATGCGGTTCGCCGGCTTTTGGTCAATACAAGGTAGACTCCGACGGTGGGCTTAAGCCGTTTGCTTTAGTCGTTCTTGAACTCTCCGGCGACCACATTGTAGGCTGGAACTCGTTTCTGGACACGGAGACGCTCTTCCTCAAGTTCGGATTGCCGTCTCACCTTCCGGCCTAACCATTTGAGCGCTGCGCGACCGGCATTTTTTCGGACAGCGCCGATGAGTTCGGCGAAATTCGCGAGTCTAACATCATGTAAGGGAAAAAGGAACGGCTCGTCATGCGATGGGACAAGCCTTTGCCTTGCCGCCATTTTTCAATAATCTGCATCTCCTGTTTTACGAATATTATGTTCGCTTTTCCTACCAATAACGATAGAGTCATGCAAAGAAGTACTATAAAAAACAGTAAGTTACTGATTGGTTCTGTACTTGCAGAAGTATTTGAAAAATACTAGCAAAAAAATGTTAGGATAAGTTCAACAAATCGCGAAAGGCAACTTGGGGTTTCAAAGAATTAGCTTTATGGTCGAAACAATCAAAAAGAATCAATGCCGAATTTCCAGATTTCTGGGAATTCTCCTGAACGCGGCAATCCTGGTGGCGACCCTCGGGTGGTGCCAGCTGAATGCCCAAGTAACGAGTGGTAACCTCGTCGGGAATGTTTATGATCCTTCCGCCGCCATCGTGTCGAACGCCGAAGTGACAGTCACGAATGAAGACACCAACGTTTCAGCTTCCACCCATACAACGTCCGCTGGCGATTTCCGCTTTGAAAACCTCCCGGTTGGCACCTATACAGTCATCGTCTCAGCCGCCGGCTTCTCTAAAACGGAACTCAAGGGCGTAACGATCCAGCTGAACGCGACCATCACACAAAATGTGACCCTCAGGCTCACCCAAGCCACCACGACGGTCGAAGTATCCGAGGCGGTAGCATCCATCGACACCACCACGGCGCAGTTGCAAAGTACCTTTGACGTGAAGCAGGTGACCGATCTCCCTTCGACAGCGAATGGTTCAGGAGTCTTGAATCTATCCTTACTGAATGCCGGCGTTGCGACGAGCGGCTCGGTGGGTGCCGGCACGGGTCCGTCGGTTGCCGGTCAGCGGCCGCGCAACAACAATTTCACGGTAGAAGGCATTGACAACAACAGCGGCACCGTCACCGGTCCGATGGTGAGCGTGCCCAACGACGCGGTGGCTGAATTCAGCGTGCTGCAAAATCAATTTTCACCCGACTTCGGCCATTCCTCCGGCGGCCAGTTCAATACGGTTGTCAAGAGCGGTACGAACCAGTTCCACGGCATGCTTTACGAGTATCTGCAGAACAAGAATTTCAACGCGGCCGACAACCTCAGCGCCGTTGATGGTACTCCTTTGCATCCACGTTTTGACAATAACCGCTTCGGCGGCAACGTGGGTGGCCCCATTCTAAGGAACAAGTTGTTTTTCTTCGTAGATTACGAATACAACCCGGTCGGTGAAGCTGGCTCGGCGGGTCTGATCTACGCTCCCACAGCGGCCGGCTATTCTATCCTCTCGTCCACTCCTGGTATTAATCAGACAAACCTGGCCATTCTGCAGAAGTATTTGCCAGCGGCGGCGACTGCCACCCCTGCCGCGGCTACGCCTTATGGCAGTTATCCGCTTATTTCGACATTGGCCGCCGGTCCGGAGTATCAGCAGGTGCTCACTCCTCAGGGCATTCAAGGAACACCGATTCCGATAGGGCAACTCTCCATTCCGACGCCAAGCTATTCGAACAGCGAGGTTGGCGTCGCTTCTGTGGACTACAACCTTTCCGATAAAGACTCTATGCGCGGCCGGTTCATCCTGAACCGCAATGGCTCCATCGATACAGCCGCCAGTCTACCCGTCTTCTTTACGACGACTCCGGACAACAACTACTTGGCTACTTTTTCGGAATACCACAATTTCTCGCCGACTGTGATTAACGAATTTCGCTTCGGCTACAACAGGAATTCCAACCAGGATCCCTCCGGCAACTTTAGCTTCCCCGGTCTTGATGCGTTTCCAAACCTGGTGTTTTATGAATTGGGCGGAGCGCAGTTAGGACCCGACCCGAACGCACCGCAATTCGGTTATCAAAATACCTACCAACTCACCAACAACTTGACTTGGACCAAGGGCGCGCACTCCTTTAAGTTTGGCTTCGACGGCCAGCGGTTGATCTCACCGCAAGGTTTCACCCAGCGCGCACGCGGCGATTATGAATACAATTATTTAAGCGACTACCTTTTCGATTTCACTCCGGATTACATAGCGCAGCGCTCAGTGGGGAAATCAGACTACTGGGGCAATCGCTGGCTAACGGGCTTTTACGCCAACGATTCTTGGAAGGTGAATCCTAATCTGACCGTCAACCTTGGGCTCCGCTATGAGTACGATACTGTTCCCGCCGGCGAGCAGACCCAATCGCTGAACGCGATTGCCAACGATCCTGGCCTGATTACTTTCGCGGCGCCGAAAGCCCAGACCACTAATTTCATGCCTCGCATCGGTGTGGCTTACTCCCCAGGATCCAGCGGCAAGACATCGTTTCGCGCGGGCTTCGGGATCAATTACGACGTTCTGTTTGACAATCTTGGTCTCCTCTCGTTGCCACCTGAGCTTTCGGTCACCTACGACCAAACAGGAAACGGCGGAAGCAACTTCCTCGCAAGTGGCGGTCTTCCGGGTACGTTCAATAATCCAACCTACACAACCGCTACGGCGCGTGCCGCCACGTCCGGCTATGTCCCCAACGTCCAGAGGCCCGAATCCATTCAGTGGAATTTCGGCATCCAGCATGAATTCGCAGGCAACTACGTCTTCGAAACCCGTTACGTTGGCACGCGCGGCATCGATTTGGATGTTCAGGACCAACTCAATATCCAGCCAGTGGTGAACCAGTCGAATGCGTTGCCTGTATATTTCTCCATGCCGAGTCAAGCGACGCTCAACTCGCTCAAGAACACCCTAGCTCCGTTGGAGAATTTTTATGATTCGCCAGCGGGCGGCCTTGTGCCGGCTTACTACCAGGCAGGGTTCAACCAGTCAATTATTACTTCGTACCAGCCGTATGGCAGCTCAATTTACCACGGCTGGGCGAATCAGTTAACACGCCGCTTCTCGAACGGGCTGCAATTTGTTGCATCCTATACCTGGAGTCATGCTATCGACAACTCAACGGCGGACGTTCACTCAACCGCCTCCACGCCACGCCGTCCGGAGGATTCGCAAGACGTCAACCTCGACCGTTCGAGTTCGGCACTCGATCATCGCAATCGCATTACTCTGTCCGGCGTTTACGACGTTCCCTACTTCAAGAGGTCACAAAGCTGGTTCATGAAGAATCTGGTCGGCAACTGGGAGCTCGCGCCGATCTATACCTTCCAGTCAGGCACCTTATATACCGTTCAAAGTGGACAGGATTCGCTTCTGAGCGGCGATACCGCTCCTATGCGTGCCATGGTCAATCCGAATGGGAATCCGAGTATCGGATCAAACGCCACCCCGTTGACCAATAGCGCCGGTCAAACAGTCGCGTACGTAGCTACCAACCCTAACGCGGGTTATGTGGTCGCCCCTGAAGGAACATTCCCTAACGCTGGACGCAATACGGGCCATTTCCCGCCCATTGACGACATCGATCTGTTTGCAGCGAAGCGCTTTTCTTTTAGGGAGCACGCCGGCCTGGAATTCTCCATCCGCGTCTTCAATATTATGAATCACCCGCAATACGTTGGCGGCAACGTGAACGATGTTGCCCCCAATTCATCGTCCCTGAACGGTTTGGGTATGTTTGAGCCGACCAACGTCCATTTTAATCAACCTCAGGAGTTCTTCTCGAGCAACCCGCGTGCGGTTACATTGGGCGCGAAGTTCACCTTCTAAATAATTGAAGTGAGTCCAAAAGAAAACGGAGGCGTTCCGACGCCTCCGTTTTCTTTTTCCGTGCGCAGTTGTTAGTAGGGCGAAAGGAAAGCAAAAGAAAAAGGGCATGCTGATCGGATTTCCGGCGTGCCCTATTTTCTCGCATAGACTCGGAGGTTATCTATGCTTTGCTTTGATGGACTATTACCCAATAATAATGTTTCGTTAATACTGAGAGCAAGATTTCGCACCCTGAGCCAGTTTTCAAAGCTCTAACTGGGTACTAGGTCATGATTGCGGTCGACACAGTCGTTGATGACATCCAGCGCTTGAAACAGCATCGCCGCGCGATGATATTGGCGCATCACTACCAGGAGCCCGAGATTCAGGAAATTGCTGATTCTATAGGGGATAGCCTGGAACTGGCACGTGTGGCCCAACGCTTCGAAGGCGACGTAATCGCCTTCTGCGGAGTGAAGTTTATGGCTGAGACCGCGAAAGTGGTCAATCCCTCGAAAGTAGTAGTACTTCCAGACAAAAACGCCGGTTGTAGTTTGGTGGATAGTTGTCCAGCGCCTGCGGTTCACGCCTACAAAAAACGGAATCCGCGTCATGTGATCGTGAGCTACATCAATACCTCGGTGGAAGTTAAAGCGGAAAGCGATATTCTTTGCACTTCACGGAATGCCGTAGCCGTCGTGAATTCCATCCCGGCCGACAAGCCTGTGCTTTTTCTCCCGGACGTGAACTTGGGCAATTGGGTGAAGAAGCAGACCGGGCGGGAGAACATGACCATCTGGCAAGGAGCCTGTATCGTACATGCGACTTTCCCGGGGCGGCGGTTGGCTGCGGCCAGATCGGAGCATCCGGAAGCTATGGTCGGGGCGCATCCCGAGTGTCCAGGCGATGTGCTCCGGCAAGCAGATTTTATTGGGTCCACGTC
>PMSX01000305.1 GCA_003167495.1 Bryobacterales bacterium | reverse complement strand
AATTTCTCCGCTCTTAGCAAAACCGCGGTTCTGCTCTCCTTGAGTATATACGAATATGGCGCCGCCGGCGAAATCGTTTGCTTAGGCCGTTTCGCGCCGGAAAATTCGTCCTCCCGCGCCCCGCACGCGGGTTGACATCCGGAAATGGGTCGGCTATAGTTCCTAAAGTACTGAACTATCAACTAGTTGACGCCCCAGACGCGGTCTTTCCATGAGAAAATTTTCAGCCTGGCAACTTCGCGGCTCGTGGTTTACACTAACGGGAAACCACTTAGCCCTTGCTGATTGCCGTGCGGGGCGGTTGGTCGCGGGCACCAGGAAGATAACTGGTGATAGGGGGCTTGCTCAATGACGCCCGGGGAAAACGACTCAGGTACCAACAACCACACCATGACTGGCTCCCATGAAAATATGGTTGAAACGCCTGCGAACATCGATACGGCCGACTACCAAGCGTTCCTTGACGATTACAGCAACCAGTTTGCGCCCACTGAAGGCGAAGTCCTTCATGGCCATGTACTAAGTGTCTCCGACAAAGAAGTGATTGTCGACATCGGTCGCAAAACCGAAGGCCTAGTACCTGCGTCCCAATTTCCGTCATGGGTCGAAGGCAAGCCCGCCGTGCGCTCTGGCGACAGCATCGAAGTAATGATTGACCGCAGCGGCAACCAGGTGGAAGGCTATATCCTTCTTTCCTACGAGCGCCCTCACCGTCTGCATATCTGGGAACAACTCGAAAAAGCAGTGAGCGAGGGTAGCCCGGTCACCGGCAAAGTTACCAACAAAATCAAGGGCGGTCTCACTGTCGACATCGGTGTGATTGCGTTTCTGCCCAGTTCGCAAGTGGAAACACGCCCGGTTCACAACCTCGACGGCTATCTCGGCCGCGACATCGAAGTCAAAGTTCTCAAACTTAATAAGCGCCGCGGCAACGCAGTGGTTTCGCGCCGGGCCCTTCTTGAGCAAGCGGCCGAAACGCGTAAAGCCGAAGCTCTCGCCAACATTCACGACGGTGCTACAGTAACCGGGACGATCAAGAATCTCACCGATTATGGCGCGTTCGTCGATCTCGGCGGCATTGACGGGTTGCTGCACGTCAGCGATCTCAGCTACGGCAACGTAACTCACCCGTCCGCCGTCGTCCACGTCGGCGATCAAGTAACGCTGAAGGTCCTTAAATTCGACCGCGAAAAGGAACGCATTTCGCTCGGCCTCAAGCAACTCCGGCCCGACCCATGGCTCGACATTGAAACGCGCTATCCTCCCCAAAGCCGCGTCCTCGGCCGCGTTGTTAGCGTGACCGATTATGGCGCTTTCGTCGAGTTGGAACCGGGCGTGGAAGGGCTTATCCACATTTCTGAAATGACCTGGAGCCGGCGTATGAAACACCCGGCTAAGGTTGTGAAAGCGGGCGACCAGGTGGAAGCGGTTGTGCTCGAATTGAAGCCCAAAGAACGCCGCATCTCGCTCGGCATTAAGCAACTCGAGGCCGATCCCTGGACCACCGTTGCCGACCGCTACAGCATCGGATCCGTCGTCGAAGGCCGCGTCCGCAAATTGGCCGACTTCGGCGCATTTGTCGAAATCGAGGAAGGGATCGACGGCTTGGTCCACGTCTCCGATCTCTCGTGGACCGCACATGTGAAGCATCCATCCGAGTTATTAAAAAAAGGGCAGGTAGTGCAAGCGGCCATCCTCAACATCGACGCGGCGAACCGCCGTCTTTCCCTCGGCATTAAACAACTCCAACCCGACGCTTGGGAAACCTTTTTCCGCGCGCATCAAGTGGGTGATAGTGTTCGTGGCAAAGTCTGCCGCGCCGCGCCCTTCGGTGTCTTTGTCGAGCTGCTGCCCGGCGTGGAAGGTCTCTGTCACCGCAGCGAGATTTCAGACGAGGCCGGCAAGCGCCGCAATTTGAAGCAGCCGGTAGCCGCCGAAGAACCTGCGTTGCCCTTGGGCCAGGAATTCGATTTCAAAATCATCAAGTTAAATGAAGCACAAAAGCGCATCGGTTTGAGTTTGCGCGCCCTCACCGACGAAGATGAACAAAGCCGTCTGCAAGACTATAAGCGGCAGGCCGCCGCGGCCACTTCAACCGTCGGCGACGCTATTAAGCACCACCAATCGGAAGACAAGAAAGATTAGTAGATGGGAGCGAGAGTATATGACCAAGGCTGAGCTCATCGAAGAAGTATCCAAAGTTGTCGAAATGACCCGCAAGGATTCCGAAACCATCGTGGAGACCATCTTCGACAGCATCGTGAACAGCCTTCATAAAGGTGACAAAATCGAGATTCGCGGTTTCGGCAGTTTCCGCACGCGTCAGCGGCAGCCTCGTGTTGGACGCAACCCGAAAACCGGTTCGCGCGTCGACGTGCCCTCTAAGCGCATCCCGTTCTTTAAGCCGAGTAAAGAGCTTCGCGATTTGGTCAACGGCGGCGAGAAAGCTGACGAGCCCAGCCATGTTCCCACCGTAGACCAAGGCTCGCCCCATAATTAGGAATATTCCAAGATGCAACACCTGTGGGCGCCGTGGCGCTCCACATATTTAAAGAACAAGGAAGATCACCGCACCAGGTGCATCTTCTGTGCCGCCGCTGCTTCCGGCAAGGACGAGGAGACGCTCGTCGTCCACCGCGCTCGTCTCAACTTTGTCATTCTCAACCGCTATCCCTACACCAGCGGTCATTTGATGATTGCCCCCTACCTGCATGTCTCGCGGCTCCAGCAAGTGGATGAAGAAACGGTTGAAGAGATGATGTGCCTCGCCCGTGTTTCTGAACGCATCATCGAAGGCGCATACAACCCGCAAGGCCTAAACATTGGCATGAATCTGGGCGAGGCGGCCGGCGCCGGTATTGAACAACACATCCATATGCATGTTCTGCCACGCTGGATGGGCGACGCCAATTTCATGACCAGCGTGGGCGAAACACGCGTTCTTCCGGAAGATTTGACAAAAACCTTTGCCAAGCTCAGCAACGCTTTTAAGCATCTTTAAGCACTCCGCGTTTCCGCCGGATATTGGTTTTCGAGTGGACATTCCTGCCCCAGCGTACGAACGAGGTAGAGCTTCGCCGCCGGTGCGCCGGAACGATGCTCGTGAGCAGGCCGTCAGTGGTCCCGCGAATCTTCCTTTTGCAGCTTCTTTGCGACGTTCTCCACTTCGCCCCAAACCCTGAGTAGGTTGCCGCTCCAAAGCTGGCCGATCTGCTTTTCGGTATAGCCTCGTCGGACGAGTTCTAAAGTTACGTTGAACGCCTCGGCAGCACTGTCCCAACCATCGATGCCGCCGCCACCGTCAAAGTCTGATGCGATGCCAACATGATCGATACCGATCTTTTTCACAGCGTAGTCGATCTGGTCAACAAAGTCTTTGACATTGGCACGCTTCGCGGCCGGGAACTGCTTGTCAATCTCTGCGAAGCGTTTGTTGAACTCCGCGCGGATATCGGCCGGACGTGTATCGACGCCGAACATCGCAAACCCGCGGCCACCGCCGCGGCGTGGTTGCGTGCCAGCTGCTCCTTCCACCGGACATGCACGATTCGGATTCGGCGCAGGCTCACCTCGGCCCGCGCCGGCTCCGCGGCCCGGAACGGCAAGACCGAACTCTTCCCGCAGCTTGAGGATGGCGTTTGTGCGGTCGGGCGAGTCGGGTTTGATATATGAGGCGAAACCGACCACCTGGATCACGCCGCCGTTTTGTTTCAACGCGAGGAGTAGTTCATCGTCCATGTTGCGGCTCACGTTGCCGAGCGCCCGAACGCCCGAGTGGGATGCAATCACGGGCGCTTTCGAAAGCCTAATCGCTTCCAGATTCGCGCCCTTTGAGGGATGCGAAAGATCCACCATCATGCCGAGCCGGTTCATCTCCGTGATCACTTCGCGGCCCAGCGGCGAAAGCCCGTTGTTGTATAGATAGCCCTGCGCTTCGCCCGTGTTCGAATCCGCAAGCTGACTGTTGCCGTTGTGCGCCAGCGACATGTAGCGCCCGCCGCGATCATAGAACTCCTTCACGCGCTTGATGTCGAGGCCGATCGGATAGCCGTTCTCAATCCCGATCACCGCGGCACGCTTGCCTTTCTTGTGCAGCGCAATCACGTCCGCAGGCGTGAGTGCCAGGCCGATTTGATCCGGCGCGATCTGTTCGGTTAAGCGGTGAATGGCCTCGAATTTAGCGATGGCCTGCTTATAGGCGTTGTCGAATCCTTCGGGCGTCAGCGGACCTTGGCCGACATAGACGATCATGAATGAGGCATCCATCTCGCCTTCAGCCATCTTTGGCAGATTCACCTGCGTCGTGAGGCGCATGGTGTAGTTGCAATCGGCGGTGAAGTTGGCCGGGTCGATGTCATTGTGAGTGTCGAGCTTGATGATCTTGTGATGAATCGCCTTGGCTTTCGCGATGAGAGCCGCGTCATCGGATTGGCCTCTGACGATGGCGCATGCTGTGAAGAGTGCGAGGGTGAGCCGGCGCTTGGTGTTTATCAAGGTATGAATCTCCCGTTGGAAATGGCGAACTACGATGCCCAGCATGTAGTTTCGCTCTGATCAGCGTAACAGCATTAGGCCACAAGTCCCGCTCATAGGTATTGCGATGGTTTTACCTGCCCGCCGTCTCCTTCACCCACCTCGCCACATCCTCATGAAACTTGTGCAGCACCCCCTCGCTCACATACACCATATGCCCCGACTCATAATATTGATAGCTAATATTCTTCTGTAACTCCGCCGGCATCGGCAAATGATGCATCTCATAAACCCCTTCATAAAATGGCGTCGCTAAATCGTAATATCCGCCCACCACCAGCACCCTCATCTTCGGATTCATCTTCATCGCATGCGCCAAATCCGGCATCACATTCAAACCGCCATCTGTCTCAAGGGCCGGTGGCCCTCCCGGTGCGTGATGCCGCAAATCCCAAATAAACCCGTCCCCATATGCATTCGGTTTGTAAGTCTGATTCCTCCCATACTTCAACTCGCTCCGTAAATATTCGTTGATCGCCGTCGCATACGCCGCCGACACCGCATTCGATTGCGGATCATACTCCGCACCTTCCGAAAGCGGATCAAGCGAGGGTCCGCTGTATCTCGTATCCAGCCGCCCCGTTGTCAAACCCGCCGGATCTTGCAGAGTTTTAGAAAATTCTCCACCCTCCACGCGCAAATTCGCCTTCAAGATGTACGCTGCCGGCAGCCCCGTATAATCATGCAACTTCTGCGCCACCGCCTCTTTCTCTGCCTCCGACAGCGTCGACCCTGCCAGCAGCGCCGTCTCATACTCGCCCATCGCAAACTTTTCCACTTCACTGAGAAATGGCTCCAACGCCGCTGGCTGATTCGCTAGTTTGTGATGATAGTACGCCGACGCCGCATAAGTCGGTAGCGCCAGCGCATAAGCCTGATCCACTCCCGGATTCCATCTCGGATCATCCACTGAGTTATCAAAACTCAAAATCGTTGAAAGTAAGACAATTCCATTCAAGTCCACATTCCGTAGCAGCGCACTGATCACTGCTGAACGTGGCGTCCCATAAGATTCGCCAAACAAATACTTTGGCGAATTCCAGCGGTCGTACTTTGTCAGAAACCGCAAGATGAAACGCTCAAACGCGTGCGCATCTTGATCCACACCATAAAACGCCTTTGCGTTATCCTTGCCCATCACCCTGCTGAAACCTGTCCCTGGCGCATCAATGAAAACCAGATCGGCCACATCCAGCAAGCTGTCTTTATTCTCTGCAACTGTGTAGGGCGCACCCGCCGGATGCTCCAGTCCCTCCGTCTCCACGCGCCGCGGTCCGAACGCCCCCATATGCAGCCACATCGTCGACGAACCGGGTCCGCCGTTATACAAGAAGATCAGCGGACGGCTCGCCTCCGCGTCTTTCTTGAAGTACGCCACATAAAACATTCGTGCAGTGGCTGGGGCCTCCTCCGGCTTCTTCGGGTCCGGCGAATTCATCCCCGAATCCGGCAACAGCTCCCCGTCCAATCCCAACTTCGCGTCCAATTCGTCCGAGCCACCCACCGTAATCGTCCCCGCCACCGCGCGATAGGCAATCTTTTTTCCTCCCACACTCACCGTGTTCTCGGTCGTCGAATCTGGCGCTGGCCGCTCCACCACCGCCGCCTTCTCGTCTTTCTTTAGCTCCTCCGCCTGTTGTTCACCGCGGGCGACAACCGTTAGACCTATCAAGAGAATTGCGGAAACCGTGACAAAACGCATATGCGTAGTTTACCTTTCCCAAGGCTTCGGGCCGAGCTTCGCCCGCTGACATCCTGCGCGGTTTCGCCGATCTGCGCTTCAGTCACTAACCGCTCCGGAGGGGCAGAGGCATTTTTATCGCAGGCTCGCCAACCAAATCGTCGAAAGAACGGACTCATGGTAATTTTCCTGCTAGCGTCAACAGGAGGCGACAGGCCGGCAGTAATGGCGCGAGCACCTATAACATCAACGATGTGGAATGCGGAGGAAGCGCTTTGAACAGTTCCGGAGCTGGCAAAATCTCGCTGGTCTTCCGACCTGACTATGCGCCAGTTGAAGGAAGTGCGAGAACTAAAGCCAACCCTCAAATGTGGGTCGATCTCGCGGGCCAAGCCGCCACTGAGATACAGAAATTGTTTCACGAACTCCTAGAGGTTCTGATTGACCAAAACATTCACTCAATCGCCGAAACCAAGGCCGCTGTCGCCTCACGTTATCGTGGCTCTCGAAGGCACTGGGAACCGGACAGGATGCACAAACCCCAGAGGTTCCCAGTCATTTGCTTTTTGCTTGAGGGATAGTAACGTATATGTTACCATCACAAATGGTAGACGTTCGAGAATTCAACGACCGCGACGGGCAGAGCCCATATGCGGCATGGTTCGATAGCTTGAACGCGCAGGCGGCAGTGAAGGTGGCTACCGCGATGGCACGTTTGGCAGGCGGGAACTTCTCAAACGTCAAGGGTGTCCGGTCTGGCGTTTTCGAATACAGGATCGACTTGGCCCCGGGTACCGGGTCTATTTCGGCAAGGATGGCGAACACATTGTGATTTTGTTGGGCGGCGGCGTCAAGAAGCGGCAACAGCGCGACATCCATGAAGCCCTTGATAGATGGCAGGACTACAAACAGAGAAGGTAGGAGAGAAGCTATGGCCCTAACTCGCGATTTCAAAGAGACGATCCGTGCTCGGGTCGCCCGTGATCCGAAGTTCCGCAAAGAACTACTGCGCGAAGGCGTGGAGCTAATGCTGAGCGGTGACATCGGCACGGCGAAGACAATTTTGCGCGATTTCATAAATGCCACGGTGGGCTTTACTGAACTCGCCGAGGCTACGCACATTCCGTCGAAGAGTCTTATGCGCATGCTTGGGCCAACTGGCAATCCGCGAGCGGGCAATCTATTTGAGGTTGTCAGTTTTCTTCAGCAACGCGAAGGTGTGCGCTTCCACGTGAGGGCGGGGCCGGTCTAGAAGTTCGCTTTCCTATGGTGCTCGAAATCAATGTTGAGGCCCCGATGCAGTCGCGGCGATGGCGTCGGTACAAGCTCAGGGCCATGTCTAAGTTATAAGAGGTGTTGCCCGATATTGCCCGACGAACTGACTAAGCCCCGGTAAACTGCAAGCAAAATCTGGCGGAGAGGGGGGGATTCGAACCCCCGGTAGAGTTTTTGACCCTACGACGGTTTAGCAAACCGCTGCTTTCGACCACTCAGCCACCTCTCCGGTGTTTGGGCGGGTCTTCCCTCGCAGGATACCACAAGGCGTTACTTCGTCTCAAACGCCAGCATGTACTGCACTCCCGGCACGTGGTCCTTCTTCCACAACAGCCGGTACCCGTAGCTTTCCACTTCTTTCACCACCTCGTCGCGGTCCAGGCGGATATGCTCCAGCGCGCGGCCGTTGGGCATGGATGTCGCACTGCGGAAGTAGTCCACAATGTACACGTGGCCGCCGGGCAGCAGACTCTCCTTGATGTTCGCCATCATCTGATCCGGATAGTCAAAATGATGATACACATCCAGAATCAAAACCGCGTTCACCGTGTCCGCCGGTAAATTGGCATTCTCCGGAGTGCCCAGCACGAAGGTCGCGTTGGTCACGTTCGACGTCTTGGCGCGCATTTTGGCTTTGTCCAGGAAATCGGACGCGATATCTTCGGCGATCACCTTTCCCTCCGCGCCGACCGCCCGGCTGAGGAACGGAATCATGTAGCCAACGCCGGTGCCCAAATCCACGACGGTCATGCCCGGCTTCAGGTCCATGGAATAGACGATGTCGCGGGGCTTCTGCTTTTCGTCGCGTTCGGGATCGGCCAAGCCCTTTGCAATGGCCTCACGGCCTTCCTTGGTCTGATACTGGCGGTTGGCATTCTCAGCCACCTGTCCGCTCGCGGCCAAGCCAAGCAGGGCCAAGGTCAGGATCGATCGTTTCACAGGGGTTCCTCCATGGGCATAGCCAGCGGCGGCTCTAATAGAAAATCATGTTCGGCCATTTCCGAAACGGCGTTTCGTATCGACTGTTCCGAAGTTGGTTGCACGGTAATCACGAACGGCAGATCGCGCCAGTTCTGCGCCGGGATCTGCAACACCGCGTCCAGACTGATCTCATTACGCGCCAGGACGGCCGCCAATCGCGCGATAATGCCGGGCCGGTCTTCCACCCGGAAGCGTAGATAATATGCCGACTTGTTCAACGTCACCGGGATGGGCTGATATTCGCCGAGCCGTTCATGGGCGAAGGGCGACACGCGCTCGGGACTGCCGCACCGAATTTCCCGCGCTACCCGCATCAGATCGCTCACCACGGCCACCCCGGTGGGCTGCGATCCCGCGCCGCGGCCGTAATAAAACGTATCGGCCCCAAATTGTCCGCGCACCCAAACCGCATTGTAGGTGCCGCGCACGCCCGCCAGGATGGCCGAGTTTGGGATCAGGGCCGGACGCACCGAAAGAATCAACCCTTCCGGAGTCTGCCGCGCCGAACAGATCAGCCGGATAGTATGCGCCAATTGGTGCGCGTACTTGAAATCCACGGGCAGAATGCGCCGGATGCCTTCGGTATAAATATCGGACGGCGTAATCTTCTCCCCGAACGAAAGCGCCGCCAGGATGGCCAGTTTCGAGCGCGCATCGAATCCATCGACATCCGCGCTGGGATCTGACTCGGCATATCCCAGCCGCTGCGCTTCGGCCAGCACATCGACGAACGAACCCCCGCGCGATTCGATTTCAGTAAGGATGTAGTTGCTGGTGCCGTTCAGAATACCGTACAGCGTGGTCACGCGGTCGCCAGAAATACCTTCGCGCAGGACGGTGTGAATCGGAATGCCTCCGGCTACGCTCGCCTCCATTGCCAGGTTAATGCCGGCCGCGATCGCACGATCCCAAATGTCTGCGCCGCACAGCGCCATCAATTCTTTGTTGGCTGTAACTACTGACTTTTTGTGCGCGATGGCGCCATCGATGATCTCGCGCGCCACGCTTGTGCCACCAACCAGCTCGGCGACGATATCCACTTCCGGATGCGCCACCACTTCGCGCCAGTCCGTCGTGCGCAGGACTGAGTCCGCCACTTTTTGCTGCCTCTTGACCCCGGGCTTGT
>PMSX01000370.1 GCA_003167495.1 Bryobacterales bacterium | reverse complement strand
GTAGTAATAGCCACCCGAAATCCAGTCGGATTCGTCGCCATCGAAGGGGGTCTTGTCAATCCTGGGAAAAATTACCAGGGCGCTCACTGCACAGACAGTCAGCCCTAGAGAACAGAAGCTGCGCCACCGAGAGGAGCCGCCCGTCGCCCGGGATGAACCTTGGTTTAGGCGAGACGGCGCACTCAGTGGCTGAATTCCTATTTCCGAGCTATTTGCGTTGCCCAATGCAATCCTTTTGAAATCTTATATCGAAGTCGATTCATCGCGATTATCGGGAGCAAATAAACAACCTTGCAACCCGATCAAGTTCGCAAAACGAGCCGCAAAACTCAAATGCCTCGAATGCCGCGTATAGATATGAGCGATTTCGTTATCGGGCCTAGCTTTTCCTTGTACAGATATCCGTCTGGAAAGAGGGCCTTCATTTCGCGAATTGATATCAAACGGATCTGATCGATATCGCTCAAGTTTTTTATCCAGTCCGATTCACGCGGCATATATCCCAGGTCGAATCTTTGATGAAGAGCTACGCGCACAGAGACGGGCAGTTGGGCCCACGCAGGAAAGTGGAAATGGGGCTCAATTGGGAAGTACCTATATGGGGTCTGGACGAAGTAGCCTTCAGCAACCCTCTTGATCTCCCTAGCCATGCGGACCTGATCTCCAAAAGTCCCCACGTGCTCGATGACAGAGTTGGAGAAGCATAAGTCAAATTGGCGGTCGTGAAAGCAGCTCATATCTCGCGCGTCGCCGCTGCAAGAAACCGCTGGAATCTTTCCTGTTAGACTTTGCGCAGTCAGATTGAGTAGCGTAATTGAAACGTTTTGGCACCTATCATCCCAAACATCCAGCCAAAAATATTCGTACCCACCGACATCTAGTATCGAAGCTGGCCGGCCACGCGGTATCAGGTCAAGAAAACGATCCACACGGTCCCTCCGAAACCGTGAGGCAAAAGACCCGGATCTTCGATGGTCCCCTAATCCAATAAGCATAAATCTACTTAGAGGTGCCGCTTAATTCGTTTCAACTCTCTTAGTGCGCCCGGTCAGAGCGCGCAGTCTTTGAAGGGGCCAGTGGTATCTCGGACTGGCGCGCCCGAAATCCGGCCGGATTGGTCGTATCGACGTGGATTTCCCATAATAACTCGGAGCAAGTGAATAGCATTTACACCGAGTTTAGTAGGTTTGCTTCGCTGTGAAGGCCGGCTGAATGTTAGAGACACTGTATTGAATTCGTGAGACCGACCTCCGTCTCTCTCCCTTTTAGGCGACGGGTGCTACTTAGCTACAAATACACTAGCTAACGGATCACTGACTCCGGAGATGTAGGCCAACCCTTGGCCGGCTCGTGCAGTAAGGGAATCAAGGCCCTGCCACCCTTCCGCACGTCATCGCTGGTGGATTGTTGGGTGGCGGCCAGGAATAGAGGCCCTATACACATCCCCAGAAGAATGTACGTCGGTATGGCTCGTTGAGGCGCTTCGAAGAAGTTACCAAACATGGAGTTTTCTATCGCAAAAATAGCACAGGCCAAGCCGAATATCTGACCTGTTTGTTTGAAAGTTTTCCAGAGCACCCTGAGGAGCTGCATCTGAAGGAGAACAAAAAGAAAAAAACCAAGCAAACCGGAATTAGCCAAGGTGAAATGAAACACACTATGGGGAGACCGGATGTCCACGTTCCTTAGAGCGGGAACTAACTGTCCAATGGGATAGCCATACCCTAATCCAAAAATGGCCGTAACGGGGCTCTTGAAGACCTCCCCTCGAATATCTCTCCACCAATTCTCGCGCCATGCGATCGTGCCAGCGCCATAACCCATTGCGCCCGGACTGAGCTGCTGAGCTAGTTCCGGGTCGATGCCCGATAAGGCGCGCGCTACCGTGTCGCGAGCAGAAATTTCACCTCCGCGGCCCGGAAGACCTGGAATTCGGACATCCGTGACGAAGCCGATGGCGAGGAGCGCGATAAGAATTGCCGCTATAGTCAGGACACGCTTTATTTGCCGTGCTGCTATGGCCCAGACGACGACGGCCATTCCGAAGCCTAGCCAATCGGCGCGCATTTCGCCTGCAATCGTGTCGAAGCTACAGACGAGGATCGGAAACCAATAACGAGACAGTCTCTGTTCGAAGCAGAAGAGACCAAGAAGCGCCAGAGAGCCCGTGCCGGGTGCGAAACTTACGTCTGTAGAGCCGATTTTAAAGCTGACATGACGGAGGAACAAGTAGTAAATAGGGCCTTCGATGGCATGGAAATAGGCCAGGAACCTGATATAGTTCCGAACGGACCACGGACGCTGCATTCCGGCAACAATTCCAAAAAACAAGAACCATGGGCAAAGATTGAAGACGAGGATCTCTAACGCGGAGGTAAGCCCGTAACCCTCAAGCAATCCATACGCCACCTCTGCAATGCCGAACATCGTAGAAATGAGAAGAGCCCAAGTGACCCCACTCAAAGGTCCCGGTGTGGTTAACGCGCTGTAAACTCGGTCGAAGAATACACGCCGATCGAACAAAAGGATCGTGGTGAAGGGGAGAGAAATGTAGACAAGAAGCTTATCGAGGAAAAAGAACCCGTAAAGCAGGAAGATGGCGTACTTGGTTTGAAAGTCCGCTTTCTGTAAGAAGGGCCGCGTTTGGGGATTGTTTGGTTCATCCATTTTCAAAACGATCCACTTTTCAGCCAATAAGGCGCCTTCTTCATTAGACGGGCACCGACGTTATTCTTATGCGACACGTGGCAGAGGCAAGTCGGCATCTCTTACAATCGAATCTCTAACGGGAAGAACCGTCGAACGATTCGTCCGACGGTTAATCTGGTTACGGCTTTTCTGAGCACCTGATGGCGACCTGCGATACCGTTTGGCAACGCAGGTCTAGAGGCGACCCTACAGATGATATTTAGTCATCAGGTATTCTTCTATAGCTTGTCGTTCCGATGTTGAGATCGAGCGGCCGTAGACGATTAGTTCCGATACATCGCCTGGGTAAAACGTATTAGTATTTCCAAGGCCGAGCACCGCAGAGTTCCCGACACCGGCGATTGCCGCCAACTTTCCCGGGAACGTCCCAACGCTTTGTGAATTAAACCACATGTAATCCGTTGTCCCCGCATGCATCCACTCGCTCAAACCGAAAGAATTCGTGCGATTGAACGGCGTCGTGTAGGTCGACTCATTTCCAAACTGCGTGGTTCCAAAGCGGAACTGCGAAGTCGATTGATAGGTACCGAAGAACGTGGCACCCCAAGAAGCCGTTTCCTGCCAGAGCAGGAAAGAATACCACCCATACCCTGCGCTGTTCGATACATCCGTAGAATTGGCGGATACCAATATTACTGTAAGGCCAGTGCTTCCGTTGATTGGGAGGTTCGCGAGAGACATGAAGCTTGAGGAGCCGTCAAATCGGACCGCATATTGTCCGTTATTGCCCGGAACGAGAGTTGGCTGGTTCGCTGTGGACGGTTGAAGAGCGTTGTTTCCGTTGCCGGACTGGTCTTGCCAAGCACTGACGCCGGAGCCGTCGGTCAACACGCCCGAATTACCAGCCAGCCACAATATCATTCCCTTCGGTAGATTAGTGGGCAAATTTCCAGTGGTGGGCGGCGTCGCAACAGGGGCCGGAGCGTTTCCTGTCCCAGTTAGTGCTACGCTTTGCGGCGAATTCGCAGCGTTGTCGCTTACTGAGAGTGTGGCTGTTCTCGAGCCTGCTGCCATTGGGTTGAAGCCAACCTCGATAACACAAGAGCTGCCTACGGCCAACGAACTTCCGCATTGAGAACTCAGCGAGAAATCGGCGGAATTCGGGCCACCGAGGGTGATATTTCCAAGGGCCAGCGCCGCTGTTCCAGAGTTAGTAAGTGTAGCAGTTTGCGTTTGCGTCGTCTGGCCTACTGTAGTAGCACTGAAAGAGAGGATATCCGGACTGACAATAGCGCCGGGAACCGTCCCACCACCCGAGCCATTCGCCGTAAAGTTCTCGGTCACCTTTTGGGTTACCCCGGACACATCTGTGGCTATCGCTGAAATCGTGTGAGTGCCACTCGTGAGAGTCGACGTGTTGATGGTGGCATGATAGAGCCACCTCTGATCATTGGCGAAGTTGCTGTTCAGGTCCTGAATTTCCTGAGTCGAAACGGGCGTGGTAGACCCATCAACAAAAAACTGTACATACCTGATCGACAAATTGCTTATAACATAGACGCTCCACGTGCCGTTCCCACCAGATGGGAAGCTCTGATTATTGGCTGACGTAAAAGCTAAGTTGATATTACCAGTCGTCAGGTTCGCTCCGGCGGGGCACGAACTGCCATTCTTATAGTTGTACCGATCGACTATCGTTGTTTGAGATCCCGTTTCATGAGCCACTAGAAGTGTGGCGGGGTTGCCGCAAAAGACATTATTTTGATAAGTCGATGTTTGAGTAGAATTCCCGCCCCACTCCTGCGCGACGCCCGCGCTGTAAAAGTAGGTCTCTCCCGTCGTGCTCTCGCAAACGTTACCCTGCACGATGTTATTAATGGAAGAACTCTCCATGCACGGGGCATAACCACCTGCATTTCCAGGATTTGCCACGAAGGTGTTGTTGATGAAATAGGATCCAACCGCACCAGCGGGAACCAAACTGGCGCCCCAGGTATTCCAAAATGGCCACGCATAATCATGGACATAATTGCCCTTGATTTGCAGTCCCGTAGTAACCCCTGTGGACGGACTATAATTGCACCCGCCCGGGCAATTGCCGGAAGGTTGCGACTGGAGTTCCATTGGTATACGCCGAATGTGAGTGAAGGTGTTGTACGAAATCACGTTCCCGCTGGTGCTTTGCGCATAAGTGTATCCAGTGAACGATTCCCAAGAAATATGCATACCGTCGCCGGCAATCCTGTCAAATGTATTATTACTGATCGTAGTCTGATCCAATCCGCTGAAGGTCATCGCAAAAGATCCCCAGCAGTCCTCACCAGGGCAATTGGTTCCGTCTTGTGGTGGTGTATTCGGATAGCCGGGGCTTCCTCCACCCCAAATATTCAAAAACGAATTGTTCGAGATATTGGAACTGATGATGCCCGGACCGCTCAAGGCGACGGGGCCACCCGAACGGTATCCGCTCCAGATGTTCTCTATTGTGTTGTTCGTGAAAACGAAATTACTGTAGCTATTGGCTCCGCCGAACGCGACCCAGCCGCCATCGATTATGAAGCCATTGATTGTCACGTAATTCGAAGCAATGTTGAAGACTTGGTTTTGGTTGGCATTCAACGTTGCCCGCCCCGGGTTCGCCGCTTGCAGCGCGCAATTACCCGGAACCGTGATTGGTGAACTAACAGAATAGTTGCCATTCGGAAAGATTACCTTTCCAGGCGTGTTACCGTTACACGCCGAACCTATGGCTGAGACTATGTTGCTTTGATTTGTGCCCCCAACAATAACGCTCTGGACTTCCGCTATCGCGGCCCAAGTGTTTATGGCGAGAACAATGATCAGTGCTTTGCCTGCGTTTCGAGCCGTTTGCTCAACAGCCGAAGAAGCGCAAATTCGATTTTTGTAAAGTTTCAGGTTTCCGTTCCTCATCCACTGAGTCACGGAATGAACTAGAAAATCAAACTAGGAATTGCGCTTGACACCAGCGGAAAAGGCGCAGTCTAAGGGCGGGAAATTGTACCTGTAAATAAGCGCGTGCTTGAAAAAATTACCTGGCCTTCATTCGATGCCGAGCCAGATATTCAGAACGGACAGATAAGTTGCCCCCGACTCGACTAAAGAGTCGCGCTTCAACGAGGTTCTGTCACAGCGAACAGTCCAGCTGGGCCGCCCGCCTAACGATTTGTGACAGCCATCCAAGCTGGTAAGACTTGGACAGCGAGAGTGAGCTGTCTGGCTTGGTCTGACGACGAACGAACATTGGCAAGCTGCCGCGTGTGGCCGCCGCGAAGATAGTAGAAGCCCGAACGGTTGTCCAAAACGGCTGTTTCTGGTCGACCGTTCATGGCTATTTGAAAAGGACGCTCAGCTACGAAAGCAAACGGACGGTCATCCATCCCAGCATATCGGCTGGATACCGATGGATTGTACAGCCGATACTCGTTGCCCATAAATAGATTGTTCAGAACTCTCGTTCGACCGCCCCAAGACGAATCACCATCGGAAACGAAATGCAGAATGGCAACTCCTTCGTAAATGGGCGAAACGATCCTGGCCGGTCGCACGAGCAAACGGGATAGTGCCCCGTCGACTTGATCGGAGCCCAGCCGAGTAAATGAACGCGAATCCGCGTAAAGCTCGCCGTGAAGGTCATAATTCCTTGTCACTGGCTCGATCTTGGACTTCAATCCTTTGAGCGCCGCACCGAGTTCCAGGTAAGCGCGCATCGGTGTATCTAAGATGTGGACGTAACCATCCGCATCGGGCGCATACTCAGTCTGTTGGGCGGCTCTCCAGGCCAGTTGGTTGTGATCGATTTCCCGTTCGGCCACGTGGCGGATGTCAAGCAAAAACCAGCCGTACGCACCCATTGGATGAAGGCCGTCGGCAGTGGGAAAGAGGGTCGGCTGCGTGAAGGTCAAATGCGGTCTGGTCGGTGAAGGCAATCTGAACCCGACAATCATTAGCCCGACCGCAAGTGCTGCGAAGCCCAGCCGTGAAGTATAGACGGCTGGCCTCCATGATTTGAAATTCAGTAAAGCTGTTCCGCGGCGAGAGACCGTGAACAAGAATACACCGAGTGCGGTCGTTACCAGGTAGCGCGGGCTCCACAATTGCGGTGAGTAGTAGGCGAGAGGAAGGGCAAGAGTGATTGCGCCCACGCAGTAGAAAAGGGCGCGCTCAATACTGGTTGAACGTAGCGCTCGGTCCAAGAGGACAACCAACAACAACAGAAGAAGCAGAAGGGATGCTCCGAGACCAAAAACAAGATAGCCCCCAAAAGCCTTCACACCAAGAAATCCCGGATCGAAGTAGAGCGGCTTTCCGGTATACAGCCTCAAGCCAAGCACGGTCGAGGCCGCTATCGCAGCCGCTAATAGCCATGTTGTGGAACTTGTAAACGCTCGACTGATCCAGTGACGCGTCGGCAATTGAAGCCAAACGATTAATGGAGCCAACAGCACAGCGTCGCCGCGCGCGCCCACTGCAACAAAGAAAAAGAGCGCGCCTAGAGACCGACGCCATAGGGTGCGTGATCCGCACAGCAGCACGGCCGAGAGCAAAAGAAACCCGGCTGAGATGATCGCGGGGTTCAGGTAGACGGAGTTGATAAGAAGTGCCGGTGTGCTGAGATAGCAGACAAGGGCCAAGAGGGTGGACTTTCGGCGGGTTTTTGCAAGCAGGAGAACTCCAGCGAGCGTTGTCGCCCAGAATACGATGCCTGAGGTAACGTTCGCGACCAACACGGGCGACCAACCAGTACCAAAGCTTGAACGTATCCACAAACCCAAAGCCGTGATCCAATATGTCTCATACAGCTTGTCGTAGTTATAGTAGCGTTCGCCGAAGATGTGACTTCCTCGAAATAACTCCCAAGCGCCAGTGAGCACGCTGGCTTGATCGGTTTCTCGCATGCAGTCGGCAATGCAGAACAAGGAGAATATTGCAAACGCGGACGCGACAATAACCAGCATCCGCCCGTCGTCAAGAACCGAACGCATCACAAGATTCCCTCGAGAGACTCAGTCGGCGATGCGGACACGTCTTTCGGAGCGCCAGCCGTGATCCAGCCGTTATAGAACCGCCGCCAATTCTCCACAAAGCGCAACTCGTCAAACTGTCGAGCGGATAATCGCGCGCGCCGCCCCATCTCGGCCTTTTGCGACGCCGGTAACTCAACAAATTGCCTCATCGCAAGAGAGAAGTCGTCGACCGTTCGTTTCACAACGTAGCCTGTCTCTCCATCTCTGACGATTTCTTCGATTCCATGCAGGAGAGGCGTGATAAGCGGCAAAGACGCGCCCGCTGCTTCAAAGGTGACGAGTGAGAAAGTCTCATAGGCCGACGCCAGCACAAATGCATCCGCGGCCCACAGGTACGGCCGCACGTCCGAGCGCATGCCGACGAACAAAACGCGACCCTTCAATCTATAGGCCTCGGCGGAGATGCGGTAGCTTTCAATCAGATCTTGTTCGCCGCCGACGATCAGGAGTTTGGCAGTTTCCAATCCTGGCCGAGAGAGAGACTCGATGAGAAGAGGCAAACCTTTCCGCTCAAAATGTCCTAGCGCCGTGAAAACAAATACGACATCCAGCCTGTTAATACCAAGGCCTTCCCGGAAGGCATTTCGATCAAACGAGCTTGGAGCACTTAGGGCATCCACGTTAACAGCATTCGGTAAAACCCGAACCTTTGACGCAGCCACGGGGAATTCAGCGCCTAGTTCCTTGGCTAACCCCCTCGACGGAACCAAGACCTGTCTAACACGTCGATAAATGCGACCCTCCAGGACCGCATGGAGACGGTGATCCAACCAATTAGAGAGCCCACGCCATCCCTTACTTTGCCCAGTTTGCCAATGGTTGTTGAGGTATGAAGTATGACAGAAGTGGGTGTACGCCAGATCACCAAAGCTAAGGTTGCTTTCCACCGTTTGCACCAGGTCGAATTCCTGTCTCGTTCTCAGTTTGTGTAGCGCATACATGACAGGCGCGAGTAAGTGGTACACCACGAATAATAGCGGCAAGGGGCGGAGGGGCGCCGGCACGCGAACCCACTGAATTCGTTCGGGGTACGGATTATCGAATTGGACGGAAAATACTGTAAAATCGTGCTCACCAGCGAGCGAGCGTAGCACTCTGAGGTGGCATCCTCCAATAGCATTACTCCTCACAATTCGATAGTCGAAGATTGCTATGCGCAATGGTTCCTACCTGGCAATTCACAATCACACGGGCAGGACAGTTGTCGCTAGCCCCATACGGCTTAAATCCTGCTGGATCTCGGATTGATACACCGGATTCATAACTATGGCAACATCCGGTTTGTATTCGCGCAGGAAGTCGGGGGCAACGATCTGCTGACCGGTACCGGCCATGAATTTGCCCTGCCGGAAAGGATTGATATCGACTACGTACTCGATCGTTCCGTTTAGATTCAGCATGGTGAGAAACGCTACGCCTTTCGATCCGGATCCCCACACTACGGTACGTTTCCCCGATTGCCGCAGCTCGGTCAGCCGCTGTTTCCAATCATCCACGAGAGTCTTCTGGGCGGGCAGAAATTTCTCGATCGCGCCCGAAACAATGCCCGCTGCGCCAAGCTCAATCGCACTGGCCTGGGTACCTCCCCGGCTGGGTTTTGCGGTGATCATCAAATATTGATCATCATAATCAGTCCAAGTTTCCAAGACCTCGAAACCAGCATCTCGGAAAACGCGAGAGAGTGAGCCAGCGCAGAAGTACGAGCAGTGCTCATAATAGATATCCCAAAAAGCGAGATCCTTCAACACACGCATAAGGTCGGGAACTTGAAAGAAAACGGTTGCGTCTGTGTTACCACCGATGGCACGTCGGACCGTACGGATAAACTCCGCGGTGTTTGGGATGTGCTCCAAGGTCATTTTGCAGCAATAGAAATCCGCTCGAACGTCAAGATACTTCTCCGAGTAGAAATCCTGAACGAATTCGATGTCGAGGTTCGATGGTGCCGGATTCCGCTCCTTCACAAAAGCAGGATCAAAACCGACGCCACGATTCCCACCCATCTCGCACACGAGAGTTAGGAACTCCCCTTTACCGCACCCAATCTCTACAACCGCCTTATCACGCAGACCGAACTTCTCAATCAGACCAGCGGCCAAGCGCCGGTGGAACGCCCGAAACGTATCCGAGAAGCCTTGTGTCTCCTCATATTGCGTCGAATACTCATGAACAGTGGCGTTGAAAGCAGTATTGGAGACAAACCCACAGACGTCGCAGAATCCGAGCTTGATATCGCCTTTGGGGTAGTTCACGGCGATATCGCGTGAGGGCATCAGAAGAACGCTATGGACCGGAACTCCCCGAACATCGTGAAACACTTTCAGCGAACCCTCAAGACAGTTGGGGCACTCATGATTTTCGGACATACTAGATATGTAAGGCACTCGACAGCGGCGCTACCACAGAATCACGGCTTGAACACGAGAACGCCCTCGCCAACCGGTTCCGGTTCGACGACGGAAATGACATCTTCCGGCATCGGACTTAGGTCTCGCGCTTTTAGGAAATCCCGCAGAGATGTGCCCGTGCACTCAGAAT
Source organism: Bryobacterales bacterium (assembly GCA_003167495.1). GTDB lineage: Bacteria > Acidobacteriota > Terriglobia > Bryobacterales > Bryobacteraceae > Bog-105. Next base: position 9,414 of record PMSX01000370.1, on the reverse strand, counting down.
CAATATTAGGCGGGGCCTTCTTCAGTTTGATATCTCCAACGTGGACCGTTCGGAAATCGATACTGAAACGAGTTTTCCCGGAGGTGTTGGGCACGGTCGAGTGCATCTGCGCTGCCGAGAACAGAATTACTCCACCGGGTTCGGGAACGAACCGAATTTGTGGATCGAGTTCCATCGGTTGTTCTGGCTTTGGCTGCTTGCGAGTATCGGATTTTATATGTTGCGAAGCGGATGCTCGTCCTGTGCGATTCCATTCATAATAGTTGAATTCCGCAGAGCCGTTCTTCACAGGTTCACTCCAATAAAGCGGATGGAAGGCCATAGAACTCTCCGAAGCCATCTCAAAAATTGGGAGCCACCAGTTAATCTGTTGCATGGGGGCTGAGTACCAAGTGTCGCGATGAAGATGATGGGCATACCCGACGCCAGATGTTAAGTACGCATCGGAAGTCACAGCACGAAGTCGAGGTACGTCCTGATATGTCGTATCTAAGTCGCAGCCAAACTCGCTGAGAACAGCTCTGATGATCTCCTTTGTGCGTGCATGGTGAATGAATTTCGGCTTTAGAGGTCCGAATATTTCTACGAACCGCTCGACCGACATGTGAAACTGCGCAGTTAATGGATCAAGAGGGTGGAAAGCCTCCCGCAACATTTCTCCGGCAAACTCGCAGAGCGCGCGTATGTTGGCGCGATTCGAATATGTGAAGATCTGGCCCTTGTAGAGCAGCTCTCGACGAAAGTCATCACTCAGTGATGAATCCAAATAGACCGTATTCATGATTTATCCTCCTTAAAATACGCTCGTCAAGCAGCGGCCCCAGCTACGATGCTCGGGCTTGGGATCGGAATAATGAACTTCCCCCCAAGTTCGCTGTAGGCGCGCTGTTGTCTCATAATTTCTTCTGCAAAATTCCAAGCCAGAATGAGCACGTAGTCCGGTTTCTCTTCCAGCAGCCGTTGCGGTGCGTAAATCGGCAAGTGATTGCCAGGCATAAAGCGCCCTTGCTTGAACTCGTTCAGGTCGACAATATAGTCGAGCAGGCGACCGTCGATTTCACAAAATGACAAGAGAGTGGTTCCCTTGGCCGCGGCGGCATAGCCTGCGATTTTCTTTCCTCGCAATTTTAGATTACGAAGAAGATCGATCAAGTCTTCGCGTATGCGTTGTACCCGTTGAGCGAATGTCTGAAAGTAGTCGATTCTATCCACGCCTGCAGCCATTTCCTGCTCAAGAAGATCACGAACTCGCTGATTTGGAGCCGCTGCCTTAGCAATGGTTAGTCGTAGAGAGCCGCCATGGATCGGCACGCGCTGCACGTCGTTGAGGTAGAGAGCATGACTCTTAAAGAGACGGTCAAGAGCTGTAACGGAAAAATAGCACAAATGCTGGTGATAGACGGTGTCGAATTCACACTTCTCAACGAGGTCAACAAGGTACGGACACTCCAAAACGGCGACGCCGTCAGGTTTTAGTACCGTTCTGATACCTTCTACAAATCCGTTCAGGTCCGCAACATGGGCAAGCACATTGTTAGCCAGAAAAACATCCGCAAGGTTTCCCTCGGCGCGCAGACGATCGGCCAGACCCTTACCAAAGAAATCGCAGATGGTGTTCACGCCGATCTTGCGCGCATTGTTCACTGGACCTTGCGCCGGATCGATCCCAAGGACGGAAACACCTTTCTCTAAGAAATTCCTCAGCATGTAGCCATCGTTTGAGGCGGCCTCCATCACCAAGCTGTTCGCGGTAAGTTTCCTTTTCTCTATAATCTCGGCTGCACTAGTCGCGAAGTGAGCTAAGAGTTCCTTGGAGACGGACGAGTAGTATGGATAGTCACGGCAGAACAATATTTCCGGCGGCACTGTCTCGGTAATCTGTACGAGTGAACAATGGGGACAAAAAACCAGATAGAGGGGAGCTGTGATTTCAGCACGGCTCAACTGCTCTTTTGTCAATAGTGCGTCGGCGAGCGGCGTCGTTCCGAACGATAGGATTTCTTGCGCGCCGGTGTGCCGACAGGCGCGGCATTGGAATTCAGACAGGTTCATGTTAAGCCCCTCCCGCCGTTGCCGCCGCTGCCACCTCTGTCATCTTTACGGGTGTGACGACCCAGCGCAGCGATTCATCCAGCAGCCCTTGGGCCATTAGCGACTTGACGTGCGCAATCCTTTTATAACGAACTCCCTCGAAATCTTCGACCCGGAGGCCAATCGTGCTATATGTGTCGAACAATTCCTGAGCGCCCCGTCGGGCGTTCCAAACGGGCTGAAAGGCGGGCACAGCCTTCCGTATCTTCGTGCAATCCACCCGGTAACACCGCTTATCGGGACTGGCGTCGGCAGCGTACTCAATTACAGTTCCCGGAACAATATCGTGAACGATGTCCGCTAATTCGCGAACCCGGTAGTTGTCTTCGTTGCGGCCTACGTTGAAGGCTTGATTGTAAATTGCATCGACCGGTGCTTCAAGAACTGCTAGGAAAGCTCGAGAAATATCCTCTACATGAACAATAGGTCGCCAGGGACTTCCGTCGCTCTTGATAAATACCCGCCCGGTAGAGCAAGCCCAGGCAACCAAGTTGTTCATTACAAGATCGAAGCGAAGCCGCGGGGATACTCCGTAAGCCGTGGCATTCCTCAGAAATGTTGGACAGAACCGCGAATCGGCTAGTTTGGCAACCTCCTGCTCAACCATTACCTTGGACTCGCCATACGGAGTAACCGGGTTTAGTGGCGAGTTTTCATCCAAGAGGTCCTCACCTCCAGCGCCATAGTTACTGCACGACGATGAGAAAATAAACCTTTTTACGCCAGCTTTTTTCGCCATTTCAGCGAGCCGCACCGACGCTCCAGTGTTAATCTCATAGGTCAATGTCGGATTGAGATCACCGAGTGGATCGTTCGACAGACCCGCTAAATGGATGATCGCATCGAACCCTTTAAGGTCTTCGGCACTAACATCGCGAATGTCCTTGTTAATGGAAGGAATCGTCCGAAGTCCCTCCGCAAAAGTGCAACGGCTAAATAAATTGGTATCAAACCCCGTTAGCTCGTGTTTGGCCGACAACAGCATTGGAACCAAGACCGTCCCAATGTACCCCTCGTGACCCGTCACTAATACTCTCATTTTTTTCCTCCTTCCAAATCTTCCAAGGCGCTTTACCGCTTTCCCACATCGCCTCTAAAAGTTTCTTCTCCCGTAACGTATCCATACATTGCCAGAACGAGTCGTGATGATAGGCCATGAGTTGCCCGTCCTTGGCAAGCTTTTCCATCGGCTCCCTTTCCCAGTGAGTCAGATCCGCATCTATATACTGGAAGACGCTCGGTTCCAGGACAAAAAAAGCGCCGTTGATCCACCCCTCTCTGGTTTGTGGCTTCTCCGAGAATTCCACCACCCTATCTCCATCGGTTTCCAAGTGTCCGAAACGCGCCGTAGGCCGAACAGCTGTCAACGTGGCAAGTTTCCCATGTTTACGGTGAAAGGCTAACAATCGATGGAGATCAACGTTCGATACGCCGTCGCCCCAAGTCAGCATGAACGTTTCATCGCCTAGGAAAGGTTGAAGCCGTTTGATTCGGCCCCCGGTTTGCGTTTCCGTTCCTGTATCAATCAGCTCGACGTTCCAGTTGCAGATCTGGCGTTGAGTGATCCTGATTGCTCCCGTGCTGAAACAAACGGAAAGATTGCTGTTCAATGCACAGTAATCCACCATATACTTCTTGATGACTTCACCCTTGTACCCAAGCGCGATTACAAAGTCATTGAAACCAAACTGCGAATAGTACATCATGATGTGCCATAGAATTGGTTTCCCGCCGATCTCAACCATCGGCTTTGGTTTAACCTCGGTCTCCTCCGAGAGGCGGGACCCGACTCCACCCGCTAAGATTGCAACTTTCATGTGGTCTTCCTCGCTTCTGTCAATTCTGCATCTTTCATGTTTGCCATTTGCAGGTTATACAGCACTTGATCGGCGGCTATCAGCACGTCCTTCATCATGCGCCTGAAGTGCTTGACAACCCAAGGTGCCAACAGACAAAGACATTTGAGGCGGTCTTCCGAAGTTATGGGTGCACGCATCACAGAGCCCCAGTACTCCCGCAATTGACGCCATTCTGGCATCTCGATACTCTTGCTTTTATTCGGATCCCACCATTCCGGACACGGCAGAGTGCCGTGCCGGTTCGTTAACCGAAACCGCCGTTTTTTGAGGCGCACGGGAAGAGTCTGGGTGGATTGGGACTCGTGCCGCCGGCTTATGAATAAGTACTCCGGATCTTCATAGAAAGATCCTAGAAACGACATCTGCGCCAGCAGTACTCCGTCGGAGTTGACGTAGCTGCCCTGTGGCGGGATCTTCAGCAGCGCATCACGCCGCATGACACCGAATATCTGGAAGCACAGATGATCATTCAATAACATTTCGCGAAAACGGCTCACAACATTCGGCGAGTCTGAGCGCATAGGCCAGTTGTAATATTCCACAAATGCGCCACGATCATCGATAACGCGAGTTTTCGAGTGCGCGAGTACACAGCTGGAGTTCGTCTCCAGAGCATTTATACACTTCTCTAAGAAAGTAGGTTCATACAAGTCATCGCAGGCCGCCCATTTGAAATATCTGCCGGTTGCGAGCGAGAATACACGCCGGATATTCCAGCCGGCGCCCATGTTTATCTCGTTTCGTGAGTAGCGAATGCGAGGATCGGCGTTGGCGTAGGATTTACATATTTCCTCTGTTGCATCAGTCGAAGCATTATCGGAAATGATGAGTTCAAAGTCTTTGAACGTTTGGCCTAGGAGCGAGTCCAACGTTTCACGAAGGAAAGCTTCGCCATTGTAAACAAACAAACCAATACTTAAAGTTGGTGCTGAGATCATGAAAAGGAGCCCTCCGAAGAACCCTTTTTAAAGCCAGTGCTTGCCACTCACAAACGTGGTCGCTCCGGCAACTGACCTAGTGCCTAGTAGGCGCCCTCGCCGCGCAAAACCATTGACGGCGTCTCGAGCAAAATCCGTATATCCAGCGCTAACGACCAATTCTGTATGTACGAAAGATCCAGACGCACCATATCTTCAAAAGGCAAGTCGCTTCTGCCACTCACTTGCCACAGCCCGGTCAGGCCGGGATAGACCTTAGCACGCCCCTCCGACCACGCCGCATATTGCTTGCTCATGCCATCGGGTCCGAGGTCGGAGACCGGAAGAGGGCGAGGCCCGACGAAACTCATCTCTCCGCAGAGTATATTCATAAGCTGCGGTAACTCGTCAAGACTGTATCGCCTTAAGATTCGGCCTATCGGCGTTACCCGCGGATCGTTCTTTATTTTGAAGATGTGTCCGGTCTTCTCATTATCGGCAATCACGCTCCGACGCTCGCTGTCAGAGAACATGGAGCGAAATTTCAAAAATATGAACTGGCGCCCGCCCTTGCCGATCCGCCGTGACCTATGAAGAACCGGGCCTTTGGAGGTAGCCTTAACCAGCGCTCCGATGACCACAAATAACGGCAAAAATACGAGAAGCAACATACCGGACAACACCACATCGAAGATGCGCTTGATCACTTGTTGGCGGCGCGTGAATTGAATCGGGATCAGTTCGACAAATGGCACTCCATAGTTTCGACTAACGTCGAGGCGGGTGGGTTCGGGCGCTAAATCCAGCGCACAGCTAACCGGTACGTTCATCCGCTTAAACACACGGGAGCAATGTTCAAGTTCGCCCGTGGGCAGCGAAGCATTTAAAATTATGACGTGGTCTAGACGCTCTTTGTTGATCAGCTCTGCAATTTGACGGGTTGTTCCTAAAATAGGAATTGTGCAGCCCTCCGCCAGAGCGAGGTCCATTTCGGGTACGATGAGGCCCCTAAAAGAACTCGCCTGAGTTCCCTTCATATTGCCGATGAACTGTTTGGCTTTGCCCCAATCAGCAACCAGAGCGACTCGAAGCGGAGTGTCCCACTTCTCCCGAGCCAGGGCGGATAGGGCAACGGCCATGTACCGAGAAGCCACAAGGACAACGAACGCCACCGGCAACATCACCGCAACAAACATTCGAGACACAAGTTCGCCGAACTCCCTTGAAAAGAACGTTACCAATGCGGTAATCATGGTCAGTGTTAGAGCATTCTCGAACGCTGAGACTTGAATGCTCCAGAAGGTAGCCTTTTCAGATATCCGATGCATTCCAAATCGTAGCGACACCGCGAGCCATAGAGGAACAATCGCTATGAGTGGAGGTGACCAAGCACCCCAGTTAGCTGCCGTCACCCGTTGATTCAAGACCGGATTGAGCAATATTCGCGCTTGTACGCTCCCCAACCAAATGAGGTTCATACAGCAAACGTCCAGGCATAACTGAGCAACTTTGTACATTCTGCGATAAGAGTGGCCCATACAAAGTTCTTAGTTGTTACTATTTGCCGGTTCCGTTTGCAGCATGATGACGATTTCGGAAGACGTTTTTACTGCGCTTCGCCAGCGGCCGCTTGTTGCGTTTCTTCTGTAGCAGGGGGAAGAAGACGGGCGCCACGCCTTACTGTGGCAACATTGCCATTCTTTGATGCGACCGCATACTTCATATATGACGTGAGGTACGAGGGGTCTTCGCGACGCGCGTCCCAATGATTCAGAATCGAACCGAAGATGTAGGTGCCATCTTGTTGGAAGCATTCCTGAATCGATGAAGTTTGTTCGACGGTTGTAACTCCAGCTCTGACAACGAAGACCACTCCATCGGCGTGTTGGGCGAGCAGGCGCGCATCAGTCAACGGAAGGGCCGGTGGTGAATCTATGAGGACGAAATCATACAGCGATCTGACGTGTTCCAGAAACCCTCTCAATTCGTCTAAATGAAGGAGTTCGGCCACATTCATGTAGAGAGGCCCGCTGGGAAGAATATCGAGACCTTCGACTCCCGACCCACGAATCAACTCGCTCCCTATAACGGGATGTAGCCTTTCCACGAGTACGTTGGTTAGACCCGGCGCATCCCTCAAGCCGAAAACTTGCCCGAGGCGAGGTATTCTCAGATCGCCATCAATTAACAAGACGCGCCTGCCGCTTTCCGCAAGACCTAATCCCAGGTTAAGGACCGAGGTAGTCTTGCCAGCATTCGAGTGCGCGCTTGTAACAACAAGAACCTTATGGATCGTACCCGTCTCTCGGCCCCATAGAATGATGGAGGCGACAGCTGAACGGAATGACTCGGCAACAACAGAAGCAGTCGTCTTCCAGTTCTTAACAACGTCCTGTGTGTGATTATCGGGCGGCAGCGAAACTTTGGTAAACAGCTTGCGCAGCTGCGGTTTCCCATTTGTCGCGGGCGCCACAATCCGGGTGCGAATGTCTTGTTTGGCTGAAGGAATAATCGCCAATTCCCGCGCTCGCATAACTTGGGTCGTCTCGCCAGCGGCCCTTATGCTGCTGTCCATTCGCTCGCGCACCAATACAAACAGAACCGAGAGTATACATCCGCCCAGAGTTCCGATTCCCAGGTTAATCGGCACGTTGGGTTGATTTGGCAGGGCAGGGCGCTTTGCCGGGTCCACGATGCGAATATTACTAGCGCGGAGCGCCGCCACCACACTAGCCTCGCGGATTTTCTGCAACATCGATTGATACAAGTCGCGATTCGCGTCAACCTCCCGTTTCAGAAGGTTGTAGCCAACTTGTTTTGACGATTGGTTCGTAACAAGCGCCAACTGGCGGTCATACTCCTGCTTCTCGATCTCCTCGCGGCGCAAAGCCGCGCGGTAATCGTTGTTTAGGCGGGCAACTACTAATGACTTTTGGGTGCGAATCTGCTCTTCTACGGTTTCGATCTGAGCCTTCACCTCCATAACTTTGTAATGTTTCGGAGTATATAGGTCACTCAGACTGGCCGCTTGACGTTTAAGGTCGGCAAGCTTGCTCTCCGCTTCCCTGATTGCTCCGTCATCTAGAACCTTCGGCAACTCCGCGGTCGGACTTGACTTCACCAACTCTAGCTGGGACTGCTTGTCGGCCCGGTCCGCTTCGGCCCTGTCAAGGTCTGCCTGCACTTCCCGTAACTTTGCCGCACTTACGCTTTCGCGATCAGCATCGGAGGCATAGATAAGTCCAGACTTCTGAGCGTATGCTTGCAGCTCGTTCTCCGACTGTTGCAACTTTCCGCGAAGCGCACTGAGCTGACCACTAAGAAACTGCGTCGTCTCACCCGCCATCGTCCACCGTGCCTCCTGGAGGGCCATAATATGTTGGCTAGCCACAGCGTTCACAGCGTCGGCAGCGAGTTGCGCGGATGGGGCCCACGCAGCAATCGTGATCAGGCTTGACTGCCCCTCGGCTTTGACCTCGAGGCTTGCAAGTGTCTTCTTTATATCCGATTGCAAAGCGCTCTTTGCCGGCCCTAGCACGCCCAACCAGCGTCCCAGCCTTGTCGCAAGACTCTCGGGCTTCTGCAGGTATTCCGCTGACTTAGCCATCAAGACCAGGAATGTCCGATCTGAGACTGCCTCGCTTTTCAACAGTCTGGTTTGCGTTTCCAGATAATTGTCCATTGTCGAAGTGGACATGTTGGGGTTGATTTCCCGGTTGTTAAGGAAGTCCTGGTTGACGGGTAAAACTTCAACCACTGTTAGGGCTTTGTAGGACGGCGTCATAAGGCAGGTGATTAGCACACTGGCTATCAAACTACCCAGCAGAATCAGACCTGCAGCCCGACCGTGTCTCCTCAGCAGCGCACGGTACTTAACCTCCGGGTCCGTTCTCGATCCGCCGGACGGGTGACCTAAGGCCAGCACGGCCCGCGATTGGACCTGTGGGACTAGAGCTTGCTCCGACTTACTTAACAGCTGAACTCTTGACATGTTTTAGCACTCTTTAGACAGGGCGGCCCCTTTCGCCTTCAAAACCGCCACACCGCGATCCCCGCCATATTGATGGCTGTATCAAGCGCCTTGGCTCCCGCCTTTTTAGGCAAGTTGCTGGGAACGACCAAAATGTCTTCGGCATGCAAATTGATATCGGGGGATTGCCCATCCATGATTTTTCGAAGGTTCGTGGCCACTTCGGTGCGATTCGGTTGGCCTTCATGCTGATACAAGATTTTTGCCTTCTTCGGAGAAGCCAGCTGCGTGAAGCCACCAGCTAGAGCCAAGGCCTGGAGCACCGAAACGGAGTCTCTTTCACTTAACACGTAGGCTCCAGGCTTTTGAACCTCCCCGATAACGTACAAAAGCCGCGCTTTGGGGACCATAACCACATCATTGGGCTTGATCAATACATTATTCTCAGTATCTCGGCCATCCATAACGTCGTGTAAGTTCACGCGAGCTGTGCTAAGTTTTCCGTCAGGACTGTTGACCGCGTCGGAGATCGGAAGCCGGCCGTTGGACGTCTGGCGCGTTATTGTGACCGAGTTTC
>PMSX01000007.1 GCA_003167495.1 Bryobacterales bacterium | reverse complement strand
GCTGGGTAATACATTCCATCAGCCACTCGCTCAACCCGCGCCCGCGATGCGACTCCAGAACAAATACATCGCCCAAATAAGCCACGGTGGCGAAATCACTGACTACTCGGGCAAATCCGACCTGCGCACCGCCGCCGGCATAAAGGCCGAAGCACAGAGAATGCTCGATCGAGCGGCGCACCAGTTCTCGCGGAATACCCGTGGCCCAATAGCAATTCGTCAGGAAGCCGTGAACCACATCCAGATTCAACCGAGCGGGGTCGGTGCTGATCGAAAACTCGCCGCGCTGGTGCTCCACGAGTGGCGGCGCAAGGCCGCCGATGCGAATGTCGTCCACAGGGTATTCTAACTCGCGAACAGAATCGCACTTCGATTTAGTCACCTGCCGATGGCGACACCACCCGCTGTTGTCCCCTCAGCCCTCGAATGCCGTCCGCAGGAACGAAACCAATTGCCATCCATCCATGTATTTGTATGGCGTCTCACCCATGGTGTAATGCCCGCAAGGCAATACCACCACTTTGTGGTCCAGGCCGTGGCGCTCGAATTCCTCCACTACATGGCGCGAAAACTCCGGTAGAAAAGTTAAATCGTACTTCGCATAGATGATCAGCGACTTCCTCGGCCAGCGGGAGAATTTATCGAAATAGGCCATTGGACTCACTGCCAGCCACGAGTTCCGCAGGGTCTTGAGCGTGGTTTGCGATTCAATTCCCTGGCGGATGTGCCGCGTCGACTGCCCGTGCCACACCACATCGGCCACATAGGTCGACGCATGATTAAAGGCNNCCAGCCAATCGAGACAGCAGCGCACATCCACTACGCCCTGCCGCACTGCATCGAGCGTGCGCCCAATATTGGCGGAAACCGCGTAATCGGCGCGACTGATCTCCGACGGCATGCGAATATCGTGATACGGCATGGTCAGCCGTAACACCGAAATGCCCATCAGGTTCAGGACTTTGCATAAGCTGACATAGGCAACGGCATCCGCGTTCCAGTGTGGTAACAGAACCACGGCGCGCTGCCCCCGCGCAGGAAACCAGCGGGCGTTCACCAGATCGTTTTCCGCATACGGCGTCCTCACCGGCGCCGTAAAACGTAAAAACTCCGCAAATGTTCCCTTTACTTTTTCTTCTAACTTCGGATCGGGAACTTCGCGGGTGGAGAAAACCTGCACTTCGCGCTTCTCCAGCCGAAAATCAGTGGGCATTTTATAGGAAAAAAACTCGTCGCTCGAGGCTACGATGCGCCGATTGAAATCCACTAAAAATCTCGCTGGATCTTCGACCTCCCGTCCGGGCGGCGTGCCGTTGCGGCAGGGCCAGTCCCGCGCCCACTCGGTCCCCCACTCCAAGGGACGGACCACACGGTTATTGTCTACCGAGGTGAGGCGGTGTTCCCAGTTGTACATCCATTGCGCGTAGCGGGTGGGCATGTATGTTGAATATAGCAAACCCCTTATGCGCCAACATCGCGCCCCCAGCGAACCGTCAAGTCTGGCATTGAGCGCCGGAATTTCGGAGGCAAGAGGCGCGCACAATGTCTCCCGTGAGGCCGGCGGCGGGAGTTGGCGGCTTTTATCTGGGGGTGATTCATTTTGCAACGTAGCTACATCTGGAGTTACAATATTTGAGTGGAACGAAGCCAAGAACCGCTCGAACCTTCGGAAGCCTGCCCTCGATTTCGAGGAGGCCGTAGAAATGTTCGGAGGATTAGTTTTTGCGGAGCCGGACACGCGGGAAGATTACGGAGAAAACCGGTGGGTCGGGCTTGGTATGATTCGCAGACGCGCGGCACAGGTAGTGTTCTCGGGCGAACCCGGCTCGATCCGCATCGTGTCCCTCAGAAAGGCAACGCGGAGTGAAAACAAACAGTACGAAAAGGCCGTCCAAAACCGACTGGAAGAGAGTTGACGCACTTCGGGACGAGGACATCGATTTTTCTGACTCGCCTGAGCTCGGGCCCGACTTCTTCAAGAATGCGATCCTCTGGCCCGGACCAAAAAAGCAAATTACCTTGCGAGTCGATCCGGACGTTTTGACGTTCTTTCGCAAGCACGGTCGCGGATACCAGACCACCATGAACGCCGTCCTCCGCAAGTACATGGAAGCGCAAAAACGTCAGCACGCCTGACTTCCTTACTCTGAGCTCGTTAGTAACCGGACGTTCCTGGAGGAAAAGCTCACAAGCGTCTCATTGATCCGCATCAAGGCTGCTGAATGGCTTTGCCGAAAGAGCAAGGTTTATAATTCATCGTTTTACCGATTAATCTTTTTACGGAGCTGCCGACATATGGCGCAAGCATCGATGGCCGCGATTCCCGGCCTCAAAGAAACCTACGTTCAGTTGAAGACCCGCATGGAGAAGGCAGTTGATGACTTTCGCAAAGCCATGACTGCCACGCGCACCGGACGCGCCTCGGTGCACATGCTGGATAGCGTGACCGTCGACTATTACGGCTCGCAGATGCCGCTCAACCAGATCGCGCAGGTACATGCCCCGGAACCGCAGATGATTACAGTTCAGCCTTTCGACCCGTCGTCGCTGCCCGCGATTGAAAAAGCCATTCGGAACGCCGAAATCGGGCGCAACCCGATGAACGATGGCAAACTGGTGCGCGTACCGGTGCCACCGCTTACCCAGGAGCGGCG
>PMSX01000332.1 GCA_003167495.1 Bryobacterales bacterium | reverse complement strand
ACTTCACCATGATCGGCCTCGGTGAGCCTCGTTCGATTCGAGGCGGCGTGGTCGGAGGCACGTATTTCGACGTCATGGGCCTTCGTCCTGTGCTCGGTCGCCTCATTGGGCCTCAAGATGACGGTCCCAAAGCTGCCGGCGTCGTCGTTCTCACCTACCGTTTCTGGACGACCGCTCTGCACAAGGATCCTTCGGTCCTGGGCAAAACAGTTCGCCTCGGCAGCCTCGGGGATCGCTCTGCCACGGTCATTGGCGTCCTCGAGCCCTGCGTCCCCTATCCCCAAGATACCGAAATCATCGCCAACGTGGTCACCAGCCCGCATCATCTCAGCGCCACCATGGTCACCGGCCGCGAACATCGCATGACGGAAGTCTTCGCGCGTCTCGCGCCAGGCGCTACGCTGGACGCGGCGCGCGCCGAGTTGCAAACCGTCTACTCGGCAATGATCTCCGCGCATCCCGAGACCTACAAGCCGGAAGATCATTACAAAATCGAAGTGACGCGGATGCACGATCAGATCAATTCGCGTGCAAACACAATCTTGTGGGTGCTGTTCGCGGCCTCTGGCCTGCTGTTCGTGATCGCGAGTTCGAATGTTGCCAACCTGGTGCTGGCGCGGACAGTTCGCCGTGAGCCGGAGCTCGCCGTACGCTCCGCTCTGGGAGCGAGCAAGGCAGTGCTGCGCCGGTCGCTGCTGGCGGAAAGCCTGGTGCTGTGCGGCAGCGGAGCCATCGCAGCCGTGTTGATCGCCGTTCCCATGGTGGCCGTGCTGGCGCGTTATGCGGCCCGCTTCTCGGTGCGCGCCAACGGCATGTCTCTCGATTTCAGCCTGGTGTGGTTCGGCATTGGGCTGGCGCTGGCGGCGGCCGTTTTCCTGGCCTTCATTCCGCGCCTGCCTTCGCTGGAATCGTTGCATACCAGCGGCGTGGCGAGCGGAGGAACACGCGTCACTGGAGGCAGCAGCAGGCGGCTGCGCGTTTTCGCCGTCATGCAGATCACCGCATCGTTCCTGCTGCTTGCCGGCTCTGCCGTGCTGCTGCGAACGCTCTATGAACTGGAGAAGACACGGCCGCCTTTCGACACCACACACGTACTCGCCGTGAATCTGCCCGTTTTGTCGTACGGAAAAACGCCCGAGCAGATCCAGGACTTTTATCGCGAAGTCCAGCGACGCGTTGGCGCACTGCCCGGTGTCGAGACCGTGTCGACCGGCTTCAGCGTCCCATGGCGCGACGAACAGGGGCTGAACCTTACTTTCTCGTTCGCCGTGCAAGGCGCAAAGCGCGAGAACGGCATGGCTGACCTGCGTGCCCGGTTCCGTTCGGTGTCGCCTGGCTTCTTCAGCACGCTGAGCTTGCCGCTTCTCGAAGGCCGCGATTTCCGCGACGGCGACAAAGATGGCTCGGAACGCGTGGTGATCGTCAGCGAAAGCGTCGCCAAATCGCTGTTCCCCGGCCAGGATCCGCTGAACCGCGATCTGAATTGGACCGACCCGGTGATGAAGTTCATCGGCATCAGCTACGAGCCGCGGCGCATCGTCGGCGTGGTGCCGGACGTGGACGATGAGAACATCATCCCCACGCCGGGAATGACTGTTTACCAGCCTGTCGACCAGGAAGGATGGCAGGGCCGCCTCTTCGTGCGCGCCAAGCAGGACCCATATTCGCTCGTTCCCGCGATCGCGCAGACCATTCATCAAATGTCCGCGGACCAGCCTGTGGAGCGAGCCAGCACGCTGGAAGACATTCGCGCGGAAGTGTTGACACCGGACCGTCTGAATGCAGTTGTGTTCGGCGGATTCGCAGCAGTTGCGCTGTTGATCTCCGTAGTCGGCGTCGCCGGTGTGCTCGCGTTCTCCGTCAGCGGGCGCACCCGCGAGTTCGGAATTCGCCTGGCCATGGGCGCGCAGCCGCGGGCCATTCTCACCGGCGTTCTTCTGGAGGGGCTCATCATCGCGAGCATCGGCGTGGCTTCGGGAGTGGTGGTCGGCTTTGCCTTCGCGCGCGCCATCGGCAAGTACGTCGCAGAGGTGCATGAGCCGGGCGCGCTGTCGATCGTCGCCTCTGCCATCGTCATTCTGGCTGCGGCGGTCATCGCGTCGGCTGCGCCCGCGGCGCGTGCCGCGCGGGTCAACGTAGTTGAGGCCCTGCGCTCGGAGTAATTCCAGCCCAGGGCCGGGCGGCGGCGCTCTCATTCAGTCGCGTCCACGGCTGCGGTCAACGATCGTTTTGTTGCAGGCAATGACATGTTTGTTCGCTTGCTTCGCTTTGAACCACGCTATCCCCCTTTTCCTTTTCATGGCTGATCGCTTCTCCGAAATCTTTCGCCGGGATTCCCACTCTGCCGGATTGGTCAGGAGAGAATACGTTCCTGGGGCCGGGCACGCCATCCGTTCGATTTCGTTCCGTGCGCAACAACCGGAATGTGCACGTCAATCGCAAGCGTGTATAGTGTTTCTGCGGTGCGGATCGTTTCGTGCACCGCCCTCCGTTTTCCTGTGAATTCCTGGGCTCCCCACTTCGCCTCGAAAGGAATCTTCCCCATGTCAAAGGAACTGAACGAAGCCTTCGTCAAAAACCCCACCAAGTTTGCTTCCGAAATGCCCGTCGTTCCTCCGGGAGGCCAGGCCGGAAACGGGGAAACGAAAACCTATTCCGACATGCCGGACAATTTCATGGGAGTGCCCGGATCGGTGCGCATCGTCGCTGCCGATCTGGAAAAGAAAGGCAGCTATGCGGAGCTGAAACTGAGCTATGCCGCTGTCGAAGAAAAAATTACCGCCGGCTGGATGGCCATTTACTGGCTCCCCTGGATTGCCAATCATTCCATCCGCACTACCTTGCGGCCTCGCTCGGAGACTCACCCCGATCAACAACCCAAAACCGGGAATCGCGCCGTGGTGAAACTCACCCAGACAAATGGCTACCAGGCGAATCCCAATGACCCCGAGATATTCTTCACCGCGGCCGTCGATGGTTGCATGGTCGTCGTTGACGGATCGCCCTCCCAGCCCACCGTCTATCACGCCAACCGGAAGGATCATCTCACGGAGACAGAACTCGGCGCAAAAGACGACGAGCGCGTAACCCAGATGATCAAGGATGTAGGCAAATTCAAAGCGGACCGGCTCAAAACGCCTCGCGGCCCCTATGTGACGCCCGTGCCGCCCATGGGGGTTACCGCGAATATGTATATGCCTTTCGAGAAGAAAAGCGAATGGCGCAATACCACAGCACTTATTCCCGAAAAGGAAAAAAAGACCTTCAGGAAAGACATGGGCGCGATCTTCGGATTCCGGCACGAATCCCTCTGGCAATTCTGGTACGAGCGGCTGCTCCGTTTCGATCACTGTGTGTGGGAGATTGAAGAGGTCGAAGACGACGACCAGCCGGGCGTTCGGAATAAGGTTGGAAGCTGGGACTATAAAGGGCACGGCTTTCATCTGTGCGAACTCAATCAGTTCTGGCCAGATGGCAAAGGCCTGGTAATTTCCTGACCTTCCCCTTTTCGCCGTCTCCACTCCAGCCGCGCAGGCCGCTGACGAGCCCTCCATCCCTCCGTCGCGCCCGCCGAATGGCGAGGAGAAGCCTGGCTCCGGATGCCTTTGCGCGCCGCCTGCAAGCCGGAATGGAGTGCAATGCCGGTGTGCCATGGGGCTCACCACAGATTGCGTCCATTCGATCGCCCTTGGCTATCGGCGAACTGAACGGGTGATTGCTAATTCGCTGCATTCGGTAGATAGTGCTAGGAAGTACCTCCCAACGGGAGCGCTACCACGCACGGAAAGCCGGCGATGAACACATTTCTTCTCAAGTTGTACCTAAAGTTCCAGGATCTGGCAAACCGCGAGGAAGGCCAGGAAATGGTCGAATATGCTTTGATTGTTGCTCTGGTCTCTTTCGGGGCTGTTACCGGAATGATGGCTTTGGCTGGGGCGCTGAATAAGACCTTCGTACAGATCAGTTCCACGCTCGGCAACTACACCACTTAGCCGCTATCCGGGTCAAGTCTCTTGCTTCTTGCCCTGAGCCCGTCTCCATTCGCCTCTCTGGCGCTGGCGGGGAATTCAGAATCGGCAAATGGACCGAGAGGTTGATTGGGTGCTCTTCCGTTCCAGCAGAATTCCAGCCGGATTACGATTTAGGAGACAGGGCAGATTGTCTTCCCGCCGGGCTGGAAGCCATGCCGCCAACCGGAACCTATCTGCCCGCCGCTCAAGCCGGAGTGGTAAGAGGCATTGAGGCCGCTCCACGCCCTTGCGGTGCATGGAAGCCGAATCAGAGTTGTATAGCCTGCGCGACAGGCTGTGTCACTGATTTCGTGCGATGAAGTGCAAACTGCGCCAGAGGGATTCCCGGCAAAAATGGAAAAGCCCATTGAATTAACGGGCTTTAGCGGATATTAGCTGGTAGCGCTAACGGGAATCGAACCCGTGTTTTAAGATTGAGAATCTCACGTCCTAACCCCTAGACGATAGCGCCACACTTGTGGGGGGCGGCAAATGAAGGCCACTCATCTAATTTAACAAATGTCGGGTCCGCTCGCCAGGGCCACTCTGCGACGGCGCCCCTTTCCATCGCGATCAATTTGGCGGACTCGACGCGCTCGGAGTCTTTGCGCAAATAGTGTGCGCAACGGCCTTGCGGCCTGCCGACTCCCTCGTAAACCATTGCAATTGCGAAATGAAGACCGCAACCGGTGGAGAATCGGCAACTGAACGCTTGACTGTTATAATTCCTGAGATTTTCCAAAGGTGAAGTTCGCCGTGCTGGGCAACATGGGTGCGAATCCCATGTGCGAGCCTCATTTCCCATCCCTGCAATTGCACCAGAGACGTTAGGTCCATGAATTTCATGGACTGTCGCCAACCCACCAATCCGCTGCCTTTGCAGTGGCCGAACGTTGAAATGTCGAGGATCTAAGATGAAAGCTCGAAATCTTGCCGTCTTCGTTCTTACAGTCGCCAGTACACTTGCAGCCGTTCCGGCGAGCGCGAATTCGACTGTGCTTTACGACAACACCACCTCGTCGTCTTACCAAACTTACGCCTTCAACATTTCTCCGGACTGGGTAGTATCGGATTCGTTTTCACTTTCGAATGATTCGCTGGTGAATGGGGCAACTTTTGCTCTTTGGATTCCGCCCGGAGATTCCCTGACCAGTGTCGATTGGTCGATTTCGCCAAACTCCGGGCAGGGCAACTTCCCCTCCGGAACCGCAACCAGTTTTATCACCACTCTGGCGCCCGCGCCCTCGTGGATATTCTCCATTTATGGAGTGGATATCGACCTGGAGACGATTACCTTCCCCAATGTAAATCTCGCCGCTGGAACCTACTGGTTTGAACTTGGCTATGCAACCACCGCGCTCGGAAATAATGTGTATTGGGATGCGAGCATTGGTCCATCGAGCGCAACGCAAAGCGTCTACTTCGATGGCGTGGACTACTTTGAGGAATCGTTGTGGGAGTCGCAAACCTTTCAGATCGATGGAAGCACGGCTGCAACCCCCGAGCCTGGCAGTTTTATGCTTTTGGGGACCGGTTTGATCGGCCTGGCGGGATTGGTGCGCCGGAAACGAAAGGCGTAGAAGCAACTGCGGGCATCTGAGCAATCCTGGTCAGATGCCCAGCTTGCGAACCTCGTCGTTGTAATACTTGCGGTAGAGAATCTCCCACTCCTGCGAGCCTTCCTGGATAATCTTGCGCTGGTTGGCGATCTTCAGGCGGGCGGCCTGGTCGATGCGGGCCTCCTCGGTGAGCAAGGTTTGAAGAGCTTTGCGTGCCTCCTGGCGGATGGTGTTGCGATCCTCGAGAAAGCCGACCTGGTCGATGTCGGCCAGGGTGTCGGCCACGGTATGGGCCAGCTTGTTGAGCTTGTCGGGGTTGATCCTCATAGCACCGCCTTGTACTTGCGGGCCAG
>PMSX01000196.1 GCA_003167495.1 Bryobacterales bacterium | reverse complement strand
AGAGGAGCTTGCCATCCTCCGCGAAAACTTGCCCTTTTCTCCCGACGACGTCCTCCAATACGTCACCGATTTTCTACAGCAATCCCACGCCTCCGATGAAAGCTACACCGTCCGCGACGGCGTCAACATCGCTCGCTTTGCGCTGAAGCTCAGCAGCGAAAGCGGCCAGCCGCCCAAGCTTTTGTTGACCGTCGCCATTCAATCCATTCTCGGAGAAGAAGCGCTCCGCTACCAGCCGCGTCGTTAAACCAACATGGCCGGCGATCTCACAGACAGCATTCTCACGCGCGGCAACATTGCGTATTTTCCGGTCGTTCCCGGCCGGCTTGAATTCGCCTGGCGCCTGCGCCGCTTCCTGCTCGAACGCCGCCCCACAGTCGTGGCCGTGGAACTGCCGTCCTCTCTCGAAGCGCTGTACCGCAAGGCGCTCGATCGTCTGCCGCAAATGTCCGTGATCTTAATCCCCGAAGACTCGCTCGATAACGATCACGAAGAAGAAGGCCGCGCTACCTATATCCCCATTGAACCCGCCGATCCTTTCGTCGAAGCCATGCGCACCGCCCTCGAACTCGGCGCCGAAATTGTCTTCCTTGAACCACCTACCCACGAAAAGCCCCACCTCAGCGATTCTTATCCCGAACCCTACGCGCTCGAATTGATCGGCTCCCGCGCATATATTGAAGCCTATCGCGTTCATCCGCAAACACGCACTCCCGAAATCGAAGCCCATGCCGCCGCTATGGCCTGGAAAATCCAAGGCGCGGATCCTCTCGCTAGCACTTGCGTGGTCGTCTCCCTAAACCTTTTGGACCCGCTCCTCGACGCCATGGAACTCCCCCAAGAAGCGCCCCCTGTTCCCAGAACTCGCCTCTTCCAGCGCGCGGAACTTTGCAACCTGCACCCTGATTGCCTGGCCGAAGTCACCAGCGAGCCTCCTTATTATCAAGACCTCTATGAGCGCGCACGCATTGAAGAAGATCTCAAGACGTTTCATCTCGACCGCCCCCGCTGGCAACTCCAACTCCTTCGCGAAGCCGAAAAAGAATACGCCATCAATACCGGCGAAACCATGCAATCCTGGCAGCGCATCACGCTCGCGAAATTTTCCCGCAACCTAGCCACTCTCGACGGTCATCTGGTCCCCAGCATCTTCGATCTCACCCTCGCCGCCCGTTCCATCGTCGACGATAACTACGCCTACGAAGTCTGGCAAATGGCCAACCGCTTCGGCGAGCAGCAAACCGAAGTCCCCGGCATGGAAACCCTCAATCTCTCGGGCGACGAAGTCTTTTTCCGCACCCGCAAACTCCGCATCCGCCGCCGCCTGCCACGCATGAAGCAGCGCCTCAAACCAAGCGGCCTCAAAGCCCGCAAGCGGGAGAAGTTCAAAGGTGAATGGGCGCAGCAAACCGACGGACAAAGCATCTGTTCCTATCCGCCTGAAGATTTGGTGATCGAAAATTACGGCCGTTTCTTGAAGCGCTACGCGAAATCAAAACTGTCCGAAGAACGCGCCCGTGTCGAGCCGTTTCTCTCTTCCACGCTCGATGGCATCGACCTCCGCGAAACCATCCGCAACTGGCACGACGGGAAACTCTACGTCCGCGAACTCGGCAAATTTTCGGGCGAAGTCGGTGCTCTCATCGTCATCTTCGACGAAGACCGCCAAGACCGCTACCGCTATCTCACCACTTGGCTCGGCGAGCATCAAAACGAATCGGACATGGCCTTCTATTCCACTCATCCGTTCGATCATCTAGTCGGCCCGGGCATCGGCCGCGCCGAATATGGCGGCTTGCTCATGACTCTCCCACCCCGCCGTCTCTACGATGTCTGGAGCGACCCCGACTACGACACTGCCGAAACCAAAGCGGAACGTCTACTGATGGCTGGCCTCGACTATTCCATCGAGCGCAACGTCGTCTACATCGCTGCCAAACCGCCCCGCAGCACGTTCCGTCATTTAGCCGCCAAGGTAAATCGCAAAATCATTTATATCCCCCTAGGCCAACTATCCCCCGCCAAACTGAAGAAGATTCGTGTAGTGCATGTGCTGGACAGTTACGCGCGCAGGGCAGAAGCGAAACAGTTTTTGTGGTAGAACACTCCAAGCAATCAATCACTTACAGCAAAGATCTCCAGCAATACTTGGGAATCAGCCCTCACTCCGCATTCACGTCTTGCCCCTCAAAACCCGATAGAGTCTTTAGAACCACCACCTCTGTACATTCACATGCCTTTAAAGTATTCTAAAATCATCTAGCACGAACCAATGCCGGAAACTGGAACAAAGCGCGAGCGCACATTAGACCTTCAGAAACACGCAGAAGAGATTTTCGGCGACGCTGGGATCGCAAAAAGGTGGCTGCAAGAACAGAATCTCGCCACCGAAGGCAAACCGCCTTTGGCCCTCTTAGGTTCCGAAAATGGCTATGCGCGAGTGAAGACGCTTCTCGATCGCATCGACTACGGAGTCCTCGCCTAACATGCGCGTGGCGCGCCTTTGCACGCGCAGACGTCCAGAACTCGATGGCGAAGGACCCAGACTCATAGGCGGCCGCTGGAACTCTCCTGGTCGGCCCGTAGTCTACACAGCATCATGCAGCGCGCTTGCTGTCCTTGAATATTTGGCCCACGCCAAAGAAATGCCGGTAGGCATGCTTCTCAAATGGATCGAAGTCTCTGATACGCTGGCGATCGAAAAAATAGATTCACTACCCGCCGATGTCAAGTCCTTTCGCCAACTGGGCGACGAGTGGCTCAAGCAACAGAGCACCGCCGTTTTGCGCGTACCTTCCGTCCTCGTGCCCCGGCAATGGAATCTGCTCCTCAACCCTGCCCACACACTGTTTCACACTGTAAAAACGGTTGACCAATCGCCGTTCGCGTTCGACTCGCGCTTGCTTTCGTCATTCCCAACACCGTAGGATACTGTGTCTTGCCGCCGGCTCCGTAATCCCTCGATAGCCTTTCGATCCCACAGCCCAAACTAATTATCATGCTAATAATCGGAAAGTAACCGCTGCAATGACGACGACCATCACCGCCCCTCTGCCGCCTACTTCCACCAGCAAGCGTTTACTCCCTTGGCTTGTCGCCGTAGCCTTCTTCATGGAGTCTCTCGACACCACCATTCTGAACACCGCCGTACCCACCATCGCCGCCGCGCTTAAGGTCGCGCCCTTAAGCATGAAAGCCGTGCTGGCCAGCTACACCTTAAGTCTCGCCGTCTTCATTCCCATCAGCGGCTGGGTCGCCGATCGCTTCGGAACGCGCCGGGTCTTCGCCTCGGCCATCGGACTGTTCACTCTCGGCTCGCTCCTCTGCGGCATTTCCACCAGCATCCACATTCTCGTTGCCTGCCGCATACTGCAAGGCTGCGGTGGAGCCATGATGGTCCCCGTCGGCCGCCTCACTCTCGTTCGCACCTTCGCCAAATCCGAACTCGTTCGGACCATGAGCTTCGTCGCCATCCCCGGCCTCATCGGCCCCATGCTCGGGCCCGTCGCAGGCGGATTAATCGTCGGCTATTTTCACTGGCGCGTCATCTTTTTCGTCAACATTCCCATCGGCCTGCTGGGCTTGGTCATGGTCTATCTCCATCTGCCCGACTATCGTGAAGAACATCCAACGCCACTCGATTTCGGCGGCCTCATACTTTTCGGTTCCGGCATTGGACTACTTTCCTACGTCCTCGAGGTGTTCGGCGAACACACGCTCAACAGCCTCGAAGTACTCGCCATGCTCGCGCTGTCGCTCTTTTTGCTTGCCGGCTATGGATTTCGCGCCGCCCACACACGATTTCCTTTGCTCCGTTTGAGCCTCTTTCGCATCCGCACCTTTCGCGCATCGGTCTGCGGCAGCTTTCTCACACGTCTCGGCGCAGGCGGCCTTCCGTTCCTGTTTCCACTTCTCTATCAGGTTGGGCTCGGCTACACTCCTATCCAATCGGGCCTCCTGCTCATGCCACAAGCCTTGGCCGCCATCAGCCTGAAGTTGACGATACCGAAAATCCTCGCGCGCGTCGGCTACCGCAACGTCCTTGTCTCGAATACGATTATGCTCGGCCTCCTCATCATGCTGTTTGCCACTATCGGCGTTCACACCCCGGCTTGGCTCATTGTGATGCAGGCGTTCTGCTACGGTTTTTTTACGTCGCTCCAATACACCAGCATGAATACTCTCGTCTACGCCGACGTCACCCCGGAAGAGACTAGCGGCGCCAGCACCATCGCCAGCACCATGCAGCAAATGTCCATCAGCTTTGGCGTAGCCTCCGCCTCTCTCGCCACCGCTTTCTTCATCCCCGACCGTTTTCGCTCAACCCCACCGGAAATGATTCACGGCATCCACAGCGCCTTACTCTGCCTCGGCGGATTGACCATCGCCTCGACCCTCATTTTTTCCGACCTAAAGAGCGACGACGGCAACGCCGTTAGCCAGCACAAACTCGTCCAACACGTGGAGTAACCGGCATCCGTCGTGCGGCGTGCCGTGTGCGGCTAGGTGGCATCGTTTTCCTGTTCACAACCTTTCCGGAATCTTTTTCTACCTACCTTGTCAACAACATAGCCAATTTCCAGCCGCTACCACGCTTGCCCGCTCCGTACTCTGAAGCCGAGGAATCCTCATGTTTAATCAATCATTCAAATTGGCAGCCGTCGCGCTGCCGGTACTCAGCATCCTGTTTGCCAGCGGTTGCAGCATTCAGCCTAGTCACCCGAATCAGATCAACGCCTTTGATGGCGATACCTTCGACACCTTGCTTTTGGCGCATGGCGCGCTTGTCTCTTTACAGGGCAGCGTGACCACCACTTATCCGAAATATATTCCCATTTTCAATGAGGCGAGCGCAGCTTACGGCGCTGCCTATGCCGGCTACGCTGCTTTCCGCGTCTCACCAACGACCCAAGCCGAAGTGAGTGTCAATATCGGCAATCTCACTCTCGCCATCGTCGCGCTCGAAAACGCCTTCCAACTCGATATGCAGGCGTCCACAACAAACGTGGCGGAGATCCGTGCACGTGCCAAGCGCTTGCGCACTTCAGCGGGGCAAGCCGGCATTTCAGTGACAGACCTTCTCACCGAACTGGAAATCGCCGCGGCCGTCGCAGCCACCATTCCGCAAACGGGCCCTTACGCCAAACTCGCTGAAATCGTCATCGCGACTACCACCGCCGCTCTCGTCGCCGAGAATGCCGAAGTTGGTCAACCGATCGACCTGACGCTGATTTCGCCAATTCCTGCAATTCAGTAACCACGAAAGGGCCGGATCGGACATGCGCTGACCCCGGCCCTGAAACCGCAATGTATTCAAATAGGAGTAGCGATCTCATGCTGAACCAAATCAATCACTGGATAGAATATGCCGCGGCTGGCATCGATTTGGTCCTCCTGCTGCGAGTCCTCACCCTCCGTCTCCAGCGCACGTATGTCTTTCTCACTCTCGCCTGCGCTTTGGCGGTAATTTTCGATGTCGCCAGTCTGCTCTACGCCGAAGAACAGTTCCCGCGCGTATGGATCTATTCCGAACTCTTCTCCGCTCTCATTTTCCCCCTCGCCGTTTGGGACATCTTTGAGGAAATCGCAAGTTCGGTCGCGGCGCTCCGCCGCCTTGCCATAATGCGAACGCTCGCCAGCCTCATCATTATCTCCTTCTTCGGGTTACTCTGGCTCACCTCGGTATCCCAAAGCGATGACCCGACCGGCCTTTCCTTTCTTTTCGCTCTCACCTTGATTGTGTCAACCGGTTCTGCGGCAGGCTGCCTGGGATTCTTGTGGATCATGCACCGCGGCCTCACGCTCCAGAAAATACTCACCCCGAAAAACACTACAGTCTGGATGATTTTCTATGCCCTTTTGATGGTCGGGCAAATCGCCTCGTGGTTAGTTCTGATCGCCGAGGAGACCATCAGCCAACCAGCGAGGGATACTTTTTCCCCAATCGCCAATTTGGTCCTAAACTTCTTCGGAATGGTCATCACCGTCTGGTGCGCCTTTAGGCTCAGGGGCTTACCCAAAGACATCCCCTCGCCTGTCTCTGAAACCGAACCACCATCAAAATAGATTGAAATAGCTAGCACGCCAGATCTTTACGGGTTAACTTCACATTACCGAGCCGGCCCAGCATGGCCAACGCGATGCTTTCAGACCGGAAAAATTCCTGAGCAATATGCTGCACTTCTTCGCGCGTGACGGCTTCGATGCTATCCAGCATTTCATCCAACGTGAGGAACTTATCAAAATAAAGTTCCTGCCTTGCCAGGTTCGACATCCGGCTGGAAGTTGATTCCAGACTCAGCATCAACGAACCTTTCAGGTGATCTTTGGCCCGGCGCAGTTCATCTTCGCCTATCAATTCTTGCTTCAACTGGCGAAACTCTTCCACCACGGATTTCACTACCCGAGTAGCGGTCTCATGAGCGGTTCCGGCGTAGATCATGAAGCAACCGGTATCGCGGAACAGGTTCAGTTCGGAATAGACCGCATAGGCGAGCCCTTGTTTTTCGCGAATGTTCTGAAATAAGCGCGAACTCATGCCACCGCCCAAAACGGTGTTCAAGATATAGAGCGGGAAACGAAGTTTGTGCGCGAGCGGATAAGCCGGAACGCCAATAGTGATGTGAACCTGTTCGAGCGATTCCTTCTTCTTCAAAATGAACGGCGCATGGGTTTTCGGAACAGTATCGGGAGCAATCCCTTCGCGCACCTCCAGCCCTGAAAATTTTTCGCCGATTAATTCAACAATCTTTTCGTGATTCAGATTACCCGCAGCCGTAATTAAAATGTTTTTCGGCGCATATACGCGTGAAAAGTATTCGCACAACGAATCGCGGCCGAATTTCTTGACGGTTTCCTTCGTGCCCAGAATGGGTTTGCCCAGCGCGTGGCCTTTCCAGAAGTTGCTGATGAAGGTTTCGTGCAACACGAACTCTGGCTGATCGGCCTCCATCTTGATTTCTTCCAGGATCACGCCCTTCTCTTTTTCGATATCCTCTTCGCGAAAGAGCGGGTTCAACACCAAGTCTGCCAGAATGTCGGAAGCCAATGGCAGGTGTTCGTCCAGAACTTTTGTGTTGAAGCTCACCAGTTCTTTACTCGTGAACGCATCCAATCCGCCGCCCACCGAGTCCACCGAACGCGCGATGTCCTCCGCTGATCGATGTTTCGTCCCTTTGAAGACCATGTGCTCGATGAAATGCGAGATCCCGTTCTCCGGACCGTGCTCAATGCGCGATCCACTGCCGATCCAAACGCCCAAAGAGATCGAGCGCACGTACGGCATCGACTCCGTTACGAGCCGAACGCCGTTCGGCAGAGTAGCACGCTGGATTTCACGGGTAGTTGTAAGTGCTTGAACCATAGGAATTACGCCTATTCGAGTGTACGACGACGCTAGACTGGGTTTGAGGCCCTAAAGTGTCAAAAAACGTTTCTCTTGTCGGAATGGAGCTCGCGGACCTTCGCGAATTGCTTGGTCCCGATCAACCCAAATACCGGGCCCAACAGCTATTTGACGCTTTGTACAAGAGACATGTGGCGAATTTTTCCGAAATTTCTAATTTGCCGCAACCTCTTTTGAATCAGTTAGTTACGATTTCAACTCTGAACGGCCCCACGAGCGAGAAACGCTTCGATTCGGTGGACGGGACGAAGCGCTATTTGCTCCGCTTAGAAGACAACCGAACCGTAGAAACAGTGCTCATGCCTGAGGAACATCGCGACACGATTTGCATCTCGAGTCAGATCGGTTGTCCCGTCGATTGCAAGTTTTGTTTGACCGCGCTGATGGGATTGGAGCGAAACCTCACGGCGGGCGAAATCGTGGGGCAAGTGCTATTTGTGGCGCGCGCAAACGGGCTCAACGCGCGTGATTCACGTATGAATGTGGTGATGATGGGCATGGGCGAACCGCTGTTAAATCTGGAAAATGTGTTGAAAGCGACGCGCATTTTGACGGATGAGAGCGGCGTGGGGATGTCGCAGAAGCGGATTACGGTTTCGACGTCGGGGATTATTCCAAAGATGGAAGAACTAGGGCGCGCTGAGGTTCGGCCGAAGCTGGCGATCTCATTGAACGCTTCAAACGAAGAGCAACGTCGCGAGCTGATGCCGATCACGCGGAAGTATCACTTGGCTGACTTGATGAAAGCGTGCAAAGCCTACCCGCTGCGGACCTGGGAGAAGCTGACTTTCGAATATGTGCTGCTGAAGGACGTGAACGATACCGATGCCGACGCGCGGCGGGTGGTGCGGCTGGTTTCGCGGCTCAATTGCAAGGTGAATTTGATTGCGCTGAACCCGGGGCCGGGGATTCCGTTCGAGACGCCGACAGCGGAAAGAGTAGGAAGCTTCCAGGAGATTGTGCGAAAAGCAGTGCCATGCTTTGTGCGGAAGCCAAGAGGGCGGGATATTTTCGCCGCTTGTGGGCAGTTGAAGAGGGTGAATGAGGAGAGGGTAGAAGAGTAAAGGGCCACCGTTTAATGCAACCGCGCTCTGAGAAAGCCCCTCAAATCCTTCATCAAAAGCAAGAGCCGCTTATCATCCGCTAGCGTTGGCGTGAAACCGAAGTGCAGGTAAAAATCCCTCGCCTGTTGGTTGATGGCCTGAACCATCACCGCCCTAACACCGATGACTTCTGCCGCTTGCTCCGCTCGCAGAAGCGCATCCTGCAACAAAGTTCTTCCCAGTCCGCAGCCTTGACTGCCAAGATCAACGGCAAGACGGCCGAGCACAATAATTCCAACCGGGTGAGCTGCCAATCCGCGGCCAATACGTTCGGGCGCTTCCTCTCTGCTAATCTCTCCCGCAACCAGCGCGTGATAGCCGGCGATAATACTGTCCCGGCGGTGTGCGACGTACACCCGCGCTGAATCGTTCTGTGAATTTGCCCACGCAAACCGCTTCAGCCAGATGTTCAGAGATTCGATTCCGCAGTCAAACCCGCCAAAATCATGGCTCTTTGACAGCCGTTCAATCACGAAATCGGAAAAAGGCGCCAAGTCAGCGGCTTTCGGCGATTGGAGGTTTTGAGAAGAGCCGTTTCAAACCCTCCGGCGTTTTCGGAGGTCTGTCAAGTTCCTTCAAGAAAGCCGCCCACTTCTCTTTAGGCACGGTAAAGCGTGTCTGATTCGCCACATCAATCTCCGCCTGTACGCACATCCATTTCAGAATGTAGTCGGTAACCGATTCACCTTGGCGAGATGCTCCGGCCTTGATGAGATTAGCCTGCTCAGGAGTAGCGCGAATGTGAATTCGTTCGGATCGCGTGTCTAGCGTATTGGCCATGCAACCATTGTACGCCTGTTGTGCGCCAATGGGATCCACCCGGTCCGCGACGGCCTAAAAATGGCTCGCGTGCGATGCCGTCCGTCCCTCGGTCATCCCCAGCACCCACTTGATCGCCTCAAAGTACATCTTCTGGATGTCCGGGTCGTCCCAAGCTTCCTTCGTGTGGCCGAGCGTCGAATAGAACACGCGGCCTTTGCCGTGCATCTTCGACCAAGCCACGGCGAAATCGTGATCGGTGCGGTGCACGCGCGGGTTATCGTAGTTCAATTTGTTCTCATCGAGCCGGAGCAGAACGTTCACTTTATCGCGCGACCATTCCTTCGATGGCTGGTAAATCTCATCCTTCTTCATAAAGGCGGCCGGGAAGTGCCTGACCGCCGGAAAGGTCGGATCTTCCACTACAATCGGCGCATTGAATGTGCCCCATGGATGCTGATCGAACCAACCGCCAATCATCTCTCCGTATTCCGGCCATTTGTAGTTGGTATCGAGCGCAGCGTGAATGCCAACAAACCCTTTGCCATCGTCTTTGATGAACGACATAAAATCGGCCTTCTGATCCTCGGTTAAATCCAACTCACCGGTCGTGCTGGCGAAGACTATTGCATCGAAGTAGCTCAGGTTTTTGAAGTTGCCTTTCTTGGAATCCTTCTTGGTGATGTTCTCGGTATCGGTGCGCAGCGTGGTTTCCCAGAGGCGTGTATCGTGGCCCATTTTGTAAACCGCGGCCATGGCGTCGGGAACTGAATCGTGTTCGAAACCGTTGGTTTGCCCCACAACCAATACGTGCTTGATAGGGATAGGCGGCGTTTGCGCCTTCGCCAAACCTAAGTACAAGCCGGCGCCTAATATTGCAATGCCCATGAGCGAAACGAGAGTCACCCGATAATTTTTCATTCATTCTCCAAAAGAAGGCACGAAGTAGAACTTATCACATCGTTAAACCGGCTCGTAGTCGGCTTTGCTGACCGTTGACCCCACCGCGCGTTTCCGAGGTTGGTAACGAATGCGCCAGATAGTCGCCGCCACAATCAACAACGCGCACACTTCCACCAAAACCTTCTCGCCATCCAAATAGTCGGGCGCGCGTTCTTTCAAATCCGGATCGATCATCACGCCGTGTACGAACAACAGCGCTGCCGCCGCGTAAGAAACATAGTGCAGTTTCTTCCACAAGCGGCTCCCCAGACGCGAACGAATATACGACGTCACAACCACGAAGACCACGCAGTAAAAAGCCAGCGCACCCAAATTGTTATACAGCGTCTGATGCGGCGATTTAAGGGGAAACAGTACATCCACCACGCGAAAATGCGCGGTCTCTGAAAACAGGAGCAGCACCGGATGAAGCACAATTAGCCCCAGCGCGATGTAGGCCGTCCAATTGTGGATGTCGAAAACCGGTAGACGCCGGTGTGGCCAGCTGCGCACGGTGTTATAGCGAGCAGAAAGCAGCAAGCCCAGCAGGATATTGATGGTGAGCAGCACCATCGCCACCAACCCAGCGTCGCTGGATAGATCAACGGCCGTCATCGTATCAGCCGCGCAGGCCTAGAGATTGCCTCTCCAAACAAAACGCAGGCCGCCCCAAACACCCTGCAGTGTGTCGTTGGTGTATATGTCGCTACGGGGCGAGGTTTTGAAATGGAAATAACGTTCGCCGGCCAGTATTTCGATCCGCGAAACCCGGACGGCTATCGTTCCCGACACATCGCCAATATCAGCGCGCCCCGGAAAGCCGAATCCAGAGGCGCGGACATCCCAGCGGAAATATTTCCCGAACTCCGAGCCCATCGCTAAACCGAATGTCGGCAGTACTACGTCTTTGCTGCCGCTTGCCAGATTGTTGTTGCCGGTCGTATCGGCTGATCCCGGCACAAAAGGCGCCGCCGTGCTGAACTTCGCAGTCACGTATTGAGCTTCCCAAAGGGTCTTCACATGAATCGAAGTCTTCGTCTTGTGCCAGGTATAAGAAAGGTAATCCCACGACACCTTTATCGCTTGAACTTTGTAAGTGGCGTTGAGGAAATCGCCGGCCGTGTAGGGCTCGCTGAAAATAATGGCGTTTAAAGGTAATGTGACGTTGGAGTAACCCTGAAGTTGGAAGGCCGAAACACGAATAGTATTCGAGCGGCCCGCAGGGACACCGATTTCCACGCCCATGCCGGGCTTGGGGTCTCCGTTAAATCGGAGATCGCCAATGTTCGTTGCAGCCAGTCCGCCACGCAGACGCGGAACTCCCGAGTCGAGCCAGTAGAACGGCTCAAGATAAAAGCCTCCATCTTCGAGGACGTACGGTTCTTTAGGCGGCGGCGGTTGCGAAGGCGCAACAGTCATAGTGGAAGGGACACCGGCACCGGCGCCTGGAGCCGCGGGTGGCTGCCCGGGCGGTGGCGCAGGCTGCCCCGGCTGTTGCGCAGGTTGCCCTGGCTGTTGCACGGGCGGCTGCTGCGCAGGGTCCTGAGGTGCCGTTCCCTGTGCCATCATAGGGGCGGAAAACAGACTAATCATCAGTGGCAGGGCCACCACACCAAAGCAAAATGTTTTACTCATTGAAAAAGACGACGTACAACAGATTGTAGCGGTTTAAAAATATTTGTTCGATAGTTCGGCATGCCGACACGACTACTATGCTAACCATTGAGATCTCGAAACCAGGGCCGCCCGAGGTACTACGCCCGGCACAACGCCCAATCCCAACACCGCTGGCGGACGAGATCGTCATCCGCGTTGCGGCGGCCGGCGTCGCCCGCGCCGATCTTTTGCAGCGCCAAGGCCATTATCCACCACCCAAGGGCGCGTCCGACATTCCCGGGCTCGATGTAGCGGGGACAGTGCACTCGTTAGGCGCCAATGTGCGCTCCTGGCAAGTGGGCGATCTTGTCTGCGCCATCCTGACCGGTGGCGGCTACGCCGAATATTGCGTCGCACCGGCGGTACAAGTTCTCCCCATTCCACACGGCTGGACGTTTGCCGAGGCTGCGACGTTGCCCGAAAACCTATTCACGGTTTATGACAACGTAGTCACGCGTGGCGGTCTACGCGCCGGTGAGACCATTCTGATTCATGGCGGCTCGAGCGGCATTGGCACTATGGCGATTATGCTCGCCCTAGCCAAGGGCGCGCATCCGATAGCCACCGCGGGAACCGCTGAGAAATGTGTCGCCTGCTTACAACTGGGCGCTGAGCATGCGATCAATTACAAAGAGGCTGATTTCGTCGCTGAAGCGCAAAAGCTCACACAAAGCCGAGGGGTGAATTTGATTCTCGACATGGTTGGCGGTTCTTACCTCGATCGCAACCTCGACACTTTGGCTCCCGATGGCCGCTTGGTGATTGTGGCTACCCAGGGCGGGCGGAATGCCACGTTAGATATTGGCAAACTGTTGCTCAAGCGCTTGCGCGTGATGGGGTCTACCATGCGCGCGCGGCCGAGTGAAGCGAAAGGACAGGTTGCCGCGGCGCTTTTTAGCGATATTTGGCCGCTGCTGCCCGCAAAGAACTATATTCGTCCGGTGATCGATGCCACGTTTCCACTGGTGGATGCGCACTTGGCCCATGAACGCATGGAATCGGGCGCGCATCTTGGGAAGATTGTTTTGCTAGTTGGGTGAAGTTGCCTTAACCCGATCTCAAAGGCGTTATTCGGTCCGAAGGGCCTTCAGCGGTTCGATCGAAGCGGCACGGCGCGCGGGCAGAAGTGCAGCGAGCAGGGCGCAGGCACAGAGCACTACGAGCGCTGCGCTTAGGGTGAGCGGCTCGAAGCGGCCAATTCCGTAAAGCTCATGAGACAGGTAACGGCCGCAGAAAATTGCCAGCGGAAAGCCGATGGATAGCCCGATGCCGACCTGTAAAAACGCCGCTCGGAGAACCATGCTCACGACAGACGGGCGATTCGCTCCCAGAGCCATGCGAATACCAATCTCGCTGGTGCGGCGCGTGACGTGGTAAGTAGTAACTCCGTATAGGCCCACGGAGGCCAACAGCAGCGCGAGCAAGCTGAACAGACCGGTGAGACGAGCAATGAGGCGTTCCCGATTGAATTGGACGGCTACCTGCTCGCTATAGCTCCTCACATCGATGAGCGACAAGTTGGGATTGATGTTCGCCAGCGCACTGCGCAGCGAATTCTCGTAGTGCTCGGGCTCCCCTGCGACATTGAGTTGGATAGCGTAGGCATACTGCATCGCGGTCTCCAAACGCCGGTAACCAGCCGGTTCATACTCGGTTGTTTGCGCAAACGGCAGAAAGACCATGGGACTCTGCAGGGAGGCGGGATCCCGGTATTTGGCGTCTTTGGCCACACCAACGATTTCAAAATCGTAGCCATGTCCGGGGAGCGACAAACCGAAACGCTTTCCGATGGGATCTTCTTGAGGGAAGAATTTTTGCACAAAGGCTTGATCTACGACCGCCACGTGTTGCGAGGCGGCAGTGTCATGCTCTGTGATGGCGCGGCCCAGCGCGAGCGGCGTGCCGATGGTTTCAAAATAATGAGGACTCACACGGTCAAAGGTTACACTTACGTCTTCAATCCACTTATCGGAACGGCCGCCAATGGAAATATTGAGGTTGACACAGCAGAGATTTTGGGGGCTGCTGCGCGAAAGACTGGCACTGCGCACCCCGGGAACGCTCTCAAGGCGATTTTGCAATTGCTCATAAAGCGCTGCAAGCTGCGCGGGCTTGTAGCCGGCAGCTTCGAAGCTGATCTTGCCCAGCAGCCTGCCCTGGGCCTGAAAACCAAGATCCGCGTGTTCCAGGTTGCGCAGACTTTGCGTAACCAGCCCGGCCACGGCCAACAGCAGAATGGAGAGCGCGGCCTGAACCGCAATCAGCGCCTTTTGCGGCGTTGAAGAATGACTCGTCGCACTCCGGCTGCTACTGCGCAGACTCTCCGAGGGGTCCGCGCGAGAGCCTATCCAGGCAGGCGTGACACCAAAAATGATGCCCGTGAGGGTGGAGAGCAGCAATGCGAAGGCAAGGACAGAAAGGGAGGGAGACGCATTGATAGGAACATATTGCGCACCTCGAAACGCGAGCAACAGGACGTTGCTGGTCCCCGCGTAGGCCAGCAGCAGTCCGGCACCACCACCAAGGAGGGAGAGCAGCGCGCTTTCTGTGAGCACCGTACGTATCAACCGCGACCGCGTGGCCCCTAGCGACAGCCGCAGGGCAGTCTGTTGCCGTCGCGAAGCAGCACGGGAGAGCAACAGATTCGCCAGATTCGCACACGCAGTCAACAGCACCAAAAGCGAGGCTGCCGAAAGAAGATATAGACCATCTTTCGAGTCGCTGCGGAATTGCGAAATGCCGCTACCGCCCGGCGTCAATCGAATGCGTTGGTTGGCGATTTTGTCGCGGCCATCGTCCACGCGGCCATCGTCCACGCGGCCTTGAGCGCGGAGCCAATGCTGCAATTCAATCGATAGTCGCGTTTGCACGTCGGTGGGGTCAAGGCGCGGCTTGAGCGGCCAATAACGTACAACCACGCCATGCCGGATGAGTGCAGGATTGCGTTTTGCCGCTGCTCTTCAAAAGCCGGTTCCTGATTCAATGGGATCCATAGTTCGGGTGGGTTGCTGGTGAGCCGGTCACCGAAGAATCCCGGCGGCGCGATGCCAGCGAGTGTGAAAGGCACACCGTTCACCGACAAAGTGGAACCAATCAGTGAGGGATCGCCCGCGTATTGCTGCTGCCAAGTGCGATATCCCATTACGGCCACGGGCGAAGCATCCGGGCGATCGTCGGCAGGGCTGAGCAACCGGCCAGCCTGGGGCTGAAGACCCAAAGTGGAGAAATAATTTCCTGATACATATTCGGCATTAGTTGTCTGGGCGGCTTGCGCTGAACCGGCGCGGCGGACATTGAAGGTGGGTGTATTTCCAGAAAAAGCGGCGATCTGCGCCAAGTCTTGGTTAGTGTCGGGCAGGTGTTCGTAAAACACGTAGTCGAAAATGCCCCACGAACCTTGGAGCCCTCCCCACTCGCAGCAGAACTGTTCGCCGTCGCCAATGCGGTAGAGCTGCCGAGGATTGGCAATAGGCACCTGTTTGAGCATGACCGCATGTACGAGTGTGAAGATGGCCGTGTTAGCGCCAATGCCCAGAGCCAGCGTGAGAATAGCCACCGCGGAGAAGCCGGGGCTTCCCAGCAATTGCCGCATACCGTAACGAACGTCCTGCCACAACGCTTCCGCCTCTGACTCCCACCCTATGGAGCGCACTTGCTGTTTGATGGCTTCCAAACTTCCGGCCTCCACTCGCGACGCGCGCATGGCCTCGGCTGCCGCTTCCAGGTAGCCGCGGAGTTCCTCGTCCATCTCCAGGCTCCGCTGCCGCTTGTGGAAGAGCGCCTTAATTCCGCCAATAAGACTTCGCAACAGTATCATCCGGCCTCCGTTAAGCTTCCATAATTCGGGCGATAGCCGCAGTCTGCCGTCCCCATTCGCGCGCCTCAGCCTTAAGGGCTTTTCGTCCAACCCCAGTGAGGAGGTAGTACTTGGCACGGCGGTTATTCTCGGTCGCTCGCCACTCCGCTTTGATTTGGCCCGCGCGTTCCAGCCGGCTGAATGCCGGAAATAAAGATCCGGGGTTGACGTGAAAGACCCCTTTGCTTATTTGTTCAATGCGAAGCGCCACGCCGTAGCCATGCATCGGCTCAAGCGCGAGGGTTTTCAGGATGAGCATTTCCAGAGTTCCTTGGACGAGATCGCTCGGTTTGTCCGGCATTGGGCTGTTCCTCTAGACGGTCAAGAGTAAGAATAGAACGATTCATCTCGATTGTCAAGAGGAGAGAAACATGGTTTCAGCGGAAGGGCAAGTCTTAACGGCTATCATGAAGCCGTGGCAGGCTCGCCGGTAAAAACACCAACTTCATTCGCCGTCGCAGGAGCCGGCGTGTTTGGCGCTTGGATCGCCTACACTCTCCGGCGTGCCGGTCACACCGTCACTCTCTTTGATCCTTACGGCACCGCCCACTCTCGCGCCAGTTCCGGCGGCGAATCGCGCATCATCCGCTGCTGCTACGGAGCCGACGAAATCTACACGCGCATGGCGCAGCGGTCCCTCACACTTTGGACCGATTTCTTCGCTGCTACCAAGCGCCCGCAGCTCTTTCAGCGCACTGGTGTTCTTTGGCTCACTGAACCGGACGACCGGCATGCCAACGCCAGCCGCCTCGCCCTTCGCGACGCGAAGATAGATTTTGAAGATCTCTCACCAGCCGAACTCCGCCGCCGCTATCCCCAAATCAACGCCCCGTCACACGTAGGCGCAATCCTCGAGCGCAACGCGGGCGCTCTGATGGCGCGGCAAGCCGTACAAGCCGTCGTGGAGGAATTCGTCCGCATTGGCGGCATTCATCGCCAAGTGGCGCTGCAGCCGCCGCAAAAAGAACGCACTGCAACGGACATCCTGATTTACGCCTGCGGCCCGTGGCTTGGCAAACTCTTTCCCGAAATACTTAGCTCTCGGCTCTTTCTTACGCGCCAAGAAATATTGTTCTTCGGTATACCGCCGGGCGATGCGCGTTTTCAACCGCCCCAACTGCCCGTTTGGCTGGATTTCGGCACTGAGCGCGGGATGTATGGCTTTCCCGATCTGGAAACGCGCGGCTTCAAACTAGCCAGTGATCGCCACGGCCCACCGATCGACCCCGACACTGCCGATCGGCTGGTATCAGCGGGCACCGCTCAACAGATGCGCGCCTACCTCGCCGAACGTTTTCCTGCCTTGGCCAGCGCTCCCGTGGTGGACGCACGCGTTTGCCAGTATGAGAACACGTCGAATGGCGATTTCATCATCGATCGCCATCCTGCATATGAAAATGTTTGGCTCGCGGGCGGTGGTTCCGGACATGGTTTCAAACACGGCCCTGCCATTGCGGAGTATCTGACAGGCGTTTTGTCGGGAGGCAGCGCAGAGCAGCGCTTTTCGCTCGCAAGCAAAAAAACGGTCCAGAGTCGGACGGTTTTCTGAACGGCCAAGCTGGGGTCGCTTACGCTCCCAGGCTCGGTTTCGAAGTTAGCTCAACTCGGAAGAGGGGGTAGCGGGCGCTTGGGGTTTCGGGTTGGGGAAAAAGCGCCCGCCTGTTACGGGGATAATATCTAAACGATGTCATCACGCCCACGGTTACGCGGCAAGTAAGTTTTCTAGCGCGGCTAGTCGAACATACCTTCGAATAGAGCGGAACTCAAATACCTTTCACCGCCGTCGGGCAGAACTACTACGATAGTCTTGCCTGCCATTGCCGGCTCTTTCGCAATCCTGACCGCCGCAGCCACGGCCGCCCCGCAAGAAATACCACAGATGATGCCTTCTTCGCGCGCCATGCGCCGAGCCATCTCAATCGACTCTTCGTTAGTCACCTGCTCTACGCGGTCCACCTGCGATAAGTCGAGGTTCTTTGGCACGAAACCCGCGCCTATCCCCTGAATCTTGTGGGGCCCAGGCCTTATTTCCAGGCGCTCCAATGTCTGCGTGATGACGGGACTCGACACCGGCTCGACCGCAACGGAAAGCAGCGGATGCTTCTTGACGCCCTTGATATAGCGAGAAACCCCGGTAATGGTCCCACCCGTGCCCACACCCGAGACAAACACGTCCACCGCGCCGCCGGTATCCTGCCAAATCTCCGGCCCCGTCGTTTCCAAGTGGATACGCGGGTTGGCGGGGTTATCAAATTGTTGCGGCAGAAAAAAGTGGTCTGGGTCGGAAGCGTGAATTTCTTCCGCCTTGGCAATTGCGCCCTTCATGCCCTTAGATCCTTCCGTCAACACCAGGTTCGCGCCGAAAATTTTGAGTACTTTGCGGCGCTCCAAAGACATAGTCTCCGGCATTGTCAACGTAACGGGATAGCCGCGCGCTGCCGCTACAAACGCCAGCGCTATGCCGGTGTTACCGCTTGTCGGCTCGACAATCTCTTTGCCAGGACGCAGCACCCCGCGCTCCTCGGCATCCCAAACCATGGAGGCACCAATCCGGCATTTCACTGAATACGCCGGGTTCCGTCCTTCAATTTTTGCCAGCACCGAGGCTTGTGCTCCGTCCACCACCCGGTTCAACTTCACCAGCGGAGTGCGCCCGATGCTCAACGAATTATCTTGAAAAATCACAAAAGACTCCTAAATATTCCAGTCGGGAATATACTTCGCGTGCTTTTTTTTCCAATCAAGGGCCAGTTCACCAAAGCTGGTTTCATCCAACACACTCGAAACCGCCGCATCTACCTTCTGCCAGATGGGTCCGAACGGATCTTCTTTGTTGTGCTTCCCGCCGTTCCGCGTGCTTTCCACCGCCCGCAACACTTCGCCCACTGTAATCTTATCTGGCTGCTTCGCGAGCAGATAGCCCCCTTCGGCGCCACGCCGTGAATCCACAAAGCCATTCTGCTTCAGACCGGCCAGAATTAATTCGAGGAACTTTTGCGGAATCTTCTGTCGCCTGGCAATATCGGCGATCTTCACGGGCGCCATCGTGGAACCTTGCGGCAGCATCAAAGACTGCGCGACCAAATCGAATATCGCCTTGAGCGCATATTCACTCTTCACCGAAATGTTCATGCCTTTACTAACCCAATATCGATTCTATCCCCCGGAGTCTTTTCCCGATAGAAATGAGGGGAAAAGGGACATCTGAACGGCTTGCTGGCGGGTATGGCCTTTTAGGCTACGGCGGCTTGCGATTGCTCCTTTCTGGTGAACCATTTGGCGCGAATTTCGGCTTTGAGGGCTTCGTATTCGGGTC
>PMSX01000279.1 GCA_003167495.1 Bryobacterales bacterium | reverse complement strand
GCCGAGCAAGCGGCCGCACAGTTCACCACCCAGATCCCAATGGGCCGCAGAGGCATGCCCGAGGAAATCGCGGCAGCAGTAGTGTTCCTCGCATCCAATGAAGGTTCTTACATCACCGGTGTAGATCTCGCCGTCGATGGAGGCATGGCGCAGGTCTGACTCCGACGCGGTCGCTTCTCGAACTTTAGTTCAACACCAGATCGGAGAAACATTATGAGTGATGCGTTTGTAGGATTCGGTGAGAAAGGCCAAGCCCTCCCCACGCCTTCGCCCGTAAAAACATCGATGTGACCGTCGTGAGCCGCCGGGGCGCCCGAGGCGTTGCACCGCAGGCTCGGGCGATTGNNAGGCCGACACAATCATCTTGGCGGTCCCGTTCGGGGAACATCGCGAGATTGCGAAGGCCCTGCCGAGTTGGAAACGCAAGACGGTCTTCGATGAGATGAATGCGTTGGTTCCCCTTGAGGAGTTGGCCGGTCCCCCGTCCTCCGCCCTCGTTGCGAAGTCGTTCACCGGCGCTAAGTTCGTGAAACTGTTTCAATCACCTGGTTGCGGCCACCTTGGCTGCCGACCCGGTCGTCCAGGGGGCCACCGGGTCGTCTTTCTGTCGAGCGACGACGAGGACGCGATCGCCCCCGTGGCGGATTGGCCAAACAACTCGGGTTCGCACCAGTCAAGCTGGGAAAGCTCAACGAGGGTGGCAAAACTTGAGGTCGCCTCATCTTCCAGGATGTCTTCAAGAAGGAGCAGTAATCGATCTACCTCTGTGTGTTTTGGCCCGGGACGGAATGATTCCGAAACGTCCGGTTAGATAGGACAGACTTGATGTAAGGACAAAGGAGAGATTTCAATGAGCATCGAAAAGAATATCCAGCTTGTGAAGGATTTTTTTGCAGCAATGGGCAACTACAATGAGCACGATCTGCTGGCGTTGGCCGCCGAAGATATTGAGTGGATCATTCCAGGCGAGGGCTGGTCGCTGGCCGGCACGTACCGCGGGCGCGCGGAATTGGCGGCCGTGCTTAAAAAGGCGTCCAAAGAGGTGGAAATGAAATACCCAAAGCCCCCCGAATTCGTGGCGCAGGGAGACCGGGTTCTGGTCATCGGCGTCGCTACGGGAAAAATCTATGCTACGAATAAGCCGTACAAGGACGAGTGGGTCTTCGACATTACCGTTCGAGATGGCAAAGTGGCGCACATCAAGGAATATATCGACACGCAAGCAATGGCGCGGGCCTCCGAGATGCCCGCGAGCCCCAGGCCCTGACCCATTGACACCATCCCACACCTCATCATTGCTACCGGTAGGCATCTACGATGCCCAGACAAAGGTGGTCTCGTTTATTCTCTCGAAGGAGTTGCCCTATGAAAATCGTTTCAATTGTTGCACGCTACTTGCTCGGTCTTTTGTTCACGGTAATTGGCCTAAACGGCTTTCTCCACTTCATCCCCCAGCCGCCACCGTCGGAGCCGCTGGCCCTCCAGTTCCTAGTAGCAGTCAGCGTCTCACACTTTGCTGCCTTCTTCTTCGCAGTCCAAGTGGTTGGGGGCCTGTTGCTGCTCTCGGGCTACTTTGTTCCGCTTGCGTTGATTCTGCTCGCGGCTGAACTCTACAACATTCTGGCGTTTCACTTAATGTTCGAATCAGGTTCTGGGATCGGACCGGGACTGTTGGCCTGTGTCCTTTGGGTGTTGGTCTCCCTCCAATATCGTGCAATCTTCACCAGCATCCTTACCCCTAAACCGGCGTCGCAGCCCTAGGCGTCGCTAAACGCTCTGCCCAACCTTCACGCAGCCGCTAGATTATTGTTCATGCAAGATCTTTTCAAAATCACTGCGACCCCACCGAAATCAGCGCATGACCTACTTCGCCTGACGAGCCCAGTGTTCGTCGATAAGCTTCTACGAACGGTGGTTGACCACCGCCTTCGCTTACCATAGAGACTCTTCAATTCCTTGACTTCCAAGAAGCCCTTGGCCATCGGAATCGCTTACAGGTCATTGTCTCTACGTTCGTTGGTCCGAGGCGCAAGCCGCGATAACACGATCTGTATTCCGTTGGGCTTTGCGAGAATTGCCTCGGTAAATAGCAGCAGGTCGCTCAACTCCTAAGTAAGTGCCGTTCGGGATTCAGGTGGGTGTCCTTGAACTAAGTTGGATACTTCAACCGAACCCAAACATTCGGTCCAAACCGATGTGGGCGGTCCAAATGAGCGAGAGTTTCAAGCCAGTTTGATGATCCAATCCGAAAGCGTAAGCCGCAAACAACAAGGGTCCGACATACGTGTGGACCGCATTGTAGGTGGTCGTTGCCAAACGGACGCTGATCGCGTAGCGAATCGTGGAGAGATCGGGCAAAAGAAAGAAGTACCACAAACAGAGGCCAACTGCCGTGGCTCCAATGGTAGGCGAAGAGACCCAGAGCGAAAACGGCGGCTCCTTCGAGATTTAGCAGCGGTCGAGAGGTTCATGTCGGGTACGTGCCTAGCAAATTGTGGACGCAGCTGACCGCCAGCGCGCCGTCACCGATGGCAAGAGCCACCCGCTTGGTAGTACCGCTGCGGCAATCGCCACTCGCAAATACTCCCGGCAATCTCGTTTCGAGTGCCTCGGGTAGCCGCTGTTCCTTCCAACTTTCTAACTTTGCCACTTCCGAACCAGTCAACACAAAGCCTTTGTTGTCGCGCGCCAACTCGGCCGGCAGGAAATCCGTTCTCGGCCTGGCGCCGACGAAGATAAAAACACCCGTCGTCTCCTCGCGGGCAATATTTCCATCATCGTCACGCAAGTGAACAGCGCCAACGTGTTCTGTGCCCTCGATGGCCGTTACTTGGGTACGGTAGCGAACCTCTATCTCCGGATTTGCCGCCACCCGATCACAGAGATACGAGGACATGCTCTTGCGCAAATCACTACCCCGCACCACGAGGGTAACTTTTCGCGCGTACTGCGTAAGGAACATCGCTGCTTGCCCGGCTGAGTTGCCTCCGCCGATCACGTGCACCGGCCAGTTCTTGCACATCCGTGCCTCGACCGCGTGGCATTGTAGTAAACGCCGGAAGCGAGCAAGTCATTTGATCCTTCTACGTCGAGTAAGCGGTAGGAAACACCCGTGGCGATGATCACCGTTTTACTGATAGCAACGTCGCCCTCGCCAGTCCGCACTTGGTAGAGACGGTCGTCACGCTTCAATTTCGTCACATTGCAGGGCGCAACGAACTCCGCGCCGAACTTGAGCGCCTGCAAATAGGAGAGTTGCGCTAGTTCGCGCCCAGTCACGCCATTGGGGAAGCCCG
>PMSX01000116.1 GCA_003167495.1 Bryobacterales bacterium | reverse complement strand
GGCGATGAAACACCAAGGCGACTGATTAGACGCGTGGAGCCAGAATATCCAGAGACACTGCGGAGGCTAGGGATTGGCGGAACTGTGCGTTTGCAGGTCACTATCTCAGCCAAGGGCAGCGTGGAGAGGGTCGAGCTGCTGGGAGGCAATCCAATTCTGGGTGAGTCCGCGATTTCCGCAGTGAGGCAGTGGGTCTATACCGCCAGGCGTTCACGCACTGTTGCGGAGGTCAGCATCCCGTTCGATTCCCGCCATTGAAACTCCAGGAACTGCTTTCCTTATCCATCAGGGTTCACTTGAGGTGACAACTGGAAGCACCGCACATTGGCTACCTTTTCTACGTGTTCACTTCGTGCCGGACGCCGGTTGCGCGCCTGCATAGTAGCCGCTCTTGGTGCGGACCACGAGCTTGCCGTGCCCTTTTGCCTTGGCCTCGACGCGGATGGCCCGGAAACCGCCGCTTGCCCTGGGATTCGTCGGTTTGTAGCCGATGGTGTACTGATTGCGGATGTCGTGCGCCACTTGCCGGCTGATCTCATCTACCTCGTCCAGGGTCTTGGGGAAAAACGCCAAGCCTCCGGTTCGTTGCGCAATGATCTCCAAAGCGCGCTTGGCTCGCTTGGGGTGGTCTTCATCCCCGAGGATGCCGATCGCATATACCGAGGGACCGTTTTCCTCCTGCAACTGCTTCACCGCTTCCTCCAAGGTTTCGCGGCTGGCATTGTCCTCTCCGTCGGTTACTACGAACAACACTTTACGCTCCAGCCGGGCGTTTCGGGCGAGGTGGTCGGCGGAGGCGACGACGGCTTCATAGAGCGCGGTTCCACCCTTGGCGTCAATTTTCTCCAGCGCCTCCTTTAACTTCAGCAGGTCGTTGGTGAAATCCTGGTCGAGATAGTATTCGTCGTTGAAGTTCACCACAAAGACTTCGTCCTGGGGATTGCTAGTCCGCACCAGGTTGAGCGCAGCCTGGTTCACCTTGGCTCGCTTTTCCCGCATCGAGCCTGAATTGTCGATCACGATGCCCATGGCCACGGGGATGTCCTCGTGACGGAAGGAAACGACATTCTGCGGTTTGCCGTCCTCGAATACGGTGAACGCATTGCGATCAAGGTTGGTCACAATGTGCTGCCTGTCGTCCACCACCGTGGCGTGGAGCAGAACTTCATCCACGTCGGTGCGAATGACAAATGTGCCGTCCTGCTCGGTGGGTTGTTGCGGGCTGGTAGTGGCCGGCGGCGCTGGAGCCGCGCCCGACGGGGACTGAGGCGGAGCAGGCTGCGACTGGGCAGACGCGGAATGCGCGGCTTCGGACTGGAGAGGTGAAGTCTGCCACGCCGCGTGTCCGGCAAAAGGTTGAGCCAGCACGGCGGCCACAGCCCCGGCCCAGATCGCGTACTTTAGAAACAGAGAAAAACTGAGCGCCCGGCTATTCTTCGGGGGCGTAATATCCGGTCCTGGCATACACTCGGAGTGGCGGCAGTCCTTTCGGTGGCAATAACTTCACTTTGATCTTACGCCATTTGCCGTCGCGATCTATTTTGCTGGGGCGATAACCCAGCACATACTGGTTTCGCAGTTCGACCCCGATCTTGGTCGCCACATCGGCCAGGTCATTAGGATTCTCTACCGTAAACGCCCGCCCTCCCGTCAATTCTGCGATCTCGCCCAGCAGTTCCGGGCCCAGGCGTTCTTCCTCGGTGGGGAAGGATCGATCGTAAATGCCGATGGCATATACCATTACATCGGCTTCCTTCACCAGAGATTTAATCTCGTTCTCGGTGTAGCGGCTGTGATTGTCGCCGCCGTCGGAGATAATCAGAATCGCCTTTCGCGGATTCTTTGCCTTTTTCATCTCATGCAGCGCCATCTGAGCGGCATCAATCATTGCGGTCAGACCACCGGGCTGCAACGCGGTCAACTTATCTTGAATCTGCTCGAGCTTGCTCGTAAACTCGACCTCCAGTTGTGCCGTATTGCTGAATTCAACCAGAAACGCTTCGTCCTGCGCGTTCATCGTTTTGAGAAACTGCAGCGCTGCCTGGCGCGAAGTTCGCAGCTTGTCGTCCATGCTGCCGCTGCAGTCGAAGACCAGGCCAAGCGACAACGGCGCGTCTTCGCCGGAAAAGTGCGCAATCGTCTGTTCTTCGCCATCCTCGAAAACGTGGAAGTCCTCCTTGCGAAGTCCTAGCACGAAGCGGTTTAGCGAATCCGTGACGTTTGCTGGAATAAGCACCAGCGTAGTGGCAGCATTGAATCGCGCAGCCGACTGTTCGTCGGGCGTGCCGCTCTGCGATTTTGAGCCGGCTGCAACGCTGGTGTTCGATCTGCCCACGATTACAAGAAGCGCGGCAAATACTCTGAGGGAACCGGCTAGGCGAAGTCGCACGAACTGAACTCCTGTTAGCTTGCAGAACCGAGTTTATCAATTTACGCCCAGCGCCGCTCAATCCGTCTATCCCTTGACTTACCATATTTCGAGCCTCGACCAAGCAAAGGTGGAGACTGCCACAGCGTCCGGAAACGGTACCATCCGCTCTATTGGGAGCTAGCCTTGCGCGCCGCCTCAAACTCATCTCCCATATTCCACTGTATCGCCGCAGGAGCGCTCACGGCCTCCCATCCCAGCTCCATACCGAACCGAATCAACTTCGCGTTCCCGCGAAAGTCCCACTCCGCGTGATAATTGTCGCTGAAGTTGTGATAGTCGTGCTCTTCGAAATCCATCAGTTGCTTGTGTCCCCACGCGGCGTCATGTCCTTCATACAGATCGCCGGTATCGACCGAGAACGACGGTATCCCGACCCGCGAGAGGCTGAAGTGGTCGGAACGATAGTAGGTCCCAGCCTCCGGCCGCAGATCAGGAACAATTTTCAAACCAAATCGCTTCGCGGTCGCCTCCACCGTTGTGAAAAAGCTCGTGCGCTGCGCGCCATTCACATTCACCTCCCGCGGAATGCCGATAGGCAAAATCATGTCGTAGTTGATATCCAATGTAATCTGTCCTGCGGGCACCGGCGGATGCTGTCCTAAATACTCCGATCCCAGCAGTCCCTGTTCCTCCGCCGTCACTGCGGCAAAGATCACCGAATGCGGAGCCCGAATCCCAGATTGCGTCCACGCCCGCGCCATCTCTAGAATCATGCCGCAGCCAGTTGCATTATCTGCCGCCCCGTTGTAAATGTTATCGCCCGGCATCCCCGGTACAAACCCAAGATGGTCGTAGTGTGCTGTATATAACACCGCCTGGTCTTTGCCGGAAGCATTGGCCCCCGGCAGAATCCCCACCACATTCGCCGAACGGAAGGGTCGAACCGTCGTCTCTACATGCGCCTTCAATCGCACAGGTAACTCTACCGCCTTGAACCCGCGCTTGCCGGCCGCTGTCATCTCCGTATCCAGATCCAGACCACTGGCCGC
Source organism: Bryobacterales bacterium (assembly GCA_003167495.1). Classification (GTDB taxonomy): domain Bacteria; phylum Acidobacteriota; class Terriglobia; order Bryobacterales; family Bryobacteraceae; genus Bog-105. The sequence goes on along the minus strand of PMSX01000116.1, from coordinate 18,235 downwards.
AAAGAGCTTTCGCGCCACCTCCAGCTGAATCCAACTCGCCGCCTGCAGGAGCGGGTTTTTGTCCTCCTTAAGATAGGTCTTCTCGCTGGTAGATGAGTTCTTCACTACCTCCCACCCGTAGCTGGCCAGATCCGTACGATGAATAATCAGCGCGCCCACCGCACCCATTCGCGCCGCCTGCTCAAACTTGTACGTCCAGCGACCGTAGTACGTCAGCGCCTTGCCGGCAAAAAACTTCGGGTCATCGGAAGGCGGATCGCCCACGATGCAAAGAATCACCTTGCCCTTGACATCCACACCGGCATAGTCGTTCCACTGAAACTCCGGCGCCTTCACTCCATACCCCACGAAGACAATTGGGGCGTCGATGGTGACACTCGGCGTCAGCGTCTGATTACTCACTGTATAGTCATCGCCATAGGCGAGATCAGTCGCCCCACTCTTCTCGGATGCGAGCGTAAAGCTCGTCTGCGCGGGAATAACCTTCATCCCCACAAAGTTGATGGCCTGCAAATAGGTACCATTGTCGCCGCCCGGCTTCAATCCATATAGCGCAAACTCCGTGGCAATGTACCCCGCCGCCAGCTCACTGCCGCGCAGGCCCGGCCCGCGACCCTCCATCAGATCATCGGACAAAAATCTCACATGCGCTCGAATATTTTCGCCATTTATCGAATCCTCGGCCAACTTCACGGCCGGCGGAATCGTTTGTGCCCATACGGCGTTAGCAAAAAAGAAAAGCGGTGCAGCGGTTAGAACCAAGCGAGCTCTCATCGCACAACTCCTTAAACATGGATAATCTGGTGAATCCAGTTTAGAACGCCGCCTGCCCGGGGAACCTAAAGTACGAATCGCCCTCAGAATACGTAGGAAATGCCGATGAGCGGAGTGATTCTCTGCCGAAGTCCTCCGTTGTTCACGGCCACTAAGATGTTGCCGCTCAGAAGCAGGCGGCCAAACAACGCATACTTTGCGCCGACAGCTACATTGCTTTGGTTGTAAGTCTGAGTCGAACCCGAAACAAGAGTGGGGAAGGTGCCAACTTGTCCGGTGCTCACCAGAGGACCGGAAGAAGTGTAAGTGCTCGTTTCCACGCGCGGCGCATTAATCAGTTCCTGACCCAGGTAATCGATGGCTAGAGTCAATCCCTTCGTCACTCCCAGATCCGTGCCTACGGAAAAAAACGCATACCCGGGAAGGTTGCCCGTAGTGCCATTCCAGATATTCCCTCCGAGTAGCGAGGCTCCGTTCCACTGGTAGCCCAGGTTCACGTGAGGGGTCAACCACCCTGTGCGAAAGGAAGCGGCGGCGAAGGGTTTTACTCCCCAAGCCCCCGAACCCAGGAAATTTGTTTCATCACCAGTCGGAAAACGAAGATCCGTCAGAAGAGAAATGGTCAACCGGTCGCTGCGGTAGATCCTGCCCTTTACTCTTACAGTCACATCGCCCAATCCCGAGGCATTATTTTTACTCGGATCCCAATAGAGGTTTCCCGTTTTGGTCGGATTAGTGAGAATGTCCGACGAATACTGGTTATTTGAGAACTCGCGAACCACGCTCCCTTGCTTATTGTTTGGATCGAAAAAGTTGGCGTAAACCGGTCCATAAGGGCCTGGGCCGCCTGCGCTACAGCAGCTGACGACCGGGCCGGAAGCACCCGGCGTAACAACCAGCTCGGTGTTCTCAATCCGATTGATGGTTGCAATCGAATTCACGTTGTCTCCAACTTGTAACAGCGGTATCGCTACCGAGATATCGATTCGATTCGTCAGTCCCACTGTTCCGAACAACGTAAATTGATTCACCTTGAGATCGACAGAGTCCTGTGTGGAAATAAACTGCGACTCCACTGGGCGCAGCGCTGCTGGTGCGCTGCCGGGAGTTTGCGTGAATACCGACTGGAAGTTATGTAAATCGATTCCATCCATTTTGCTAAAGCGGAATCTCTGAGCGGTGGCTCCAAAAAAGAATTTATGCCGCCCAATTGTTTCACCTCGTTCGGTTAGAACCGGTCCAAAGCTCTCCGCCGATCTGATGAATAAGCCGGTGTTCTTATCGAATTCGTAAACGAAGCCGGAAGCTTGACTCGCGAGCGGCAGCAAAGTCATTTGCGTACCGATTTCGGTATTCAAAGCTGCGAAGTTCGAGATAACGGACGACATAAAATGGGCCGGATAGATCGCATCCGGCAAGGTCAAACCGTGCGGTCCGTACAAATTAGGGATGGCGCAGCCAAGTGATGTTTTGCCGCTGCACGAAACTAGCGGAAACGCCACGCTGGCCAAGCCAGGGACACTCGAAATGGGTACCGCTTGCCCCCACAAACTGAAAACTGAAGTTGTCACTAATAGAAGCGCTTTGGCTAGTTTAGACATAATTATGAGTGCTCGAAACAAAAAAGCAACGTAAATCGTAGCACCATTCGCCCTAATTTGAAGGGTTTGCCACTATTTTTATGTGTATTAATGGAAGATTCGTACTATAGTAGTTTTTCGAAGGCTGAGTCTCAGCCACTCTAACCTGCATGATAGTGAGTTAAGATAGTCCATAAAAATGGAAGTTCGTCCTCTCGACGCCTCCGCCACGCCGTCGCCTGAACCCGAGAACGGTCTGCAAGCGGGCAGGTTGCACCTTCACGATATTGACGGAAGACGAACACACGTCGAACTTTTGCTTGCCGAGGTCAGGGGTGCTTTTGAGCAGGACCGGTTTGTCCACGCCCTAGGTAAATTCAGAGAAGCCGTCAACATTAGTCGGGGTGTGCAATCTCTCGAGGAGCAAGTGCTGCAGAGGAGTGTCAAGGAGGCTGCAGAGTTGGCCCCGCGAAACTGGCGGATCGCGGCATCGTTGATCAGTGAGGTTAACCACCTTGACAAAGAGCAGCTAGCCTCCGCGGCAATCTGGAAAGACATTCACGCCTCGCAGGAGGAGGAAAGCGCGGCCAAGACCCTCTCCGAGAGTGTCGAGCTGGAACTTGGCAAGAACGGACAGGCAGCTCCCGAACCTGCATTGGAGGCCCATTCAATAACCACGCCGAAGGAAAAGGAAACTCAGAGCCGGGAAGTGGCGGTTCGTCTTCCGGAGATCACGGTACCCATTCAGCCGGCCGCGCTGCTTCCAAGCAAGACCAGAGTCGGTCCGCCTCGTAAGGTTGATTGGAGATCCCTGCAAGTTCCGGTGTCCGCGGCCGTCACAGTAGTGATGTTAGTAGCCGCGCAATGGGCGTTCCGTCACCTACACTTTGAAAGTGCGACAAAGCCGCCTTACGGCAACGCGCCCGCGAGCGCGGAGTCATCCGATGACGCAGCAGCTAAACGAATAACGGGCTCTTCTCATGTCAGTGCGGCCCCAACGGAAATTCACCCTCCTCCGGTTGTTCCGCCGACCGAAGCTGGCCACGCAGACCACCCCGTTGAGCACACTCAGGTTGAGGTTTTCGTCCCGGCTCGGAAGCCTCAATCAAGTGAGGAGTTGGATTGGAGTCGGCTCAGTGCAGAAGGTGGGATTAGTTCTCTAAAGGATTTTGTTCTCAAGTATCCAGCAAGCGTGCATGCCTCGACGCCCAGGCCGAGATCCAACGGCTGGAGTGGCAGAAAGTCGACCAGACCAACCCCGCCTCATTGCAGGCATTCGTCTCGACCTATCCCGACACGCCGCACGGTCGAGAGGCTAATGAGAGGCTGGAGGATTTGGACCGCACCAAACGAGCGCAAGCGGAGCGAAGCGCTTGGGATGAGGTCGACAAAAACAACTCAGCGGCCGTACAGTCTTTCCTCGACAAGTATCCCGCCGGCGTTCATCAAGAAACCGCGCGCGCCTTGATGGCCGATCTGGATCATCGCGCTGAAGCCGAGAAATTGGAGATAGCCGAGGAGTCCGCTTGGAAATCCGTGCGCTTAACTGAACAGAATTCGATTGAAAACTACCTGGCCCAGTTTCCTTCCGGAAAGCATCGCGGCCCCGCGGCTGAGGCTTTGGCCGATTTGCGCCAGGCGCAAACATCGAAAGCAGCGGACGCCGCCACCATTCTAAACGTGATCGCGCGCTTGAATAACGCCTGGAATGCGAAAGATGTCGATTCGATTGTGGCGCTGTATGCCAATCTGGACCGGCGATCCATCAAGTCTCAATTACTGGCTACCAAGACCCTCTCAATGAAAATTTCTCCCGTTTCGGCTCCAGAAATCAGTGATGGCCAAGCAACCGTCCAATGCCGCCGCACGACAGAGGAAGTGTTTTCCGATGGCGCCCAGAAGAAACAACCGGAAGCGCTGGTGACGTACGTTCTTACCAAACGCAACGGAGCTTGGGTCGTCGCCGGAGCCAGATGATGTAGCGGGCACGCCATTTGTGGGTCGGGATGGCATCCTGCGAGCCGATTGGCAATCGGCGCAGTCCGGAAGTCTCACTCATCACTGGCTAGGTGTATACTGCTCTAAATCCCGGAGGGCCAAAAATGGGATCAGGTATACACGCGACGATGCAGGACCGGCAACTCACGGTCAACTCGCTGTTTCAACACGGCGCGGCCATTTACTCGAACAGCCGGATCGCAGCGTTTGATGGCCACCAGGTTCGACACACAACTTATGGAGAGACGGCATCGCGAGTGACGCGCCTGGCTGCGGGCTTGCGGCGTCTCGGCATTCGACCGGGCGACCCCGTCGGCACTTTTTGCTGGAACACAGTCGAGCACCTGGAGGCGTACTTCGCGGTGCCTGGCATGGGCGCCGTGCTGCACACTCTCAATTTTCGGCTCTTTCCGGACCAGCTCTCCTATATCGTGAACCACGCGGAAGACCGTGCCATCGTTGTTGACGCGAGTCTCGTACCACTGCTCGCAAAGGCGGCCGCAAAATTCAAAACGGTCAAGCACTACCTGGTCGTCGGCGCTACCTCGGAGAACCTCCCAGGTGAGTGTGTCGGCTACGAGGAGATTTTGGCTGCGGAAGAAGCGCATTTTGCGTGGCCCGCATTGGACGAACGTAGCGCGGCGGCTATGTGCTATACGAGCGGCACTACAGGAAATCCGAAAGGCGTTGTGTACAGCCACCGGTCAATCTACTTACATTCTATGGCCGTGAACTCGGCGAATTGCGCGGGACTTTGCGAGAACGACCGATTGCTGGCGGCGCCCTCTATGTTTCACGCCAATTCGTGGGGCATGCTCCATGCGGCGTGGCTGGCTGGGAGCGACTGTGTATTCCCAAACCGGTTTCTGCAGGCTGAACCGCTATGCCGCTTGATCGCCGAAGAACGTCCCAGCGTGGCTGGAGGTGTCCCGGCCATTTGGATGGACGTCCTGCGCTACGCTGACTCCCATACCGTGGACCTCTCATCTCTGCGGATAGTGCTGTGTGCCGGTTCAGCCGTGCCACGAAGTCTCATCGAAGGCTTCCAGGAACGCCACGGCCTTAGGATTCTGCAGTTGTGGGGAATGACGGAAACCAGCCCTTTCGCGACTGTCGCGTACCCTCCTAAAGGGTGCCTCGCCTCTGAAGAGATAGAGTATCGGGCGAAAGCCGGACGCACTGTGGCAGGTGTGGAATTACGTATCGTTGACGACAACAATCAGGTCGCTCCCGCTGACGGTGAATCAATCGGTGAGATTCAGGCGCGCGGCCCTTGGATCACTGGCTCCTACTACGGAGAGGACGCCGCTGAGAGGTTCCATGATGGCTGGTTGCGGACTGGTGACGTGGGTTGCATGGATTCGCTTGGCTACGTCCAGATCAAGGATCGGGCCAAAGACGTTATCAAATCCGGCGGAGAATGGGTCTCGTCCATCGATCTGGAGAATGCAATCATGGCGCATCCCGATGTAGTGGAGGCCGCGGTCATCGGTGTTCCCGACCCCCGCTGGGATGAGCGGCCACTAGCTTGTGTAGTTTTGAAGAAAGGGAGCAACGTTGGCTCCAGCGAGCTATGCGTTTTTCTAAATGGCCGCGTGGTGAAGTGGTGGATTCCCGAGCGCTGGGCGTTTCTTGCGGAGATTCCGAAAACCAGCGTGGGCAAGTTCGATAAGAAGCGCCTGCGCGCGGAACAAGCACAAGGTCTGATTACTGTGCAAGATTCGGCGCAAGCGTAGACGCTCTATTCGGTCCTGATTGCAATAGCCGGATCTACCCGGCTTGCGGTGACTGCGGGAATTGCGCAGGCACAGCCGGCAACCACCAGGACCAGAAACGGAAGCAGAACAAATGTCAGAGGATCGTTCGGACCTATGCCATACAGCCACGCGCTTATGGTGCGCGTCAGTGCAAGGGAGATGGCAACTCCCATTGCTAGTCCGATCACAACTAGATTTAGACCTTGCTTCACAACCATGAGCAGTATCTGATGCGATGACGCCCCGAGAGCCATACGGAGACCGATCTCTGGAGTCCGTTGCCGGACGGAAAACGCAATGACACCGTAGATGCCAATCATGGCCAAAAAAACGGCGAGCATGGCAAAGGCTGTAAGGAGGACCATTTGAAAGCACCGTCGCGCATTTGCTTCAGCCATGCGCTCTTTCATAGTACGAACGTCATCCAATGCCAAGGCGGGGTCGAGATCGTGGAGGGTCTTGCGTATGGACGGGAGCACTATCTGCTCAGGAAGCCGCACTTTCATTGCAAAGTGCAGGCTCCAGGAATCGAAGTTCCGTCGATAGGGCTGATAATATTCGGGCCGAGGTTTTTCCTCCAATGTCGAGTGCCGGATATTGGCGACCACACCTACGACTGATGCCCAAGGCCTGCTGGAAAGATTGGAACCTGATCGTACTTCATAGGTCAGCGGGTCGCGGCCGCGCATGAAGGCGTTAACAAATGCCTGGTTGACTACTATTGCAGAAGCGACATTCTTCATGTCGCGCTCATCAAAAGAACGGCCAGCCACGAGAGCCTGACCAAGTGCCTCGAAATACCCAGGCGTCACCCATCGTTGATCAATCAGGTCTTTCGGCTTCTGAACTCCTTTTATTTCCACGTCACCTACGCTTTCTGAGTGATCCAGTGGGAGATCACTACCGGCACCCGCGCTCACGACTCCCGGCAAGCTGCGTAGCTTTTCCAGGAATTGGAGGAAGAAGGAACGCTGTTCTCTGCTCGGGCTTGCCGTAGCGGCCGTCGAGTGGCAGGTTCATCGTCAGCGTGGAACTGGAAAAACCCGAGTTCTGCGCTTGCAGCTCCAGGTAGGAGCGAATGAGCAAAGTAGCGCCCGCTAGCAAGACGAAAGCCAGGGCAACCTCTGCAACAATTAAGCCGTGCCGCAGCCGGTTTGAACTCCCAGTCATCCCCCGATTGCCGCTTTTTAGTAATCCGCTGAGGTTTGTCTGCCAGGCCGCAGTCATCGGTGCGAGACCGAAGAGGACCCCGCTCAAGACAGATACCGCTAACGCCAGCACGAGGACCGGCAAATTAACGGACATCTGATCGAAACGTGGAATGTTTCCCGGATTGAGTTGCGCGAGTACGCGAACTGCGCCGAATGTGACGGCCACACCGATTGCCCCACCGAGGAAAGCCAGTACGAGTGACTCCGTGAGCATCTGCCGCAGAAGCCGATTGCGGCCGGCGCCGAGTCCTGTACGAAGAGCGATTTCTGTAAGCCTGCCGCTGACGCGCGCTAGCAACAAATTCGCGATGTTTCCGCACGCAATCATTAGAACGAGTCCGACAGCCGCCATCAGCAGCCAAAGCATCTTGGTCACGGGGCCGAGAATCGTTTCTGTGAATGGGGCGACCAAGGCTAGCCAGCCTCGCATTAGGCCTTCTGGGTTCAGCACGTCCAAGCGCTTTTCGATGACTGTGAGTTCTGTTTGCGCCTGCTTCACAGAAACGCCCGGACGAAGACGCCCTAGCGCCGCATCGACATTGTCAAAATTTCTCCGATCTGTCTTCCGTGCCGCATCGAGAGCCAGCGGAATCCACAACTCCGTGCGCCGGAAGCCGGGCGCAACCAAAGGAATGTCTCCGTCGAATGGGTATCCAAAGGAACTCGGCATAACTCCAATCACGGTATATTTTTCCCGGTTAACAACAATCGTCTGTCCGATTGCGTCATCTTTACCGGAAAACTGTTCACGCCAAACTGCGTCACCTATACCGCAACGTTGCCGCGGCCGGGCTGATCGTCTTGTTGGGTGATGGCGCGACCTATCTTCGGTTTAGCCCCAAGCGTTTCAAAGAAGCTTCCCGTGACGAATGCGCTACCGATTCGTTTAACGGTGCCGCCACTCGCGAGATTGACCATTCTCTGATTAACCATCGAAAGGGAAGAGAATGAGCGACTCGTGCGCTGCCATTCATAGAAGTCGGGGAAACCGGGTGCGAGTTCCCGCGGCACTACCGGTCCAAATATGGGTTGGGAGTCCAAAGATAGACCAGCCGATGCGGATCGTCATATGGCAGTGAGTGAATCAGCACGGCATTGACCAGACTGAATATCGTCGTCACTGACCCGATCCCCAGGCCAATGACTGACACTGCCACGACAGTGAATCCCAAGTTCTTGCGCATCTGCCGCAATGCGAAGCGCACATCGTGGGCGAGATCGTCGAGCCAGCTAGACAGGCTCACATCGCGAGTGTATTCAAAATGGTTGCCCGCGCTGCCGAAACGTTGCCGCGCTAGTGTCTGAGCATCTTGCGTGCCCAATCCTTTTGCGCGACCCTCCTCTTCAAGCAGAGCCACATGTGTTTCGATCTCTTGCTGTATCTCGGAAATGAGATTGCGTGAGAAGATGCTGTTCCAGAGTTTTCCAAAAATAGACATCTGCACACTCCTAAGCGAGTTTCAAGACCTGGGCGACGGCACTAGTCAGTTCAAGCCAGCGATTCTGTTCTTGCTCTAATTGCCGCAAACCTAACGGAGTGATTTTGTAAAAGCGGGCTTTACGATTGGTCTCGGTCATGCCCCATTCCGCCTTCAGCCACTTGTCATTCATCATCCGATGAAGTGCCGGATACAAAGATCCTTCTTCGATCCGCAAGCGATCCCCCGTCAACTCATGAATTCGCTGCGCGATGGCATATCCATGCGATGCGGTGGATTTGGCCAGAATCTTGAGAATCAACAGATCCAAAGTTCCCTGAAGGCGGTCGTTCTGGTGTTTGGGCATGCTTCAAATACAATAGCATAGCTGGCTAGGCGTAGCTGGTTATGGAAGCAAGCAGCACAGCGATTTGCTTAGGCGTTCTGCGGCATTGGACGCTCGTGGATGATCATCCATGAGGTGCCGAACTTGTCTCTGAGCATGCTGAAGCGGTAAGCGAAAAAAGTTTCCTGTAGCGGCATAAAGATTTCCCCGCCATCGGCTGGCAGCGCGTGGATGCGCTCTGCTTCCTCTATGCTGTCGGCATTCAGTGAAAGATAGGCGCTGCGTATAGGTTGGAAACGATCCGGCGGAATGTCGGCACCTAGGAGTTCCGTCTCGCCGATCGCAATGCGGGCGTGAGGATGGCCTTCTGCCAGCTCGGCGGCGTGTTGTTGGGAGCCGGCATTTCGCCGTGCGTCATCATCATGGTGATTTTGCCGCCCAGATGTTGCTCATGGCCGCCTTATTTAGCAATACTTTCCTGGCTAAACACGCAGACCCAGTTCCCTCTTCGTTTTGTCCAGATGGAGGAAACATAGGCCTGCGCTGTAAATTCCTTGCCGTGGGAAGTTCCGCTCTCTCTGATTTTGTAAGTGATAAGACCGGACTTCGATGAAATCTGCACGAATTTCACGTCTTCCATGGAATAGTCCGCGAGTCTGAACCCTGTGACGTTCCGGAGCACCTGCGCCTTAGTGGCTGAACCGTGCGTATCAATAAACACTGCATCATCCGCCGTTAGATTTCCAAATAGCTCCAAGTTACCAGCCTTAAGAGCGTCCAGCCCCTCACGCTCTTTGGGGACAATTTGCTGCTCCATCGATTGGGCCGGAGCAGCCGAGGTTATGAGCGCTCCCAACAAAAAGGCGCTAATGAGAGCGATCGCCGAGACGATCTTCATGGCTGCAGCTGTTTTCCTATGGCTTGATCCGAACCGCGGCACCTCAGTCATGGATCGTAGTCTAACACCAAAAGCCATAGTCCTCTAAACACTTCTGAAGCGGGCGGACTCGTCCGCGCTTGCAGTTAAGCATCGCTAAGAGGAGCCCTTTCTTCCGGCGGAAGAATTGTTCCGCGCCGGAGCGCTTCCTCGTCTCAGCTGGCTCCTCGTGAATGTCACCCATGCTTCCAGCGCCGGCGTCGAAGCGCCTCCCACGGCACGAAGCATTCCGATCCGTCGAAACAGGCGCGGCTTTAGGCGAAGTGCGCGGCTGCCTTTATGCATGTTCGAAACGGAGAGGCTCGGTACCAAACTCACGCCCAGCTCCTCGGCAACCATGGCCTGAATGGTGGGGAGCTGTTTCACCGTAAGATGGTCGGGGATTTCGATGCCCGCGGATGAGAATATCCGTTGGATGTGCGTTTCACACCCGCCGCCAGACATCAGGAACGGATGCCGTGCCAGCTCGCGCAGCGTGATGGACGATTTTCCGGCGAACAATTCGTCTGGAGCCAGCGCCAACCACTCATCCTGAAAAATTTCCTCGGCCGAGACGCCCTCTACCGGCAATGCCGCAAATCCCACATGTGCCAGCCCGGAAAGAATCCAGGCCCTTACTTCGTCATCGGTCCCTTCGAATATTGACAGCTCGATGCCTGGGTAACGGGCGCCATATTCCCTCAGAACCGCGGGCAGCATCGTGGCCAGGAGGCTGGGAACGGCGGCAACCCGAAGGCTACCCGCTTTGAGTTGCGAGATGCCGGCCGCTTCAGTACCCACTGCGTCCAGACTGACAAGAGCCCGTTCTATGTGAGGCAGCAGGCGCTCACCGGCCTCCGACAGACGCAACCCCTCCCACTCACGGACAAAAAGACTTGCGCCAACTTGGGATTCGAGCAGTCGGAGGGCGTGACTCGCTCCGGATTGGGAGATATGCAGGCGCGATGCCGCAGTCGTGAGCTTGCCCGTTTTCACGATCTCCACTACAAGGCGCATTGCCGAGATCGACGGTTCGAACTGGCTCATGTCAACGATGAAAATATTCGATTTGACACATGCCCATTTTAGCCCGATTCTCAAGATATGACGACACGAATTGGCATTATCGGCGATTTCAATGCTCAGAACTCCACTCACACATTTACTAACGATGGCATTCAGCACGCAGCTGAGATTTTAGGAAAACCGCTGGAGGCTGTCTGGTTGCCCACCGATCAACCGGCAGAATACCCAAAGTTTCAAGGCCTATTCGGCAGCCCGGGTAGCCCATACCGAAGTTTTGACGGGGCCTTGGCGGGAATTCGCTACGCGCGTGAAAACAAGATTCCCTTTATCGGTACGTGTGGAGGATCCCAGCATTTGATGATCGAATATGCGCGAAATGTGATGGGGTTAGCGGATGCGGCCCATGCAGAGACCGATCCGTATGCGTCTTGCCTTTTTGTCACCCCGCTAACCTGCTCTCTGGTTGGCATGACGATGGCAGTCGCCATCAAGCCGGGCAGCAAAGCTGCCGCCGCTTATCAGACAGAACGATCGATGGAGGCTTATTATTGCAACTTCGGGCTGAATCCGGTCTATCAAGAGCGCTTGGAATGTGCCGGCCTGCAGATCACCGGCAAAGATGAGAACGGCGAGGCGCGAATCGTTGAGCTTTCCTCCCACCCTTTTTTCATGGGGACGCTCTTTGTACCGCAGGCACAGTCGAAGCCCGGCACGCCTCATCCATTAATCTTGGCGTTCTGCCGCGCGGCGATATCTATATGAACGGTCAGGGAGGGAGTTGCTAAAGTGCTGGTAGGAATCTTCCATGGAAGCCAAAACAGATCGCCCGAGGTGGATGACGCTGTTGGCTTTCGCAATTATCTACTTTGTATGGGGATCGACATTTCTGGCGATTCGCATTGGCGTCCAGGAAGTTCCGCCGTTCCTTCTCGCGGCGATGCGGTTTTTGGTCGCAGGACTGGTTCTCTACGGGTGGATGATTGCGCGAGGCGAGCGCGCACCGAATGGACGCCAGTGGATGTCGGTATTCTTGCTCGCTTCGCTGATCTTCGCCGTCGATTACGGACTGTTGTTCTGGGCCGAGCAGCGCGTACCTTCGGGCATTGCGGCAGTAATGCTCGCCACGATTCCGGCGTTCATGGCGTTGTCTGAAATCATTTTCCTGCGAACGCAGAAGCTCACTTTTCGCCTGGCATTGGCGCTGCTGATCGGGATTGCGGGCGTCGCCGTTCTGATGAGCCACTCGTTGAATCTCGGCGGCGCTCCGGTCGATACGGCGGGTGCGGTCGCGCTCATCGTTGCAGCGACGAGTTGGTCGGTATCGTCTGTGCTTTCACGCAAGCTCCCGCTTCCGGCGTCCAAAGTCATGAGTTCAGGAGCACAGATGCTCGCTGGAGGAGTGTTGCTCGCTCTTACCGCCGCCGCGCTGGGAGAGTTCCGTGGTTTTCGTCTGCAGAGTGTGTCGCGCGGAGCTTGGCTCTCCTTGCTCTACCTGATTGTCGCCGGTTCCATCATCGGCTTCACCGCGTATGTATGGCTGATTCATCATGAATCGCCGACGAAGGTCGGCACCTATGCCTACGTGAATCCGGTTGTGGCCGTGCTGGTTGGACACTTCCTGGGCGGTGAGACGCTTGGTCTGCGGACAGTTTTAGGGACTCTCTTTGTCCTGCTTAGCGTATTGGTGATCACCACAACAAGAGTGAAAAAACCGGTGTCCACACTCGTAATGGAAGAAACGGGATAACTCCCGGCAACTCCGCAGGCCGCTACTGGCCGTGGACGCCTTTCAGGGCTGCACGCTATACTAAAGGTTCTGGAAGGTGGTGAATTCTTAATTGGCAGAAGTCCATCTGCAAGATGGCGAGACGCTCGAAAGCGCTCTGCGACGGTTCAAACGTAAAGTACAACAAGAAGATATCGTTAAGGAGATTAAACGGCATTCGTTCTACCTGAAACCAGGAGAAAAGCGCCGCACGAAAGAAGCTCTCGCCCGCAAGCGCAACCGCAAGAAGCGCCCCCGCGAAATTGAATAGTGGAAAGCCCGTCCGGTGGACATCGGACGGGCTTTCTACTTTTGGCCCCTAACTTTACATACGTCTTTTCCGCCCGAACGCTCGCCAGAACGTGTCCACGACCGCATTTGCTACAGGACGCGGGCTCTCTTGCGATCGACGCAAAAGAAGATGCCAATAGAATATGGGTCCCAGCAATTGCGCCAAGGCCATCTCCAGATCCATTGGTTCCAGTTCGCCGCTCCTGATTGCTTGTCGCAGCAGGTGGCTCAGTTCGCGGCGCGGCGGTTCCATCACGCGCTTTCGCCATAGGTCGCCGAACTCCGAATGTCTCGCCGAATAACCCAAGAAATGCGGCGTGATGCGGTTGCGAAGTTCGACATCTTTCTCGGGCCGGTAAGCCAACACTGCAATGATGTCGTTTCTTATGTCTCCCGAGTCGAAGGTAGGGCGCGTTTTCAAGCCATGGATTTCTTCCAGCACGTCCAGCAGGAGCGCATCTTTGTCCGCCCAGTGTTTATAAATCGTAGCCTTGCTGACTGTCGAACCTTCGGCAATCGCATCCATGCTGGTGCCTTCAATGCCGCGTTCAGCGAACAACTCTGCCGCCACGCGCAGCACTTTTTCGTGTGCGCGGGCGCTTCGTGTTCTGGCCATGTGCGGTCTCAGACCTGGATTCTCGAAAACATTCTCGTGCCAATACCCAGGAAAGCGAGTGCCACAATCGCCATCACCTCAACGTCCAAAGTAAGGCCATAGTGGCTCCTGCCAATCAGTACAGTGCGTAGCGCGTCTACTCCATAAGCCAGCGGATCAAGGCTCACGATGATGCTGAACAGCTTGGGCAGATTGTTAATCGGATAGAGCGCACCCGACAAAAAGAACATCGGCATCACCAGGAAGTTCATGATCAATTGGAATCCTTGCATGTTCTCCAGTGCCGATCCGATGGCGGTACCCAACGAGGCGAACAGGCATGCAATGAGACCCATGAACAAGAACGCCAGCGGGAACTGCACCCAGCTGACCACCCGAAAGCCCGCTATGAAGCAAACGATCATCACTAAGGTTCCTTGAATGACCGCAACGGTCGACGCGCCGAGTGTGCGGCCGAACATGACCTGAAAGCGCGGCACGGGCGCCACGAGCGTCTCTTTTAAGAAGCCGAACTGGCGGTCGAACAACAAGCCAATGCCCGAGAAAATGGAGCTGAACAAGACCGTCATGGCAACCACGCCTGGAGCGACGAACTGGACGTAATTGCCTTGGCCCGCCTTCTGAAAGACCGGTCCCATTCCGAAGCCAAGCGCGAGCAAATACAGCAAGGGCTGTCCGAGTGATGCGATGATCTGGGCTCTTGATCGAGTGTATCTGCGCAGCTCGCGGAGCCACATAATAAAGATGACGCTCATCTGCGGTTACCTCCCCACATTTTGGCCATTTGTCTGAGTTGTTCGTTAGAGCTAGCGGCTTCGTCACGAATAGTGTTGCCGGTCAGGGACAAAAAGGCTTCTTCTAGCGACTGCGTTTTCGTTTCCTCTTTCAACCCATCGGGCGTATTCTGAGCCACAATCTTGCCGTGATCGATAATAGCAATGCGCTGCGCCACCCGTTCCGCTTCATCCATATAGTGCGTGGTCAGAAAAACAGTTACTTGCTCTTCCTGGTTTAGCCGTTTCACATGGGTCCACAACTGATTGCGAGTCTGTGGATCAAGTCCAAGCGTCGGCTCATCGAGAAACAAAATCTTGGGCGTGTGCAGCAGCCCCCGAGCGATTTCGAGCCGCCGTTTCATGCCGCCGGAAAAGGTCTTCACAACGCTGGTACGCCGATCCCACAATTCAAACAGCTTTAAGAGATATTCAGTACGCTCGGCTCTGATCTTTCGTGGAACGTGATAAAAGATGCCGTGCAGTTCCATGTTTTCCGCACCGGTCATGTCGCCATCTAAGCTCGGATCTTGAAACACAATGCCGAAGGTCTTGCGCACGTCGTTCGCGTGAGTGCGCAGATCCAGGCCGTCTATCTCAAGCGTTCCGCTTGTGGGTGTCAGCAGCGTGGTCAGCATTTTGATCGTCGTCGTTTTTCCGGCGCCGTTGGGCCCGAGGAACGCAAAAATCTCGCCACGCGCCACATCAAATGAGATTTGATCGACCGCTGTGAAGTCTCCAAACTTCTTCGAAAGTCCAGCTACATGAATCATTGATGGAAATTCCTCGCCTGCAAATAAATACTAAACCGTACAGTTTTATTTGTCAACAAGAAATTGCCCCTGAGCCATTTGTGGGGCACGATGGCATCCTGCGGCCGATTGGAAATCGGCGCTTCCGCCTCAACGCGTCTTAATCACGATCACCGTCGCATCGTCGTGGAAATGGCCCGCACAGAAACTGCCCGCTTGCTTCATAATCTCCGCCTGAATTTCGGCGGCGCTCCCGCGAATGTGCTGTTGAGCGGTTTGCTGTAGGCGCTCTTCGCCGAACTCTTCGCCAGCGGGGTTTGCGGCCTCAACCACGCCGTCGGTATAGAAGATCAGCACATCCCCAGAGGCGAGTTGGTATTCGAAATCGTGGTATTGCCAATTGGGAAAGAGCCCAAGGGCCGCTCCACTATCGTCGATCAAGTGCGGCACTCCGGACGAACTTAACCAAATCGGACGGCAGTGCCCCGCATGCGCAAGGGTCAGCCTACCGCGTGTCCCATCGAGTACTGCGCAAACGAAGGTTATGAATTTGCCGCTGGCCACATTACTGCAGATGAGTTGATTGAGCCGGTGGCAGATGTCACTCGGCGGCAGATCAAGCGTGGCGAAAGCATGAAACCCCGCCTGCAAGTTCGCCATGAGCAGCGCCGCGCTCATGCCTTTGCCAACCACGTCGCCTACACACAGGGCCAACTTGGCACGGTCGAGTTGCAGGATGTCGTAGTAGTCGCCGCTAACTTCTGAAGCGGGTTTCCAAGCGGCGGAGATCTGGAAGCCCGGAATCTGCGGCACGTTCTTTGGCAACAGGCCGTCCTGCATCTCGCGTGCGCGCTCCAACTCCCCATGCTGCACTCTTAGTTGCTGGGCGTGGGCTTGCAGCCGTCTACGCGTTCGGAAATAGGTAAAGCCTCCCACGCCAGCGAGAAACGAGGTAACCGATGCCGACCTTATCTCGCTCGCAAGACCTTGGGCGGGAATCGAACCGTAAACAAGTAGTTCACTGCCCAGGAAGCCGAGCGAACTGGCAAGGACACTGCCTACTGCCAGTAATGGGAGGTACCAAAGCCAATCCCAAGGCGGAGCACGATTGGCATAGAGCGGAGCACCTAACTGCGCCAGGAAGAAAAGGAGGTTTCCTATCAAAAAGGTGTCGGCAAAATGCATCCGCGCATCGGTTGTTAAGCCGGATGACCAGCGAAACGCAAAAATCCCCAGCGCCCACAGCAGTAGGATCACCTGCACGGAAACGATGGAGACAGGGTATCGGGCCGTGATCTGGTTGGCTTTCAGCATTACACAGCTTATTGTAGGTGTCGGCGCGGTGCCAAAAAATAAACCGCCGGGCTTAGTACCCGGCGGCTTGTGAGAACGCTTTGAAGTTTGTTTAGTCGCCCATGGCGCCGACTTCTTCCTGCTTGCTTTCGCTGGCAGGCTTGGTTGCGGCGGGGGAGACGGAATTCAGCAGACCATCGAGAGGTACGAACCCTTCGATTTTCTTTTCGCCCAGAACGTGTTCCCGATAGAGGCGAGCCATCTTCTCATTTTCGATTTTCGCTTTGAGAGCTTCGTCGCGCTTGCGGGTTTTCTCTTCACGGGCGGTCTTGGCAATGCCCTTATCGTCCAGATCGTGTTGGCGAGCAGCGTGTACGTGTTCTTCGTTTAGTACGAGGTTATGCGATTTGTCGGCGAGTGGCACAGCCTTGTTACCGGCGAAGATTTCGTGGCGGCCCTTATCTTCGTACCACTTGGTGAGTGTGGCCGTCATGTGCATCTTTTCGATGATGTTGCGCCAGCCCACGCCTGTGTTGTAGGCGCAGAAAGAAATCTCGCCTTCCTGCGTCGCGTAGGGAATGATGCACTGTTCCGTACGGCGGAAGTCGTAATTAAACAGATCCTGGAACCACATACCGGCAATGAATAGGAAGTTCCAACGGTCGTTGCGGCGTTTGACGATATCGGTCATCGTGCGGTCGCCCGTCACTTTGCCGTAGCCGCCGGTTTGCGCCTTCTTGCTCATGCCGAAGCATTTGTCGAACTTCGCCATCAGGTCGGTGAGCTTAAAGTGAGTTGGTGAAGTGAAAGGATCGTAGTTGCGCAACAAAGCCAAGGTAACGCCCGCCACCGAGAGGAAGCGTCCACGAGCCGCATCGTTAATGCGCGCAATGTCTTTCGCTAACTGATCGGCATGCAGGAACTTGGTGACCGGAACGTATTCCTTTGTGTCCTTGTCGCACATGATCGCCATTCCGATTCCGCAGTTCGGGTGGCAGCCGCAGCTGAGTTGTCCCCAATCCGCTGCCGGGCCATGGATCAGGTCGGCGAAATCAGAAAAGGTGCTCATGAAGCTGATGGGGAACCAATCGCGAACGGGTTCGCCGATGCCGATTTGATTCTTAACGTCGTGCGCCAAATGAGAGAGCGTATACCGCTGCGCTTGGCGGCGTTCGTCGGTGACGGCTTCGTCGCGTCCGGTGAACGAAACCGGCTGGAACGAAAGGAACGGAATCTTCTTCGGATTATCGAGCGCGAATTGCACCACGTGTCCGACTTGCTCATTGTTCACGCCGTTAATGATGGTAATAACGGGGACGATATCCACACCGTTGCTCCAGAGATTTTCAATGGCGCGGAGCTTCACGTCGAACAAGTTGCCGACCGCGCGGTGCGAATTGGCTTCGTTCCCGATGCCATCGAACTGCAAGTACGCATAACGGAGGCCGGCGTCAGCGGCTTCTTTGCAGAAATCGGGGCGCTTGGCGAATTCGATTCCGTTTGTGGCGGCTTGCACGCTGTTGTAGCCAACTTTGCGCGCGTAACGAACGGCGTCAAGGAAGTACGGAGACAACGTTGGCTCGCCGCCCGAGAACTGCACAGACATCTGGCGTCGCGGCTTGATCGAAATGGCGTTATCAAGCAACGTTTGGATATCCTGCCAGCTCAGCTCATGCACGAAACCAACCTGGTTGGCATCCATGAAGCAGGGGTCGCACA
>PMSX01000284.1 GCA_003167495.1 Bryobacterales bacterium | reverse complement strand
CGCAAATGCGCCAGGGGTGGTTGAGCAACTGGTAACTGTCTCCCACCTTGAGGTGTCTCTGAGCGGCGTACAGATTATCCACCAGCATGTCGTCGGGACCCTGAAAGCCGCCGCCGGCCATATAGTGGAAGCCGCCATTCATCCGCGTGAATTGGTTCAGATCGATGCCCATCACGGCGAGTGGCGGGTCGATACTATGGACCAGCACGCCGGTGGCGACGCTCACATGCGGCTGGCGCTGGATCACGGGCGCATAGCGCTCGTCCAGGGTTCCGCTGAAAGTCGCAATGGCGGCCGCGGTAGAGCCGCGAACCAGCACGTCGGCGCCGCTACCCCGGGTGCGCTGCCGCGAATCCTCCAGCATGCCATCGGTCATGCCAGCCAGGGTTAAGATCAGCGTCACCGGCACCGCGATCAGCAAGATGCTCAAGAGGCTGCGCATCGGCCGGTGTTTGAGGTTTTCAATGACCAGCTTAAACGTCACTTGCCCGGTCCTGGAGGCCCGGCCGGCGCCTGGCCGACTGTCTGCAACTTGGTTCCTTCAGGTTGTTCGAGCACATATTTATCATCCGATACTCCCTTGTTAATGTCCATTTTGACCACGTCGAGGACCAGTCCGATCTCGTCGTGCGGGCGGTTGAAATCGATGTGCTTGGGGAACGGAACATTGTCCCAGGGCTTCCATTCGCTATAGCGGACGTCGGTGAGGATGTTGCCGTCGTCGTCGAAAATCAACTGGCGCGCCAGCAGCAGGTCGAGCCGGTTGAACCAGATGGTGCGCCTGAGCTGCAGCTGGCCGCTCGGGCCCTCGTGGATCTCATGGAGAATGTAGTAGGCGCCATCTTCGTCGGTCATATTCTCCATCAGGACCTTGTTGTTCTTGAGGTCGATGGGCCGCACCAGCATGGCATCGAGGAAATACTGCGGCCGCAGGTTTTCGATCTTGTTGGCGGAAGGCTTGACGATCTCGTTCTGGCCCACAAGGAACGCATTGCGCGACGGCAGGTAGAGCTTAAAGGCGCCGCCGCTCGATGCCATGTCAAAGGCCTTGGAGCGACTGATCGGGTAGAGGCCGATGATGCGGATGTCGGCCGGCTTGCGGAATAGGACGTAGCCGGTGACGTCTTTGTACTCCGTAATATGGCTCTTCTCGGCGCTGCCGAGCGCGGGGGTCATATCCACCGTAGCGCTGAAATCGTGGACGGCATTGTAGGTCCTCACGAGGCTGTCCATAAGCGACCCCTCGCCGGCCACCTGGAGGTTTGGCGGAGTCTTGCCATTGGTGGCCCTGCGCGTGATGAGCCGCCGCCGCGCGAGGCACGACGAAAGGCCCGCGGACATCAGGCAGATCAGTAGGATAGCAGCCGGGAGACGCCTGAAGACCATCCCTTCTATTGTAGGCGGGCGCGGACGCGGACGGATGCGAAATGTGAATTTGATGGGCGCAGGCCGTATGTTATAGTGAAGTCGTCTCGTGGGCCTGTGGCGCAGTTGGGAGCGCGCTTCCATGGCATGGAAGAGGTCAAGGGTTCGAATCCCTTCAGGTCCACCAAATTTTTTCCTGCTGACCCAAAGTCCTTCAACCCCCGCAGAAATCTGTCAGTACCACTCCAGCGATGGAGACGTTGTGTAGTATTCCGCGCTCCACGCAGAAATAACCCGGACCAGAGAAAACCAAGAATTTCGGGGGTAGCTGATTTTTCCAGCAAAAGCCCGGGATCCAAGATCTCGGACCTTTGCTGTTCGGAGGAAAGGCGTCACGCGTTCCGACGTCACGCCTTGAGTAATACGAGTATACCAAAAAATTATCTGGAATACAAATAATTGTAACCTGCGCGGTCCGATTCTATGCTTTTCCGTATCGTGCCTGGATTTAGTGGCCTGGATCTAGTGGCGAAGATATTTGCGATAAGCGCCGTTGTTGTAGCTGCTCCACGCCGAGAAGCTCTGGTGCTCTGAATAGAGTTGATAGGCAAAATCGATGTTCGCGCGGCAATCGAGCAAGTCCCGCAGACTCAGGCCCGGACGCTTGAGGTGCACGGTATTGATTTGAAAGTAGCCCCAATCGAGCGTGCCGTCCGAGTTGTAGTGGTAGGTTTCGCACTTTCCCTCCGGATTTTCGATACGCTGAATGGCCAGGGCAACGCGGCAAGCTGGACCAAACTTAAGGCAAGTGTATTGTTGATATGCCGTGAGCGGACGGTGCTGATCCAATTGCGCCTGGTGGGCATCTTCGGAGTTCATGCGACGCGCCACTACCAGGGGCCACTGCAACCGGATCTGTACAGGCGATTGCAAACTGAAGGTGTAGTTGGCATGGATCTGGAGCACCCAATAGACGACGAATGCGCCGGCGATGACGAGCACGATTGCCGCCACAAAGCTTGCAGGGCTAGGATTGCGGCCGCGGGACGGCAGTCGGGTGCCGCGCTTTTTGCGCGCGCGCGGGCGCTCGGAAGAGTTCGTCGTGTCTGAGCGGGTAGACGCCATCTGGTTAGAGTGTACTGAAATCTGCCCAGCCGGCGTCAAAATGGGTATGGGAGCATGTGTGGGGATGGATAGCACGCCACACAGTCCACACCGCCAACCGCAGGCGGTGGACGTACACGCGAGTAAAACCGGGCTTCGGGCCGTCGCCGTTTTTGAATCGACCAAGGGTTTATTGGTGCTCGTGCTGACGGCCCTGGTGGTTGTTTGGCGCGATCGCATGGAAGATCTCGCCGAAGAGCTGCTTTACCATCTCCACATTGGGTTTGAGCACCGGTGGACGCAAGTACTGTTACACGGCGCAAGCAACTTGAGCGACATGCGTGTCTGGAGTGTGGTGGCAGTGGCCTTGTCTTACGCAGCCGTCCGCTTCGTGGAGGCTTGGGGTTTGTGGCAAAGGCGCGTCTGGGCAGAATGGTTCGCGTTACTCTCGGGCGCGTTATATCTTCCGTTGGAAATCGTAAAAGTCGCGGAGCACCGCCGCTGGGAAGCCATTGCAATTTTGGCGATCAACCTGGCTATCGTGTTCTACATGTTAGAAATTCGAATTCGTGAAGTGCGGTCGCGCGCAAAAGTCGAATATTAGTGTTGCACGTGGAACATTGTTTCTGGCGATTTCAGCCGATGAGGCGGTACGCTTGTCCGGCCTGCATACCCATAGCCGCTGGGTAGAAGCGGTGATCTGGCATGAGATCGGCATTGCTCCGGTGAAATTCAGCAATCTCCGCCGGTTTTGGCAGCGCGTCCCAATCGAGACTTGAAACGCCGCTGAGATAGGGAGAATAGATCACTCGCTTGCCCGTGCGCAGCGCCCAAGCGCCGAGCCACGGTCCCAGCATGGCGACCGAGGCGGTGGGATTGTGTTTCGCCAACTCGTACACGGCAGCCGCTCGCAGCACCGCGAATTGCGATGAAACCGCGCTGACCGAGCGCTGTTTCATCATTTGGGTGAAATAGCCGGGGTCAATCGCGGGCCTGCCGCGATCAGGACAATCACAGGCTCGCCCAAAACCCAATACGAGTCCGGCGGACATGGTGAGGCCAGCACTGTTGCGAATGCGGCCGCCGATCATCGCCGCATCTGGAAACCGTTCAAACAATCCAAGCGCTTCCCAAAGCCAATCGGTAGGGTCGATTTCCAGATCGTCGGATAAGAGGCACACCAAGTCGTTTTCCGACTCCGCGGCATCCGTAACCAATTCAGTTAGGGCCTTGACTGTGGCCGTTGGAGATAGAGCGAGATGAGGGATAACCGGATAGTCCAAAAATTGGACGGCGGGATCCGCGCCCGTGGTAAGTGAAACCAGTAGAGCGGGGCCTGGGTCGACAGGCCGGCGGTGCAACCACCAATCGCAGCTATTTTTAAGTAAGGGACTATATTCGACATCGTATTTATGAGCCAAGCCGGTCGCATTTAGATAACGCTCTAAAACCGCCTTTTGCGACGAGTGAATGTAGGGTTTGCTGCCCGCATCGTCGGCGGTCGATTCCGGATGCATCCGCCAGCTATAAACAACCTCTGGAATGTGAACGGCGGGTTTGCCGGCCACAAAAAAGCGCGTAAACAGATCCCAATCGGGGCTGCCTTCGGTGCTCTTGTCGGCGTAAGCGCCTTGCTCGAGAGCTAACTTTCGATCAATCACGCCCAGATGGGCGATATAGGCGGAATTGAGCAGGAGCACTGGATCGAAATCGGGCTTGAGATAGGGTTGTACGGCGCTCGGACCAATCATCTTGTCTTCGTCCGTGTACAGAAGCGGCGGAAAGCCCTTGCTGCGAATCCACCAAGTGACAATCTGCAAGCAGTCGGGGTAGAGCCAATCGTCGGAATCTACCGGAAGAACGTAGCGGCCGCCCGCGGCTTCGAGACATAGACGAAGGCCCCCGATAATGCCCGCGTTGGATGAGGAATGCGTGAGCGTGACCCAGGGGTATTGTTGCAGGGTTGCGAGAAAAGTTAGGATTTCTTTGTTTTGGCAGCCGTTGTCGAGGATCACCCACTCAGCCCGGCCAGAGGAGCTTTGCTGAATCACGCTTTCGGCCAAAAGGCGAAAATAGTTGAGTGGCGTGCCATCCCAGACGGGTGTGAGCAGAGAAAGTAAGCCACTTTCCAGCGGGCATGCATATTTGGCTTTTCGCGTCTGCATCTCCCGATTGAGCCAAGCGCGATAGTGCCGGGCGTCCCACAGCAGATACTTGGCGCGCAAGCGCCGACGTATGGCCGCTTGCGTCTTGACCGGGACCAGTTTTTGCAGCAATGCGCCCTCTTTCCTGAATAAGTGAAACTCAAGTTTTAGGGCAAGGGTGCGCGCGTTGAACAATCTCTACTAGGTTACGCTGAGGAAGAACTCTGACCCACGAATGGCAGTCCACCCTACCGTTGCCGTCACCATTGTGACGTTTAACAGCGCCCACTTCATTGCGCAATGTCTGCAATCCGTGTTTGAACAGGATTATCCGGCGCTGGAAGTGGTAGTCGTAGACAATGCGTCGAGTGACGAAACGCCCGCGCTTCTGCGGCAGTTCGAGCATAAGGCGAGAGTGGTTTACAACAAGCAAAATGCCGGCTTTGCCGCTGGGCAAAACCAGGCGATGGGTTTATCGGCAGCAGATTGGTTGCTGGCATTGAATCCCGATGTCCGATTGACGCGGAACTTTGTAAGCTGGCTGGTGGCGGCGGGCGAAGCACAGCCAGAGGTGGGAAGCGTTTGCGGCAAGTTGCTGGCGATGAGGTCTGATCTGACAATTCCGAAAGAGCCAATTTTCGATTCCACCGGTATCTTTTTTACCCCGAATCTGCGGCATTTCGACCGTGGCAGCCAGATCGGCGACACGGGACAATACGAGCAGTTTGACTATGTGTTCGGTGCGACGGGCGCGGCTTGTCTCTACCGGCGGAAGATGATGGACGATATTTCGCTGAACGGCGAATACTTCGACGCCGATTTTTTCGCGTACCGCGAAGATGCCGATCTCGCTTGGCGCGCGCAACTCTACGGCTGGAAATGCCTATACACGCCACTGGCGGTGGCTTTTCACGTGCGGCATGTTTTGCCGGAAAAACGCTCGTCCCTGCCGGCAGCCATCAACATGCATTCGGTGAAGAACCGCTGGCTGATGCGCATCAAGAACATGACGCCCGATTTGTACGCGCGGCATTTCGTACCCATTACCGTGCGCGACGGCCTGGTGATTGCCGGTTGTGCGCTACGCGAGTTCTCTTCGCTACGCGGGTTTTTCATCGTGGCCCGCTTGTGGCGGCACACTTGGGCCAAACGCCGTGTCATCATGCAGAAGCGGCGCGCTACGAATGAATATATGGCTGCGTGGTTTGCCGCCGAGCCAGTCAGTTTTCCCGCGCAGGACGTTGCCCAAAAACTAAAGATTCAGCGGGTCAGCTCACACGACTAATGCGCATCGCACTCCTCGGTACACGCGGGATACCGGCCAACTACGGTGGGTTTGAGACCTTTGCCGAAGAGTTGTCCGTGCGCCTGGTGGAGCGCGGACACGAGGTCACGGTTTATTGTCGCGAGCCGTATACAGAGACGGAATACCGCGGCGTGAAACTGCGCTATCTGCCGACCATCCGCCACAAGTATTTCGAAACTATTGCCCACACCGGCGTTTCCACGCTGGACGTACTGTTTCACCGCTTTGACGTTTTGCTGTATTGTAACGCGGCCAATGCTGTGTTCACGTTGTGGCCGAGGCTGCTGGGTATGCCAACCGCGTTGAACGTCGACGGCGTCGAGCGGCGTCGCAAGAAATGGAATCTGGTTGCGAAATCCTGGTATCTGCTGTCTGAGTGGCTGGCGACCTGGTGCTGCACGACGGTGATCACAGATGCGGAAAGGATTCGCGAGTACTATCTCGAACGTTACGGCAAAGGCTCGACGTTTATCGCTTATGGGGCGGCAACAAGCAAGGTACTGGCCGACGACCGCGTGCGGGAACTAGGGCTCGAACCGGGCCGCTATGTGCTCTATGTGAGCCGCATGGAACCGGAAAACAACGCGTTGTTGGTTCGACAGGCGTTCGAGCAAGTGGCTACGGATTTCAGACTTGCGATCATCGGCGACGCGCCGTATGCAGCGGACTACATCCGCCTGGTTAAAGGTACGTCTGACAAGCGCGTAGTCATCCCGGGCGCGGTTTATGGCGAAGGCTACCGCCAACTGCAATCGCACTGTGCGGTTTATGTGCAGGCCACCGAGGTGGGCGGAACGCACCCGGCGTTGATTGAAGCCATGGGCCGCGGCGCGCTCGTTCTTTACCTGAATACGCCCGAGAGCGCGGAGGTAGCAGGGGACGCCGCCGTCTCGTTTGAAGAGGGCGACTTGGTTGAAAAACTGCAATGGGCCGTGTGCCTACCAGAAAGCGAACGCGGCCAGTGGGGAAAGCGCGCCAGCGAGAGAATTGAAAGGTTATATAGCTGGAATGCAGTGACGGATCAGTACGAAGCGCTGCTGCGCAGCTTAGGATCAAAGTAGGATGATGCCGTATCGTTCTTGGGTCGAAGTGTCGCGCGCGCAAATCGGCGCGAACTTCGAGGCGATTCGCCAGACAGTGGGAGCGAACGTGGAAGTTATGCCGGTGGTGAAAGCGGATGCTTATCGCCACGGTGCGGTAGAAGTATCGCGCGTCCTGGAAGAGCGCGGCGCTCGCTGGCTCGCCGTAAGCAATACCGATGAAGGAGTTGCTCTACGGGATGCGGGGATTAAGACTCGCGTGTTGGTGATGGCAGACTTCTTGCCTTTCACGCGCGAAGCGTTGCTCTCGTATAACCTGACGCCGGTGATTCATTCGCTGGCCGATCTGGGCGAACTGAATCGCCTGGCAGGCCAACGGAATCAGCGCGTTCCTTTTCACCTGAAGATCGATACCGGCATGGGCAGACTGGGCACGCGAGCCAGTGCCGCCGACATTGCGCAGGCGCTTCTGGCCGCGCCTAATGTGGAGTTGGAGGGGCTGATGACGCACTTCGCATCGGCTGGAAACTATCAAAACAGCCAGACGGATGAGCAGATTGCACTGTTCGAAAGAATCGCAGGCAACCTGGCTGAGGCTGGGGTACGCCCGGCTCTGCTGCATGAATCGAGCACGATACCGATCGCGTACCGTCGGGAACGCGCTTGGCGTGGCATGGTGCGGCCGGGACATGCACTCTACGGCTATGTGTCGCCGGCGCGCGGGCATGCGCCCGCGCAGGAGTTGGCAGTGAAACCGGCGCTCACTTGGCGGGCGACGATTCTTTCGGTCAAAGATCTTCCGGCGGGAGCGCTGATCGGCTACGGCGGAATGTTCCGTGCGCCGCAGCCGCTCCGGCTGGCCATCTTGGCGGCAGGTTACGCCGATGGCATTCCGCACCGTCTTTCAAACCGGGGCAGCGTAATTGTGAACGGCAAGCTTGCGCCTATGATTGGCGCAGTTTCCATGGACCTGACCTCGATTGACGTGTCGGCTAGCCCGGATGTAAAGGTCGGCGATGCCGTTACACTTCTTGGCACGGAAGGCGACGTTTCCATTGACGCGCAAGAGATGGCCAAACTTGCTGGAACGATCTCTTATAGTGTTCTGTGCGGTATTCACGCCCGGGTGAAGCGGATTTACGTATAACTTATCGTATTACCTATCGTGGGGCTCCTCTTCTTTTTTCTTCGGGGTGGGTTTCTCTTCTTTCTTCTCTGCCGGCTTGGGCGCTTCGTGAGCCTGAGCAGCGGGTCGTTGCTCTGCCTTGGGTTGGGGCGCTGGCTTCTGCACTTCGCGCGGCTGTACGGCTGGCCGCTGCTCGGCTCGGGGTGCGGTTGAGGGTCGCTGCTCTGCTTTAGGTTCGGGCGCAGGCCTTTGCGCTTCGCGTGGCTGTGCGGCTGGACGTTGCTCTGCTTTGGGTTCGGCCGCAGGCCGCTGTGCTTCGCGAGGTTGTACGGCTGGTCGCTGCTCGGGTCGCGGCTCCGTCGTGGGTCGCGCTTCGGGGCGAGCTTCCGCCGGGGGTTTGTACGCTGTGGCTGGAGGGGTACGAGCCTCAGGATTGGCACGAGTTTCCGGAGGTGCATTCGGCTGCGCTGGCGCGCCGGGCCGGATGGGAGCTGCTTGTGGCCGTGCCGCGACTGGCGCGAGAACGCGTGCTCCGGGAACGCTCGATACACGGGCTGCCGGAACTCGGTAGGCGGTAACGAGCGGATGCGCAGCTGCCAGTACCTGTGGATGGCCGTTATTGGCTGACGCGAATTGCGCACGGTTAGCGGCGGCTTGCTGCACATGTTGAATCTGCTGTGGAACTGGCGCGATCCGCGGCTCATGCAGCACCGCTATTTCGGAAGCCGTGGGACGTACGTTTAAGCCGCCAGGACCGCCATTATAGCTTACTCTGACATTAGTGATGTTAGTAACTTGATAATTATAGACGTTGTGAACGATGGTTGTGTTTACGTTGTTCACCGACTGATTGTAGACGAACTGGTTGCGGTTCCAATATCCGCCTTCATATCCACGGCCCACATACCCAAAGCCGTAGTTGACCCCGCCATAGAAGCCGATGTGCGAACCCCAATAGCCGTGGTACCAGTGATAGCGACCGCCCCCGAACCCCCAATAGGGAGGAGTCCAAAGGGCACCAAGATAAGGGGCAACAACCCACACGCCCGGCACCCAATAATAGCCCGCGGACGCATATCCCCAGTAACCGGGAGTCCAAAGATAATTGTCGCCAGGGCACTCGGACTGGCTGTATTGCGGGATTGGTGGCGGCGGTTGTTCCGCGTAGACGGGCGGCTCACCATAGTCGGAGTCGTCACCTGCCGAGTAGTTCTGATCGTAGTCCTGGTAACCCGACGAAGCGGACTGGGGTTGGTATGAAGGTTGGGCTGGATAAGACGACTGTGGAGGAGCTTGCGGCGCGGGTGCGGCAGGCTGCTGATCGGTGGATGCCAGATTGGCTTGCGCCGGATCTGTACCTGATTGCTGCACCGCAGGTTGACTCGAATTATTGCAGCTTGTTAAGGCGAAGCATAGCGCGATTGCCAGAATTGAAAACGAACTAACTTGAGCGAATTTTTTCATTTATTCCATTCCTTTTGCGTTCATGCGAGTGAGTAGCGCTGAAGGGTATGTGGCCTACGGGTTAGACGCAGCATGCCAGTTTTTAAACCAACATATCAGAATACTGGGATAAACCCCTGAGATTCCGGGGTCACGCGCCCGGGGGGTTCGGGATACGGGCCCCCTAAATTACCCGGCAGGACGATGTGTAGCCGGCGCCTTTCTGCTCGATGATGCGCGGTCGGGAGTGTACAGGTTACGATTCGGCAAACGAACCCCATCCTCTTCGCCCCTCATTTGCCATCAGCCAGCTTTGCAGCGCGTGAGTGATAGGCGGCCAGTAATCTGGAGATCAGCACTGCCAGGTACAAAACCCCGATTAACGCTTCGACAACAGAGATTGAGCGAGCTTGGAGAGAAACTGGTGAGATTCCTGCCGCGCCCAAACAGGTTATGGTCGCGAAGCTGTAATAAATGAGATCAAACCGGTCGGGAGCACTATGAAGGTTAAGTGCCGGGTCGAGATAGAAGGCATGGGGCTGCACCGTAGCCAACATGTCATAAAGACTGGCAAAGCCGAATCCCACTAAAAGGTAGATGCACAAGGCTCCGAAGATGGCTTCAGTAGTAGGTTCATCCTTCATAAAAACACGTCTAAAGATGACGGCCACAATGAACACGTCGAACGCAAACGTGAGAATGATGCTGGTGACCGAAAGGACGCCCTCATCCGCGCGCGGGAGGACGATACGCTGCACCAGGGCCGGAATCGCGAGCACCAAAGCAAACAGGACAAAGCTGCGCCTGAAACTAACAGCGTAAACGCTAAGCACAGTGACGACGCTGCCGAAAATGCGGAATGCCAAGTAAGGAAGGCCGCCCTGCTGAGCATATGGATAGAGGATGAGGAAAGCCAATTGAAAAAGGAACAACACTGTGAACTTGCGCTGCGTCACGGTCTGTCCGGCAACGACTCCGAAAGCCTTTCCAAATAGAGAAGGCGTTTGACTTGACTGGGCGGGCGGATTCATCTGGTAGGTCGGGTTTCGCCGTCCAAAGTAATCCCACTCCTGCTACCGCCGCAATCCCGCCGTAAACAGTCCAACGCGTTTGTCCCGTCATGAAGCTGCCGGGCAGGACGTTGATTTCCCTGGAGGAACCAAACCGTGCCAATCACAACTAACAGTACGCCCAGAACGCTACGAGCAATTCGCATTCGATATCTCCAATGGTCGAAAGTATAACAACGGGGCGTTAGAACCCGGACAACCCGAATTGGGCTCGGCCCGGCGGCTAGGTTGACGCTGTGGCGGGTGCGGTGGGGGTACGTTCGGCTTGCGGGGGCCAGAGCAGCGCGGTCGAGGCGCAGAAAAGAACTATCGGTAAGCCGGCACGCCGGTTACTCTTTCGCCAATGACCAGCGCATGAATATGATCCGTGCCTTCGTACGTCTTCACCGTTTCCAGATTGCACAGGTGGCGCATGATTGGATATTCGTCCATGATGCCGTTCGCGCCCAGCAAATCGCGCGAAAGACGCGCGCATTCGAGCGCTATTGCCACGTTGTTGCGCTTCAGCATGGAAATGTGCGCCGCTTCCACCTTGCCGGCATCCTTCAACTTGGCCACTTGCAGCGCCAGCAGTTGCCCTTTGGTGATCTCGGTAATCATCCAGGCGAGCTTTTCCTGCACAAGCTGATGGCTGGCGATCGGTTTATCGTCAAACTGCTTGCGGGTGACGGAGTAACTGCGCGCTGTTTCAAAACAATCCATGGCCGCGCCCAGGACGCCCCAGCCGATACCAAAACGCGCTTGCGATAGACACGCCAGAGCCGCCTTGAGGCCTTTGGCCAGCGGCAAAACATTTTCTTCGTGTACCGCGCAATCGGCCAAATGCAAGCTCGACGTCACCGATGCCCTCATCGACAGCTTTCCATGAATATCCGACGCCTGAAAACCGGGAGTTCCTTTTTCCACCAGAAACCCTTGAATGCCCTGCGGCGCGCGTGCCCAGACAATAGACACGTCGGCCAGCGTTCCATTGGTGATCCAGGTTTTTTCGCCGTTCAGAATCCACAGGTTGCCGCGTTTTTCCGCCGTGGTTCGCATACCCGCAGGATTCGAGCCAAAATCCGGCTCCGTCAACCCAAAACAGCCGATGGCCTTGCCGGTTTGCAACTTCGGAAGCCAGCGCTGCTTCTGCTCCTCTGTGCCATAGGTGTGAATCGGATACATCACAAGCGCGCCTTGCACGCTCACAAAGCTGCGCAAGCCCGAATCTCCACGTTCAATTTCCTGCATCAACAGGCCGTACTCGATATTGTTCATACCGGCGCAGCCATAGCCTTCCAGATTCGCCCCAAAGAACCCTAGCTCGCCCATTTCGCCTATCAAGTGCTTGGGCAGGCACGCGTTGTTAAACGCATCGCGAATCACTGGCATCACCCGGTCGTCGACAAACTGGCGGGCGGTCTGCCTCACTAATAGTTCCTGCTCACTGAGCAGTGAGTCGAAATGCATGTAATCAACGCCGGGAAAACGAGCCATATTGTTCTGATTTCTAATGTAGCGTGGTGACCGCCCCGCCCTGAAACGGCAGCAGGAAATGCCGTGATAGCGTTGGTATTATGACTCCGGGCCCAGCCGATACCACAAGCCAAAACCCCATCACCATCCGCACCTTTATCAGCGAATCCGAAGCCGAAATTGCCAAGGGAGCCCTCACGGCGTTCGGGATCGAATCGCTCCTTAGCCATGACGATTGCGGCGGCCAGCGGCCACACCTCACTTTGACGGGGGGCATTCGCCTTCTGGTTCGGCCGGAGGATGCGGAACGGGCCGAGGAAGCATTAACGGCGGACGCCGAAGCGGAGTGACACCGCATAAGGGAAGCTCGGCGAAGCGCCAAACTCTCTTTTTGCTTACCCCGTTTTTTGTTCTTTCTCTTCCATTCTTGCTTCGCTGCTCGCCACCGGCTTTCTTGGCGTAATTTGCCCCGCCCAATCGAATTCTTCGGTTCCCAAACCGCGTTCGTCCGCAGCGACAATTTGCCGGTCCCATTCCGCCATCTTCAATCGCAGGCCCGCGTCCAACTCGCCCTGACGTAATAAATCCAGCGCCGAAAGCCCCAATTTCATCAGAATACGGTCCGCAAGCTGCATGCGCAGTCCTCTCGCCCCTTTCAGAACGTTATGGGTTTGCGATTGCGAGATCCCCAGAATCCGCGACAGACCCCGCTCGGTAAACTCTCCGTTGTGGATGCGCAGCTTTACCTGCTCGATGAGGCGGGTGCGAAGAACTTCGAAGGTAACTCTGGATTGTCCCAAAAGTGATTCCACTTTGAAATAGGGTCCCTCTTTGTTGCAGAAAACTATCCGCAGTTTACCACTATGGATGTAAGCCTCTACCTGTAAGTAAATCCTTTGTTTCTGCTGCGTTGTGTAAAATGCTCTCAATTTCTCTCATCAAACTTTGGATATATTTTCAAGTATTTTTTCAAAAAGTACCAGACTCGTGTAAGGTGAATTCATAAAGCGATGCCAACCCCATGATTAAATCCGACCAAAAACCCTCAAGAGTAAAGAAGGCCAAAATGGAGTGGACCCGTTCCGAAACGCTGGCCCTCGCCCAGCAGTCATGCACATATTGTTTCGGCCTAGGGCTCCGGCCTGGCCGCGCAGGGACGTCAAACCCCTGCAATTGCGTTTTTCGGGCGATTTTTCGCACCTGTTACGAGAAATTCCGCATCTGCGTTGCCAAAGAAAAGCATATGAGCCGGGTGTCGCTGGAAGCCAACCTGGGCCAAACTCGCAGATCCGTTTGGGGTCTGAAGGACGAAGAATTCACCGCCGACTTCTGCCTGGTTAGCCGGCGCACCCTGTCGCTGAGCGAGCACAGAATTTTCCGTTATCACTACTTATTAGCAGCCGATTGGAGGCTCTGTTGCCAAAAATTAAATATGGACAGAGGAGCGTTTTTCCATGAAGTTTACCGAATTGAGCAAAAACTGGGTCGCACTTTTCGTGAACTTGAACCGCATGCCTTATTTCCAGTCGATGAATATTTTAGTGGGACGGGCCGTTACGAAAAATCCCCCGTAGCCGTGTTAAGCCCGTTTGGAGTGGAAGACCAGTCGGATTCTGATGAGGACAACGGCAACGTTAAACCACGATTCAGAAATATTCTCAAGTTTCCTATTAAGAGAGCTGCGTGAATCTCCAACTGAGGGGCCCGTTCTCCAAACGGCCCCTCTTTCTGTTCCGGTCACGGCTTCAATCAGAACACGAGTTTGCTTTTTTTCGCGTCAATCTTTGCGGCGTCGATACCCGGCACCTTCTTAAGATCATCAATGGATTTGAAATCGCCGTTGGCTTCGCGATAGTGCAAAATTGCGTCCGCATCTTTGTCTGAAATCTCGAGTCCCGTTTGCAACTCCTTGGCGGTGGCTTTATTCACGTTGATTTTCACGGCTTCGGCAGAGACGGTGTTCGTGAGATAGTCGACGATATCGGCAAACTCGTCATCGGTACCCTGGGCGCCGCGCTGGATCATGTTCGTTACAACCTGGCTCCAGCCGTCGCGGGTGAGACGTTTGCCCAGAACAATCTCCGGGCCATGGCAGGAACTACAAATACGCTGCATGGTTTCTTTGCCGGGGCCATCGGGCAGTTTGGGCTTATCCTCACCAGACGCGGAAACGGAACATGCCGCCGCCAGACAGCAGCCGAAAAAACACGCGAACTTCATATGCTTATTAAACCAGCTTCTTCGTGGGCGCCGCTGGATTACCAGGACCGAAATGCTTGAGCATCACCAAGTTTTCCGTCTGGCTTTTATTGGTAATGACAACGCCTTCAGCGGCGGCGTCGGCGGTGACAAAGAGTTCGTCCTTGGTCATCTGACCGAAGCGGATGAGGCTGGGGGTTTCGATCTCATGCTTGCCGAGCGTGCCGTAACCTTGCACGAGGATGAGCCCATAGGCGGCTGGGTCCTTGATGGTGACGGAGCGGCCGGGGAAGATGGTTAGCTCCTTTGCCGAATAGTGAGGTGTCGAATAAACAACCCAAGTTTCGGAATAGCCGCCGTCTTTCATTTCGTCCAGAGGCGCAACGGGCGCGGGCGCGAAGTGGCGATGTTCGGCGAATTCGGGATCGGTGTTACCCGGCCAATCCATCATGTCGAGCAGATATTCGAGATCTTTGTGATGCTTCGGCGGAACGTCTTTGACCAGGAGTTCCCAACCGACCGCACGTCCCTCGACCAACGATTGGTACATGGCAAAGACATCTGAATTCACTTGCGGCTCGTAGGTGACGAGCGAGCCGGGAGCGTGAAGAATACCGGGGTCGATTTGCCAGCCGGTGCCGGGCTTGAGTTTAAAGGCGCGGGAGAGATAGAGAATTTCGTTGTCGCCTTCATTCCAGCGTTCAAGGCAACGTTTCACATCAGCGCGGGTGACGCCGGGATTGAGGCCCATGAACGTATAGGGGAAATTGTTGCCTTTGAAGTTGTATTGGGGAGGAAAGTAGTAGGCTTCGGGCTTGCCTTTTTGGTTGACGCGCGCAGCGAACTCGTCGTTCTGGTGCAGGTGATGAGGAATGGGGCCGAGGTTGTCGAAGAACTTGCACAGCAAATTCCAGCCGTTATGCTTCTGCATGACAGATGAGCCGAGGAACTTGTCGCCGACGGTGTCGATGGCTTCTTTCAAGAGAGCCTTCTTGCCGTTGAACTCGAGGTAACTCAAGCCTTCATCAGGAGCGGTCAAGGGACCGTTGGCGGCTTTGGTGGTAGAAGAGAACCAGCGCTCGTCGATACCGCCGCGATGTGCGCCGAGGGCATAGAGATCGCGGGGATCGAGTTTGAGACGACCGCCTGGCATGAGGAAAGAGCGCGGAACCCAGCAGGGGGCGAGTCTGACAACGCCGTCGCCCGCAGCGAGGGCCTCGGAAAAGAAACTTTGGTTCGACATTTTGCAAGTGAGATGAGCGACCAAGTGAAGCTTTGAAACGACTCAAATCAAACGCCAGCATATATTGCGGAAGGGCATCTGTCAACAGGGAAGAGAAGAGAGCGGCGAAGTTCTTGTGAAGCAATAATCGCTACAGGTTGCTGCGCTCAAAGTCATGCGCCATTTCGGAACCGACGCCGCCAAATGCCGCGTTGATCTGTTTGGCTCGCTCAATGGCAGATTCCACATGGGGCAGCAAATTCTCGTGGCCGATGCGATTAAGGAAATCGCCACTTGTTAACATCGCCAAGGGCTGATCGCGCGCTCCGCATAACAACAGCGTGCGGCCGGATTTGCGCAAGCGTTCCGCCAGCACCTCCAAAGCATGCAAACCGGTCGCGTCCAAGGCGGTCATGTTGCGCAGCCGGACAACTACGACTTGGCCGAAGGTTTTCAGGTTCGCAGTGGCGTCTTCCAGTTTCTCCGTGGTGCCAAAAAGAAATGGCCCGTGAATGCGCAGAATAGTGACGTACGGCGGCAACTGCTTGTCTTGCAGAATGTGGGGACGGCCCTCCTCAATATATTGGCCCGTGACCGGCACAACAGTAGTTGTTTGCGACACACGGTAGATGTAGAGAAGCGCGGCAAGCATCATTCCCACTTCCACCGCGACCGTCAGATCCGCCAGCACAGTCAAGGCAAAAGTTGCC
>PMSX01000208.1 GCA_003167495.1 Bryobacterales bacterium | reverse complement strand
AGAGCCTCGGGCTATTGCATAGCCGTATTGCCCATCCCTGGACGATCGCAGATCTAGCTGAGGAAGTGGGCATTTCGCGGTCCGCCCTAACAGAACGCTTTACCAAGTATCTTTCCCAGCCCCCGATGACGTACCTAACTCGATGGAGGCTTCAGTTGGCCGCCCGGTCGCTCGAAAAAACGTCGCATGGCGTTGCGGAAATCGCCGCTAGTGTAGGCTATGAATCCGAGGCTGCCTTCAATCGCGCATTCAAACGGGAATTTGGGTGGCCGCCAGCGCGATACCGGCGTGAGAAGAAGGTCGTCGAACAGGGGTCGCGCTCGATGGGTCCTGACTAACGGGGCAGCGACCTTGGATCTCTGAAGCGACTAAAGCGGTCGGATCGCTCTACACAACGCGACTTTTCGTGATGTTCGAGATCGTTGGCCGATGTTCGGGGATGAAGAATCAGGTAGCCTGTCTAAGTGCTTTCGCGCCGACCCGATACGCGTGTTCGCGACAGCATCTTCCGGTGGTAAGCTTGGACCAACCGAGCTTGCGGACGGCCCCTCACTATGCTGACTCCTGATTCCCAAGGACCGCTCGAATGCGCGAAGCCGCATCAACTGCTGCTTGATCGGTCGCCACATCGCCCGGCACAGCCCACAACGGGATCTTCAGTTCGCGTCAGACCCCCGCTCAGCGTGAGCCCGCTCCTGTATCGCGAGGTCGGTAATGGTCGCGACCGGCGGCGCAGTCTTATCACGTTCCAGCAGCCGGGAGTGGATGGTAACAGCATCCGCTTCCACTAGCAGGACCGCCACTGGAGCGATCGCCTCGAACACCGTCACGGGAATCTCGGCGATGGCTCTATCCGGTTTGAGCAGCACGAAGTGCCCGTCAAGCAGCAACGGCCCTGTGTTCCTTGCCCGATACACGGCCAACCCGCTCAGCAGCAGTAGCTGGTTCGCATCGACATTGGGCACGGCTTTCACTCCGACCGTCACCTCGGTCGTGGCGTTGGCGTTCGCCCGGATCAAGTCGCCTGCCGTCGCGTGGAAAACGCCGAGCAGGCGGGCAAGATCTCGGCAGATCGTGCTTTTCCCTGCACCGTGGATACCAGCGACGAAAACAGTCACACTCATTCGCGCGACCCCAGCTCAAGAATCGAAGGCGAGCGTCTGTTGAGGGAACATTGTGCTGGGGAGAGGGGTGGAGAGGTTCGACAAGAGGTCGCCAAAGCGGCCTACCTCGCCACGTAGCCACATCAAGCCTTGTGGCGGGACGAATCCTGGGACTAGGCGCTCGATTGTCGTCAACGGGATCGGAGTGATCGCACGCACTTCGCCAACGTGAAGCCCAACAGCATCGCTCGCGTCACTGAAGTAAGCGAGGTAGTCTTCATGGGCTATTCCGAGGCGACTCGCGTACCGCTCCCACATTTCATCCACGCTCAACGCCTCAATCTTTTTGATGCGAAACCAAAAAGCAAATCGCTGTTCGGGAGCCGAGGAGTAGACCAGGACCACATCTCCAGCAGTCAACCCCATGGCCGACTTGCGAAGCTCGATCGTTTTCGATCCCGCAAGGATCTGGTTTGCATACGTTGGCTTGATCGACAGAATCGCCGCAGCACTCATCGCTTCTAGCTTAACCCTTCTGAGCGGATCGCCTCAAACCCATCACGTTGCACGGGCGTCAGCCCTTGCATCGTCGCCCTGTTGGCGAGAATTTGCTGTATGCGCTTCAGGCGCAGGAGGCGCTTGAACGGTTCAAACAAAGAGAATTTGATTGCCATGGCCTTTCCAGAAGCGTTCACGTGGCCTTGGATGTCTGCTAGCGTGTAAATCCCCAAGTTCGAATAGCTGGAAAAGAGGGTTGCAGGCCGATCCGTGACAACTTCCTGAATGCCCGACGCGCCGAGCGCGGCTCCAGTTCCGCCGCCAGTCTTCGTCTCGTAGAAAATCGCTAAATCGCCACTGGCTAGGTCCCCTAGCTTGGGATAGCAGTAGTACACGTTGTCCATGCGCAATTGCAGCTCCGTTCCGGGTCCGGTGGTCGAGAGCATAGCCTGGGCCCATTGAGGTAGATCGGGATCACGATGTAGCGCTTGTCCTTGAGATGAATGCGCAACGGATAGAAGTCTCGCATCAACGATTCGTCGTTATGCTGAAGCACAACCTGCTTCGCCGGGTCTGCCAGCACAACCCGAGGGTTGACCGAAGCCTCTTTCCTATTTAGCTCTATCGATAGCGGGGAGAGCGTCGCCGGCACTGCGAGATGATCTTGGTGTACGCCGAAGCGCGTGTCCTTGCCCCCTGCAACCCAACAAAAACGAGTGCAGAGGTCGGCAATCAATTGATCGAGTTCCGCTGAGGTGTGAACTACTTGCCGGATGAAATGCTTTGCCATGACCAACTCAGCCGCGGGTCTGGGATAACGGTTCGGTTCGAGAACCCCTCCACGCGAAAACCAAAGCTGGCGAAGTATGCAATAAGGTCTGCTTTGCTGCTCGCGACGGTGACATGGACCCTCTCGAGTCTCGAGGTCATCCGCCCAGGTGCGGATCTCGTGGTACAACAAGTTCTGCCCG
>PMSX01000312.1 GCA_003167495.1 Bryobacterales bacterium | reverse complement strand
GGCGAACGGTGATTTTCTGGGGTGAATATCCGATGAAACCGGAGGATATCGATTCGTTCCCGCCGTATCTTGTCAACGGTGAAGTTTATGGCCCCAAGTTCGACCCAGGGTTTCGTTCGCACGGCATCAGACAAATGATTTACACGTCTACCGAAGGAGAAGAGCAATTGTTTCCGCAGTACTACATCTTGCCCTCCTCGCTGAGACTTCACCCGGGACAAGCAGGCGGCCCTGGACGTGTGGAGGAGATGTTCGAACAAGCTTCATTTACTTCACTCGATAGCCTCTCATCCACGCGTCCGGACTTTGCGCATTCAAACCAGGCAGATCTGATGGGAATTCTGGTAGCGGGCTGGGCAGATCCGGGTCTGCACCCAGAAACATTTTGGCTTGGGTATGCCACGGGACCAGCCGTCGCGTGGCATCGGGCGGCCCCCAGCCCTAAGGAGTTGGAGAGTAACTTCTACCGGCTCTTTTATGGGCCCGGGGCCCTGGAGATGGGTCGACTGTATCAATTGATGAGTGAGCAGGCCCAGTTTTGGGAGGATAGTTGGGAGACCGGTCCGACATCAGCGCGCTCCCCGATTTGGGGCAACTCCTACAGTGTGTTTTCACCTCCCAGGCCAGCTCACGACCAATATCTACCTCCTCTACCGGTTCCTTCAAGAGAATTGCTACACGTCGATCGCGATTGGCGACTTGAGAATCAGAGGCGTCTCGACTTAGCGGGTGAATTCCTGGCGCAAAACGATCAGTTGATGGACTTGCTCGAAACGAATGCACTCAGGGTTCAGTTCAATCGGTACAATTTGGAGGTTTACCTTTCAATCGCTGGTTTGTATCGTCAAAACCTGCTACTGCTCCAGGATCTGGGTCGTATTTCAGATGAGTTGAAAGCAGCCGAAACCGCAGCTACGAGGGCTGAGGCGGACCATGCGGTAGCGGCAGTGGATCGCGCGATCGGGATCGCGGAGAACATACGTCAGCGACGCAACGAAGCTCTGCAAAACGCTACCGAAACGTGGTGCCAAACTTGGTTTCCGCGACTCACTGAGGCGAACGGCCGCCGATACCTTGACCAAGTGGACGACGTCAAAGATCATCAGCCTGCTCGCACGGTTGATATGAGTTATCTGGTCTATCGTGAACTGCTTTATCCACTCGGGGATTGGGCCACACGAACAATTGCGGCGAGAAATTGGTACGCCGCGGCACACCAGCTCCCCATTCGCAATTTCAGTTTTGATTGGAAAGAGACGTCCTCAACCGTGACCGCTCCGCGAGTCGCCAACGACTCTGAGAACTAGCCAGGTAAGACACCGTTTGCAAGGATACGCTCCGAGAAATTCAAACTGCTGGACCTAAATCGATACTTCACGATCGGGCGCAGTCAGTGATTTCTTCCGCTTGAAGGGGGTCGCGTTGTTCGCGAGGCAACGGCTGCAGCGGCGCGATCGCTGGCTTCGAGACCGATACTTTAGGGTCGCTAGGTCTGCCTACGGGCCGCCGCGCCAGTGCTCGACCCTAACAACCGTTTTCCTGTCAATCGACGAAGTGGAATGGATTGAAGCGGCGCAGAACTACGTCAGCGTGGATGCCGGTCAAACACTCCCCGAGGGCGCCACTGGGGGGCGCGCGATTTCAGCGGTCCTAAGGGGAACTGACATTTGGTTGGACTCCTCTCCAAACTGACGCACGAAAGGAACGAGCACGGCATAGAGGATGGCGAGACTCACCATTCCCAACCCCAGCCATGCAAGAAGTGCGTGCATTGTGACGACCCACAAAGTGCGCATCGCGTGCCCCACGCCTTCGCGGATCAGCGCCGTGACGCCACCAAGCGAAATTGTCGAAGCGTCCGCTCGAAAAATCCACGCACCCAGTCGGTAAAAAGGAATCAGCAGGATGAGCTGGAGGGGATAGACTGCGCCATTCACCAATTGAATTGCCGGAAGATTCAGGCGGAATGCGATAGCCGCGAACGTGCACAAAAGCGTGGTCGAACCCAGCACCGGTGTGACGCCGAGAATGATCCCCAGCGCGATTGTCAGTGCAATCTTCTCCGGCGATACACCTTGGCGTAGCAACTGGATGAAGGGCTTCAGCCAGCGGTAGTTCGGTACGAGATCCGTGCCCGTCATTGCTCGGAAGCCATTTACGACTTCCTCGAACGGTCCTGCGTAGCGCCAAGCGACTCTCGCCTTCTGGTCCACAGAATGTTCTCGCCGGCCGTTAACTTACTCGCCGCAGCTGATGAAGAGGCCATCGCGGTCAACAGTGCAAAGGACGGGATGCGGCGAATCATGCGCCCACCTTCAATGGCTGGCCGGTTTCCATATGGCCCAACTCCAACTTGAGTGTAGGCAGTACTTCGCATTCCCCATTATGTTTCCAAGGCTCGCCATAGAGAATCGCAGGGTTTGCGTTCTTAGAGAGCATCAACTGGACGTCACTGATATGGCGTTCACGGAAGGCGCCCTCGCAATAGGCCAGATAGTAGTCCCACGTCCGGCAAAATGCTTCGTCGAAGCCCAGGGCGCGAACTTCCTCGATCGAATCGTGGAATCGCCGCCGCCACTCCGCCAGTGTGTAAGCGTAGTGCAGCCCGATGTCCTCGACGTTATATAAGGAAAGCCGCGTCGAACGCACCAGGGAGTTGAGAATCTCCCGGATCGAGGCCAACTGTGCGCCCGGGAAAATACGCCGCTGAATCCAGTCGCTCTGCTTCCTGTAAGCATTGAAGCGGTGTTCGTTCATGGTGATGGCCTGCATCACCATGCAACCGTCCAGGGTCAGCAGCCGGTCGCAGGTGGAAAAGAAAGCGTCGTAGTAGTCTATGCCAACCGCTTCGAACATCTCAATGCTCACCAGCTTGTTGAACGAACCCTGCAAATTCCGATAATCCTCCAGCAGCAGGTTGATCCTGGCTCCCGCGTCCCCGGCGCCGGCGAATAGCTGCCGGGCTTCGTCATGCTGCTCCCGGCTGATGGTGGTGGTGGTCACTCGGCACCCGTAGTTCCGTGACGCGTGAAGCGCAAAAGCACCCCAGCCTGTACCGATCTCTAGGACGTGATCGTCGGGGACCAGGCGCAATTTGCGGCAGATCCGGTCGAGTTTCTCAATCTGGGCTTCTTCGAGGGAATCGTTGGTGTGCCGGTAGACGGCGCTCGAATAGACCATCTTGCAATCAAGGAACAGGCGGAAGAAATCGTTACTCAAATCATAATGCGCCTGAATATTGCGGCGGCTGCCCACGACTGTATTGCG
>PMSX01000064.1 GCA_003167495.1 Bryobacterales bacterium | reverse complement strand
AACGGTGTCCCTTTGGTGCGACTGCCGATTGGGTTCCTTCAAATCAACGATACGCTGATCTGGTCGGCCCCAGTCGAACTGTTCTGCGAAATAGCAATAGCGGTTCGGAATCAATCCGCGTTCGCGCACACCTTCTATTTTGGCTACGCAAACGGCTGGCTTGGCTATTTGCCGACCAAAGCGGCGTTTGAAGAAGGCGGCTATGAACCGAAAACTTCTCCGTTTACTGGATCGGCCGAGAAGGACGTACTGAATGGAGTCATTTCCTATGTACAGGGCGCCAGCAGATCGGCGAACTAGCTTTTCCCGCCGGTTTTGCCTGAAGACCGCCCGCGCTTCACTGGACGGTCATCGCCATACTTGCCACTTAGTAGCCCGGTCGGTGGGCGCATCTTACTGAAACTCACCGTCGCGCCTTGACCATCGGTAATATCGTTCCAAACGGCTTCTCTCACGGCGCTTGCATCGCGTGTTCTCAAGGCTTGCACAATTCGCTCATGAAAGGCCCGGAAATCGGTATCACGAAACCCGGACGTCCGCAGTTCGATATACATCAGCCGCTCGGTGCTCTCGAGATTCTGTCTCAGAAGTTCCTTCAACCGCCGGTTTCTCGTCGTATTTGCCAGTGCCAGATGAAAGTTAGCATTCGCTTCCACAAACGCACTGAATGCGGCTTGTGACTTCTCGGAGGGAAGCCGTCGGACGGCTAGTTTTTCAAGCTCGTCAATCTCCTGATCTGTTGCACGCGCGGTCGCAAGCTGCGAGGCTGCGTCCTCTAAAATCAGCCGCACTTCAAAGAGCTCACAGACTGCGTGAAAGCCCATTTCCGGAACAAGGAATCCGTGGTGCGGCACAACTTGAAGCAATCCTTCGTGATGAAGCCGCTGGCACGCTTCCCTATACGGAGTTCTCCCAATGCCATACTGTTTCATGATTTCCGGCTCGGAAAGGAAACTCCCCTCCTCTATTTCACCTTGTGTGATCGCTCGCTTCAAAGCCCCATAGGCCTTCTCGGTTTGGGTAGGTTTTCCAAGCCTGGTTTTTCGCATGACTTTGTTTGCCGCATCATTATATATCTTCTGTATACTGTCTAATTGTTTGCTTTTGGAAACTTTCATTAAGATGAAATATCGTTTTGAAGAATTCACCTGGCCGGAGATCCGCGATGCAGTGGCGCAGAATCGTGTGGCGGTGCTGCCTGTAGGTACGATTGAGCAGCACGGCCCGCACCTGCCTCTTGTTACCGACGTCCTCACTGCAACCGAAATCTCCCGTCTTGCAATTCAAGAGATTCCGGAACAGGCGCTGCTCATGCCCTCCGTTTACTATTCATTCAACGAGCATCATATGGATTTTCCCGGAACAATCGCAATTCAGGGGGAAACGATCGTCCGCTATATCACCGATATCGGGGTCAGCCTCGCCCGACATGGATTTCGCAAAATTCTTCTGATGAACGGGCACGGCAGTAATGTGCCGTTCCTGGATATCGCGGCGCGGCAGATAACGATTCAAACGGATGCGATCTGTGCAATGGCTTCATGGTGGAGTCTGATACCTGCGAACTTGTTTTCAGAGCTTCGCGAGTCTGAGTATCCCGGCGGAATGGCTCACGGATGTGAATTGGAAACATCAGTTTGCCTGTATCTGCGGCCGGAACTCGTTCAATTTGAAAAGGCAGAGCGGGACATTCATTTTCAGCCAGGTAAGTTTTTTTTCTGGGACCTGCAGACTCCGTCGCCAATCGTTTTTCAGGAGTGGTTCAGCCGGTATTCGAACACTGGAACGGTAGGAGATCCCACGAAAGCGACCAAAGAGAAGGGCGAACGGTTCGTCAACGCCGTGGTTGACCGGACAATTGAACTGATCTCTGAGTTTCGTGCTCGTGAAATTCGCCAACGTGTCGACCACCATTGACAACCTTGGGAGCTACATCAATGAAGCCAGTTATCGAGATGCTCCGCAATCAGTTTGTCGTCTTCGACCTGGAGATGAGGATACGAACGGCATACGCGGTCGATTTCCTGGCTTTGTCCGAGTGAAAGGTCTTCATCAGCATCCAGACACCAGCGGCCTTCCAGCAGACCCTGGCGACGGAGCACTTCATGAATGCCTGGAATGCAGCCGCGAAAGTTATGCTGCGGATCGAAGATTGCCGCATTTGCATCCGTAACCTGCTGCGCCAATGTCAGCATCTCTGAAGGAATGGACGCGTGCATCTCTCTCGCTCGACAAAGAAGGGAAACTGCACCACGAGTCCAAACCGCCCAATGGCCAAGCAAGCCACCACAGATGCGAACGCTTCTTCCGCCGAATTCGAATTGTGTCAACAAATCGATAACGATGCTATCGTCGTTGCCCGTATAAAGAGCGATGTCCGCGGCTCGCCCGCTTTCGACAATAGCTCGCACGACATCGATGGTTTGATAGCGATTGAAAGGCGCAATCTTCACCCCCACGACATTCGGGATCTCCGC
Source organism: Bryobacterales bacterium (assembly GCA_003167495.1). Taxonomy (GTDB): domain Bacteria; phylum Acidobacteriota; class Terriglobia; order Bryobacterales; family Bryobacteraceae; genus Bog-105. Next base: position 25,687 of record PMSX01000064.1, on the reverse strand, counting down.
GAACTGACGCCAGAACTCATACGGCAGATGTCGCCCACCGACGGCTGGCTGCAGATAAAAGCCGATTACCGGGATCATTGAAGCAATGGCGCGGGCGTGTTCCAACAGCTTGTCTACAGGAGCATCCCGCAGAGCTCCCATACTGAGAAGCACAGCGTCGTAGCCCAAGCTCTTCGCGAGCCCCGCTTCCGCCTCCGCTTGAGAAGTCTTGCCACAAACACCCGCGATCTTGACGACGTCCGATGTCCTCATTTCGTCTGATGCAAGCTCAAGCACAGGTCGCAGAAGTGCGAACTTTGGATCGCGGATTGCGAATTGCGTGGTGTGGACGCCGACGGCGACACCACCCGCGCCCGCGGCTAAATAGTAGCGAGTCAGCGCGCGCTGCCGCCGTTCATCCAGTTGGCGGTTAGCGTTAAGCGCCAGTGGGTGGGCAGGAATTGCAAGGCCCTTTTGAAGCTGTTGCCGGACGTCAATCAAAAGTTACCGTCCCTCACTTGAAAATGTGTAGCCTTCCCCAGCATCGGACCACCGATCTGTATCCAATGCGCAATCCAATCCATCATTTCCGCTGGCGTCACAGTGGGGTAACCGAAGAGACGATGCGCTTGCGCGGCGTTGCTCAACAGCGCGGAACTCGCTTCTTCACCCAAAAAAACGGGCTCCGTCCCAAACCGGCGGCCAAATTCCTCGGCGATATAGCGGACAGAAAGCGTCTCCGGACCCGTCAGATTGAGAATCAGCGGCGGTGACTGACAGTGCGCGAGCGAACGCAGACAGGCCGAGTTGGCGTCGCGCTGCCAGATGACATTCACTAGCCCCATACGCAAGTCGACGGGCTGTTTCTCATAAACCGCGAGAGCGATATCGAGCAGGACTCCGTAGCGAAGCTCTACAGCATAGTTCAGTCGCAAAATCGCCGCGCGCGTTCCCCAACGGCTCGATCCATAAGCAAACATGCGTTCGCGGCCCAAGGCCGATGCAGCGTATTCGCCCACAGGCGCCACAACTGACGATTCGACAGCACCGCCTTGCGTCACCGAACACGGACTGTACACATTACCAGTCGAAAAAGCAACTATCCGTGAATCGCGAAAGCGTTCAGCCACAAGTCCTGGCAAGTACGCATTCATCGCCCAGGTCAGATGCTCAGAGCCGGTAGTGCCGAACTTTCTTGCCGCCATAAAAATAACATTTTCGGCATCCGGAAGGCCGGAGAGCACTCCGGGCTCGAGCAGATCGCATCGGACGGTCTCAATTCCCCATGCTCCCAAGTCGTGGGCTACGTTTGGATCTGAGAACCTCGCAACCGCGATGATGCGTTTCTGACTGCCGGCATCTGATGCCGCGCGCTGCGCCAGCCGCGCTAGACTCGGGCCCATTTTGCCAGCCGCCCCTAAGATGAGGATGTCGCCATTGAGAGCGCTCATCGCTTCCATGTCCAGCTTGTCCGGACGCGATAGGCGCTCGTTCAGATCTTCTTCCGTCTTGATGACTTGCCGGCGATCGTTATGATTCATTCGCGATAGCGTACCGATATATCGCCAGCATATAATTCTGGTTGCGGCGGTCCATGTCTGTTAACAACGATTGAGTATAGAACGCAGTCATTCAGATTTGTGCATTTGAAAAGTCGCTTGGTTGCCAGATGCTAAAGCACCATGCCGTTCCGCTGCGGAATCGAATCGCAATTCTCGTTGCGCTCGCCTCAGGCATCACTTACCTCGACCGGGTCTGTCTGTCGGTTGCCGCTCCATCAATGATGGGTGCGTTGGGGCTATCTAATATGCAGATGGGCTACGTCTTTAGCGTTTTTTCGTTGTCCTATGGCATTTCGGAAATCCCCATGGGATGGTTGAGCGACCGCTTTGGACAAAGGAAGATCCTCACGAGCATCGTTGCCTGCTGGTCGGTTTTCACAGCCCTCACGGGAGTTCTATGGGGATACTGGTGGCTCCTTGCCGTGAGATTCGCTTTCGGCGCGGCTGAGGCTGGCGCATTCCCCACGCTGGCACGAGCAGTGGCAAATTGGTTTCGCTCTTCCGACCGCGGAAGAGCTATTGGAGTGATGTGGATGGGCGCAAGAATTGGTGGAGCAATCGCTCCGCCGCTCGCCGCTCTCTTCATGGCCTGGTTTGGCTGGCGCATAACGTTCGCCATTTTTGGATTGATTGGCGTTGCTTGGTGCGCGCTTTTTTGGTGGTTGTATAGGGACTTTCCAGAGCAGCACCCGGCAGCAACAGAAGAAGATCGCGCTTATGCTCGCCAGAACTTGAAGTTCCCAACAGCCCTCGTCTCCCAGCCCCCTTGGAAGCGGATGTTTTCGAGCGCCAACTTATGGGCGTTAGTCGGCATGTATTTTGCCACCTCTTACGGCTTCTGGTTCTTACTCACTTGGCTGCCGACTTACCTCATCCGCCAGCACGGTGTTCCCGTCTCGAAAGCAAGCCTTTATGCGGCGCTTCCACTCGCCGTGGGCGCGGTAAGTTGCCTGCTCGGCGGAAGTCTATCTGACATGCTGGTTCGCCGTACTAAAAGCCGGCGTTGGGGACGAGCGTTGGTCGGACTTGGAGGTTATCTGCTGAGCGGAATCGGGTTCGCAGGAGCCGGATTCATGCATGGGCCGTCGGCCGCCATCCTTTGCCTGATGTTGGCCGAGGTTGGGCTAGACGTCGCAACGCCTGTCGCATGGGTTACCAGCCTAGAGATTGGCGGAAGATTCGGCGGGACCGTGAGTGCCTTCATGAACGCGTCTTCCAGCATTTCTGCATTCATTTCTCCGATTGCGGCGGCGTGGGTATATACCAGATTCAGGTCCTTTGACGCTATGCTAATCAGCGCAGGCGCAGTTTATGCAGTCGCCGGTATACTCTGGCTGAAGATCGATGCAACGGAGCCGTTGGATCCGGAGGGCTTTCAGTGAAACTCACGGCAATCCTTATTTTCACGACTCTTCTCTGTCCGCTTTGTGCGCAACAAGCCGCAGGGGATCACCGCCCCAATGACCCTCTTCTTCGCTGGATGGACGAGATAGCGCAAAACGAGCTTCAGCAGCGAGAGGACGCCATCGCCAAAATCCAAACCGTCACCGCCGCCGAGGAGCGCAAAGAACTGGTCCGTTCGAAAATGATGGAGATCCTAGGTGGGCTACCCAACTATAACGGACCGCTTAAAGCAAGAGTCACCGGCCAAATCCGCGCGAATGGATACACGATCGAAAAAATTATTTACGAAAGTCTGCCGGACTTCTTTGTAACAGCCAACCTTTATCGCCCAAACCAGCCTGGTCGTTATCCCGCGGTGCTTTTGCAGGCGGGTCACACGCAGGAGGGCAAAGCAGAACCCCAAGAGCTGGCAGCCAATCTCGCTTTGAAGGGCTTTGTCGCGCTCACGTTTGATCCCGTAGGACAAGGGGAACGGGAACAGACCTACGATCCTCAATTAAAGTCGCCTGCCGCGGGGTGGTCGGTTAACGAGCATATGCAGGCAGGAGCGCAGAGCATGCTGATAGGTGAGGGCCTGGCGCGCTATTTTATTTGGGACGCCAAGCGATCGCTCGACTATCTGCTGAGCCGGCCAGAGGTGGACGCAACGCGAGTAGGAGCTGCCGGTTGCTCAGGCGGAGGCGCATTGACCACCTTCATCGGGGCACTCGACCCGCGGGTAAAAGCTGTTGTTCCCGCCTGTTTTCCCACCTCCTTCCGGCTTCTCTTTGCCGGTGCCGATCCTGATTCTGAAATGGCTTGGTCCCATTTTCTTGCTTCTGGCTTGGACACGGCGGATTTCGTGGAATTGTCCGCTCCCACACCTTGGCTGCTCCAGGCGACGGAGCAAGATTATTTTACGCCTGCCGGAGTAAAGCTTGTTTATGAGGAAGCCCGCCGCTGGTACCGCCTTTATGGCGCCGAAGAAAAGATCGACTTCTTTGTCGGTTCCGGCCCGCATGGCACTCCCCCAGAGAGCCGCCAAGCTGTTTATGAGTGGATGATTCGCTGGCTCAAGGATGGGCACGGCGACGCTCACGAACAGCCGGTGAAACTTTATCCAAATCATGAATTGCTTGTCACACCCACCGGTCGTGTGGAAGATCTGCCGGGAAACCTAAAGCTGTATCAGTTGATTCTTCATGATCTCGAAGCAAGGCGTCAGCCGAAAACAACATCGGAATTGGAGGCGTGGCTGCGCTCTTTGAAAATTCCCACCGATGGCACAGCGCCGTTGGTAAGGGTGCTGGATGAGCACCGGGAGAAGGAATTACTGCGCCAACACATCGAATTTGAAAGCGAACCTGGAATCGATATTGAGGGCCAACTTTATATTCCTGTCTCTCATGGACCGAAGCCGGCTGTCTTGATGCTCGCCGGCAAGCTCACCGACGCGCTTGCAGAAAGAATTGCTAAGACTGGGCGGGTTGTTTTGACCTTGGAACCCCGTGATTCTCCTACACAAGACGATCATCGGCCGTTCCTCGGAAACTGGCAAACGAATGTGCGAGCCGATCAGATTGGGCTGAATTTACCAGCGATGCGGGCCCACGACATTTTGCGCGGTGTTGATCTTCTCGATGCTCGCAGCGATGTTGAGCGCGGCTCGATTAGTGCCGCTGCTCAAGGGGTAAAAGGGATTTGGCTCTTGCTGGCGGCTGCAGTCGACACCCGAATTGCTAGGATCTGGTTGGACAAGACGCCGTACAGCATGCATGAAGCTCTCGAGAATACGATGAGCGCCAATCTATTTGATGCAGTGATTCCCGGCTTTTCGCTGCATTGGGATCTTTCCGACCTGACGGAAGCCATGGGAAAGCGATCGGTACTGTGGACCGACCCAACAAATTGGATGGGTCGAGTTGTTTGGTTAGGCGCTCCCTTTCGTTATCGGTACGTGCTTGGCGATATGACAGAGTTGGCAGGCGCGCAAGATTACGACTACGCCACAGAACTAACGAAATGAAGCGCCGGCGAGAGCCTTACTTGAGAAGGTCCATTTCGCCAGATAGGCGCTCCCTCCAAGCCAACAGAATCAGCGCGAAGTTGGAGGACCGTGGCCAGTGGTTTTCGAATCTGCATTCGCCGACTGAAGGCCTGCTCCGCGGATCCACTGCAGAATCGTCTCGTATTGCCAGCTGCCTTCATTTCCCGGCCATCTTTGACCGCCGTTATGCGTCGCCAGATAGTCGGCGACATTCCCGGCCGAATCGGTTGGCCTTGTCGGCTTGATAAGAATCAAACTATGCTCGGGATCGTTGATGTCCACCACCCGCATCGCATATTTGTAATTCTCTTCGCTGTCCTGTGGTGAGAATTGCCCTTCGGCGTTGGGTGGTAGCAGTTTGAAGATCACGTGCGAGGCATGGCACATGACGCACGCTTTGCCATCGGCTCCGGTGGTAGCGAGAATCGGCTCGACTTTCGCGACAAAGTAACTGAAGTCGAGCACAGACCCCGGCTGCACATCGCGCAGCGCGTCGACCAGCCTCTTGCCGGACAACACATTCTTGGCGATCAATCTGAGCCTGGAATTGGGATCGTTCTGCATGTGCTGCAGGGCTGCCTGAAATTTTGGATTACTGTCAATGCCTTCCGATTTTCGCAGCAGATCGAGCGCGGCGGCGCGAACGTTGGCGTCGGAATCTGAGAGACTCGCCAGCACCGCATCGAAGACCATCGGTTCTTCCAGAAGCATCGTTGTAGGACTGACTCTCTTCTTAGCCGCAATATACAAAGCATCCTGCGAGATTGCGCCCCCGGCAACCCCGCCATGGCGGCGGACAAATTTGGGGTCGTTCACCTCTTCGATCAGCACACTTCGTTGGGCACTGCCAAGGTGTGCAAAGATCTCGGTGGAGAGTCCTGCCTGCTTCGGGTCCTGCAAGCGATCAAGTGCTATCTGGATGGCTGCGCGCTGGACATCGTGATCGGGATCGCCGATGGCCGCGAGCATCTGCTGGTGGATCGCGGGGTTGTCCATGAGATCGGGAAACGCCGCCGCGGCCGTCAAAATGTGCGCGTAATTCTTACTGCGCGGTTGTCGCGTCAGTAGCGCTCTCAGAGAAGTTACGACCTCCGGTTGATGCGTCCAATGAGAGTCTTCCGGCAACACCGCTAGCAATGGCAGGACAATGTTCTGAGCACTCTCATCAGCGGAAGCAAGTATGGTGGTAACGGTGTGGACCAAGGCTGGATCGGGCTTAGCGGCAGCATCGATGTTGAGGCTGCCACGCTGGCCGTTCTCATAGACATAACTGACTGTTTCCCGCACTTGTTTGTCGGGATCGAGCGCCAGTTGCAGAGCCGCCTCGGCGAAACGCGCATCGCCGGCGGCACTGAGCGTGCTACCGGCCTTTAAGACGTCTATCTTCAAATCGCTATTGGCCCCTTTTAGACAGTCGATTAAGGCATCCTCTAGTTCGGGCCCGGAACTCTTGTAGAAGTGAATTAAATCGCTGTCGTTGCCAACGCGAGTTTGGTAAAAACCGTTATGAATGTCGTAGTGAAAGTCGGCGGTGTCGCGATAAGGCTGGTATTCGTAGCCGGGAACGTGCAGATCTGGCACGCCGGAAACATACTTGGTAAACACTGCCGGCAGAGCCACCGAGACTTGGCCTTCTTTCAACTGAGGGAGAGAGTAGTGTCGGATGTGGAAATCCCATAGTGAGTCGAGAATACCCTGGCGGCCGAGCGGCGTGGCGGAGCGCAACACCCGCGCGAGCACTTGCGCCTGATCATGCACGACGGCTTCGTATCCATCGCGAATGCGCGTGCGATCCTCGGATGCTCCCGCTGCGCTAATCCAAGCTTCCAGATAGCCGGTATTTTCGTCAAGCGTGGCGTAAATCGCTTCGTGCACCGCGCGTCTTACGGTGGGTTCGGTTTCTGTGTTCATCCGCGTGGCTAACGCTTCGAGAATGCCATTACGGGCCTCTTGATCATCCGCACTCCAATACGACCACTGCCATAGACCGCGCGCCGCGTTGAGACGCACGGCGGGAGCAGCATCGTTCAAATCATGGATAAGGGCCTGGCGTAAGCGAGGATCTTGAGCGACGTATTTAAAATGCTGATTGAAGAACTGAGTGGCGCCCCAGCGGGTGCGCGCATTGGGAGATTCAAGAGCCACTGTTAATTGCGCACGCCCTTTGTCAGCCACCTCTGGCCGCCGTTCGAGAATCATGCGTAGCGCCCAAGCGGCCGTTCTCTGCACCATTTTGTCGGAATCTCCGAGAGCGGCGCTTAACACTTGAATGGATTGTCCATCGGCCATGTGCCCGAGCGCCCGCGCTGCCGCCTCTCGGGCTAGCGGTTGATCGCTATCCGCCAGCACTGCGCGAATCTGCTTGAGGGTGGATGGCGGCGCGAGATCCCAGAACTGGTCGAGCTGAGAGAGTAGGAGTGGGAGGTTTCCCGTAACTAGGTTGGTAGGAGGTTTGGAAAATGCGTCATCCCAGCCCTTTTCGGCGGCCGGTTTCAGGTCGGGACCCGGGTAGAGAGTCGATAGCGCCATGACTGCGAACTGGGTAGCGCGGAAGGGCGTGTTAAAGCCTTGATAGACGGGATCTCCTTCCCAACTTCCCTCTGGCCGTTGGGCTTTCAACATAGCTGTGACGGCTCGTTCGAGATTCGGATCCGTTTCCGGCCGCCGTCCCGCCAACGCCAAGGCGAGCACGGCGTGGTATGAGATGAAATCCGACGGTTTGGCTTTTTTGTCCAGTGGGTACGCCCACATACCGTTGGGCTGCTCATAGCTATAGAGTTGCTGGATGAGATCGTCCAATTGGGCAGCGTACTGGTGGCGATCGACGGTTGCCAGGAAGTGAATTTTCCAGTTGAGATCGATCATGTTCTTGGGTGGCTGCGGGAGTGCGAGACGCATCACCATGTCACGCTGCTCGAGCCATTGCTTATCGTCCGTTTGCTGGTACAAAAGATTGAAAGTGTCCCAGCTTTGCGAAGCGATTTCAAAGCCACTCACATCGGGTTCGCAGCCATCGGGCTCGTCGCCGGGCATAGTCGTACGGTCCTTGTAGTGAATTTTCAGGTAGTTCGCATAGGGCCGCTCGAAACTGTTCACGCGCGGCGTGTCGTGTGTCACATTGGCTTCATATAGGTGCTCAATGAGTGGCAGCCGGCTGGCAACAGTGCGCGCGGTATAGATGACCCGCACCCAATCAGCGCCGGGCTCGCCGTAGAGCGGCCGTTCATTGTTGTAAATGCGATCGGTGATAAACTCTAGCGCTGTACGTTGCGTGGGCGCATAGCCGTGTGAGACCGCCGTCAAATAGCCCCGAGTTGTGAACTGTGAGGGATGACAGGCGATGCATTGCTGCGTATCGCCATGGTTCATGGTGGTCCGGAGGGCAATCGCGCCGCGGCGGGGCGTATTCGACAGCCAGCTATCGCCCATATTGATCAGGAAGTCCATGCCCGTACGAACGGCTTGGCGAGGGTCGCTGTAGGGCGGCACAGGATAGGCAAAGGTGCGTAACTGATAAGAGGGATGATTGGCATCTACCCGAATATAGTAAGTCTGTTCCGGCTGGAGGATCCGAGTGCGGAACTTATAAAGCCCTGGGTAGTTCTGAGTTGCTTCGATCTGATAGACGAACGCGCCGTTTGCATAAGGCACAATGCCCGGTTGCCCGCTAGCATCTTTACCCGGAGTGAAGACATCGACATCCAGCGGCACTTCGCGGTCTGTAATGTCGACCACGAAATAGACCAGCTGCGGTTGCTCGCCATGGTAAGTGAACTTGAACCACTGAAAGCCTTTTAGCAAAGCTGCATAGCGATCTTCATCCGGCGCGGGCGCGTACGGCCTTTCGTCTGCCGCGCCGTAAACGGTTTGGCCGAACTCGATCGTTTGTGCCGTTTGCCAAGTGTTGTTGGGTTGCGCCGCGATGACGGCGGACGCCGAACTCGATTCGGCAATACGGCGGAACGCGGTTGTCACTTGCGGCGGGGTCTGGCCCGACACGCCGCGAAGAGTCGCCGTGACTGTTCCACGCGAGCGCGGGCGCAGCGTCAAGTAAAAATCAAGATCTTGCGCATGCAGACTTTTCTCAGCGATGTTTCCCTGGCTGTCCGCAATAGAAACGAGAAAAGCCGCGTTCGCCGGCAGTTGAGCCGGATCTTTGACAGCGATAGTGACGGCGTAGAGCGATCCCGGTTCCGCTTCGCCCAAGACGATTTTGGAACCGTCAGAATTCGACTTGGCGCGCGCCGCAATTCCCAGCAATAATGCCACTCCGAAGACGGAACTAGCGAAAAGAGTACGTAGCACGAAAAGGCGGGCGCGTCGATCAAATGGATGTTTCATGTTGAGAGTGAGATAGGAGGGCACCCTGCAAATTCGACCGCTGCGGGCGCCAGTTGAATTATAAGTGGGCTGGAATCGGAAAGATACAATAATCTTGTGCCTTGCCGTGCGTCTCATTCTGTGAGACAACAGAACCCTGTTCACCTTCAGAGAAACCCTTATTTAGCAGTGTCTAAGCCTTCGCTAAGCCGATGGAACGAAAGCACCCAGGTGGAACAAGATGTCTCGTAGAGCAAGACTAGGGGCGGCTCAGCCCGCGAATCAGGTACGGTCGGTTGTTCGCGCTTGTGACATCCTCAAAGCATTTCGAGGCGAAAACGAGCCCTTGCGAATCAGTGAGCTTGTCGAGCGCACCGGTCTTCACAAGGCCACCGTATCGCGACTGGTCGGGACACTGCAGGCCGCGGGTGTGCTGTCCCGGGGCCCCATGGGCCAGTATTCTTGCGGTATCCACTTTGTCGAAAGACGGCACTGCAAAATTGGTTACGCGTCGCAAACGGAGAATTCTACATTTGCTCAGGAAGTTACCTCCAGCCTTCGCCGCGCGGCGGAACAAGCCGGGCTTGAAATCATTTCCTTGGATAACCGGTTAAACGCCAAGAGCGCCATTGCAAACGCGGAACGGCTTGTCGAAGAGAAAGTGGACATTGCCATTGAGTTCCAAACGTTCGATGCGGTGGCGTCGGTTGTTTCCTCTATTCTGCAGAAGGCGCAAATCCCGGTGATCGCTATTGACGTGCCACACCCGGGCGCCGTCTACTATGGAGCAAATAACTATGAGGCCGGCCTCATCGCAGGGCGGGCGCTTGGCCATTGGGCGCGGAGGCACTGGAATGGTGAAGTGGATGAGGTCCTGCTGATTGAGTTCCTTTCTGCCGGGCGTCTCCCACAATTACGTCTGACTGGTGCGCTGGCGGGAATCCGCGAGGGGCTACCCGCTTTCCCTGATTCTCGCGTCGTTCGGCTAGAGGGGCGCGATACCTTTCGACAAAGTCTGATCAAAGTGCGCAATTATCTGCGGACTCATGGTCAACAGAGAGTGCTCATCGCCGCGATCAACGACGAGTGCGCTCTAGGTGCGTTGCGGGCGTTCGAGGAAGCAGGCGCTCTCGAAAACTGCGCGGTTGCCGGCCATGGAGCTGTCCTTGAGGCGCGCAATGAGTTACGGAGCTCACAGACGCGATTTATCGGCTCTGTCGCTTTTTTCCCCGAACGATATGGCGCGGCCCTGATCCGACTTGCCCAGGATATCCTTGCGCGTAAGAGCACTCCACCCGCGGTGTTTACGGAGCATCAACTGATCACCGCGCAGAACGTCGATCGTTTTTACGGCGCTGATCCCATTCCTGTAAGGGGGTGACTGGCCATTATGCCTTCTGTCCCCTCAACACTCTTCAGGCAGTAGACAAGCTACATCGTTTGGATGTAGAATGCCTACATGCCGCCCAAAACCGGTTATCAAAACCGCATCGAACTGCTGCAAGGCACTCTCGACTTGCTCATCCTGCAAACCCTGCAATGGGGTTCGCAACACGGCTACGCCATTACCAATGCCATTCGCGCTAACTCCCAAGACCTTCTTCAGGTAGAAACCGGCTCCCTCTACCCTGCCTTGCACCGCCTGGAGAAGCAAGGCTGGGTGAAGTCGGAGTGGCGACAAACCGAAGCCAACCAACGCGCGAAATTTTACACACTCACGGCCAGCGGCAAGAAACGTCTGCTGGCGGAACGCGATCGCTGGTCGCAAATGGTAACCGCCATTACAGGCGTTTTAGACGCGGTAGGCAACGAAGGGTAAACGCCATGCTTTTCAACCAGGGACGCAAAGATAAAGATCTGGACGAAGAAATCGCCAGCCATCTCCGCATGGCTGAAAAAGATTCCGATAAAGATGCCGCTCGCCGCGAGTTCGGCAACGTCGGCCTGGTCAAAGAAGCCACTCGCGAAATATGGGGTTGGGCTTCTTGGGAACGTTTCTGGCAGGACGTGCGCTACGCCTTTCGTGTTTTGCGAAAGAACCCGTCCTACACCCTCACAGCAGTTCTCTCGCTCGCACTCGGAATCGGGGCGAACACAGCGATCTTCAGCCTGATTGACGCAATTATGCTGAAATCACTGCCTGTAAAGAATCCGCAAGAACTAGTCTCCCTGGGCGATCCCGCGGCCGTCCAATCCGTTTCCATTGGAACAGGCGGCGAGATTCGCCTCTTTTCCTATCCGTTTTACAAACGCTTCCGCGAACAAAATGGAGTCTTCACAGACCTGTACGCATCGGGACGCAGCGAACGAATCGATCTGAAAGACGAAGCTGAACATCCTCACGGACGTTTCGTCAGCAATAACTATTTCACTGTCTTGGGAGTTGACCCGGCACAAGGACGCACATTCCTCCCGGAAGATCGCGAAAGCGTTGTCATCAGCTATGACTTCTGGCAGCGCCATTTTCAAGGCGCAACCGATGTCACCGGACGAAAGCTAACCGTCAATCGCCGCGACTTCACCATCATCGGCGTCGCGCCTCCCAATTTCAACGGAGACGTAGTCGGCTACGAGACCGATCTCTGGTTCCCTATCGAAGTCCAGCCGGAGGCCAATCCCGGCCACGATTATCGTAATCAGTCGAACGCCTTTTGGCTGCAATTAATGGGACGGCTGAAGCCGGGCCTGTCACTGGCCCAGGTTTCCACCGTGCTCAATACTGTGGGCATCGCCATCATCAAGGAACAAGCCGCACCCGCCACTTCGGCCGAAGACCTAAAGAAGATTGACCGGCAAAAGATCAGCGTGCAATCCGGCGCGGCAGGTTTTTCAAGAATCCGGCACACTTATGCTCCCATGCTCAAGATACTGATGTCCCTGGTGGCGTTAGTTCTCTTGATTTGCTGCGCGAATGTCGCCAATCTCCAAATGGCCCGGGCCATAAGTCGTGGTCGCGAAATGGGTTTGCGCTTGGCCGTCGGCGCGGGCCGCGGTCGTCTGCTCCGCCAATTGCTGACAGAGAGCCTGGTGCTGGCGGCGGCCGGTGGTCTGGCCGCACTATTCTTTGGATACTGGATCAGCCGGCTTCTTTTGCAATTCACCGTGCGCCAGAATCGCTTGCCGCTAGAGCCGCACCTCAGCGGAATGGCGCTTCTATTCACAGCCGCGGTGGCCGCAATCGCTGTCTTGTTCTTCGGTCTCGCTCCCGCTCTGTTCGCTACAAAGGGTGACGTAGCCGCCCACTTGAAAGAGACCAAGACGGGAAAAACAAAGGGCAGCGCCCAGCGTTTTGAGAAAGGATTGGTCGCTTTGCAGATCGTACTCTCACTGGTGCTCCTTTATGGTTCCGGTCTGTTCATCCGCACGCTGCAAAATCTGGAGAAGAGCAGCGTTGGTTATCGCCGTGAGAATCTGCTGGTCGCGCAGCTCGATCCTTGGGCTTCCGGCTACCAAGACCCGCGCATAGGTCCCCTTACCAAAAACATCGCATCCACTCTCAGTTCTGTTCCGGGAGTCATCAGCGTCAGCTTCTCGGAGAACGGCCTCTTTAGCGGAACCGAATCGGTCACTGGGAACTCGATTGAAGGATTCACGCCGCGTTCGCCGGAAGACAATCAGAACCGGTCTGACAAGGTGGGGCCAAAGTATTTTTCCACCATCGGAGTACCCATTCTCGCGGGACGGGAGATCGGCCCCGAAGACACGGCCAACAGTCCGAGAGTCGTGGTGATTAATGAAGCAATGGCGCGTTTCTATTTCAGCAATAGGGAAGCAGTCGGCCGTCACATCGCCGACGCTGACGGCAAACATCCCATGACCATCGTTGGAGTTGTTGCAGAAGCCAAGGAGCGCGATTTGCGCGAGCCGGCGGCCCGCCGTTTATACATGCCTTATCTACAAAGCAGAGAAGATGACCCGGTCAGTGCGCTGCGTTTCGAAATTCGCACGCGCGCCAACCCAGGCTCGATTGAAACCGCCGTGAGGCAAGCCGTTCACAAGGTCGATGGCGCTTTGCTGGAACCCTCGATGGACTGGGCGCAAACCCTGATAGAAAACGATCTCGAACAGGAACGGCTGATCGCGAAACTCTCCAGCTTCTTCAGCTTCCTGGCTCTTGTTTTGGCTAGTGTCGGCCTTTACGGCGTACTGTCATACCTAACCGCAAGACGCACCACAGAAGTGGGAGTTCGCATGGCTTTAGGCGCCTCCCGCGCGAGTGTCGTAAGACTTATCTTCCGCGAGGCATTCTCCATGGCTGCCATCGGACTCATTGCCGGCGGCGCCTGCGCCTTCGCTGTCGGCAAGCTTACCGCCGCCAGCCTATACGGAGTCAGTGCCTTCGATCCCCTCACAGTCGCCGCCGCTTCGGCCATCATTTGTGGTGCGGCGTTTCTTGCCGCCTGGTTCCCCGCCCGGCGCGCCTCCCGCGTCGACCCCATGATCGCGTTGCGAGCCGAATAGTTCCGACATCAGTAACCCTCCCACGGCTGTCTGCCTTCGTACCATTTGAAACCCGTTACGCGCCAGCACCGGCGCGTAAGCCGGCAGCCGCGTCACTTTCAGTCCCGTCACCACCCAAAAGAAAAAATACATCACGCGAATCAGTACCCGTGCGGCAAATCTCCCAACACCTCCCGCCGGCAATCCAAATTCCGAGACCAGCCACCGCGCCCCAGGAACACAGCACGCGGAAATCGTCGCCACCAACTCCGCCAACTCAGATTCAGTAAAACAGTCCAGAAAAAAATGACTGACCACCAAATCGTAGTTCCCATCCAGTGCAATTGTCCGCGCATCTCCCACCCGAAAGCGCACGCCTGCCGTCTCGCTAACCCTACACTTCGCTAGCTCCACCATCTTTGAACTCAAATCGACAAACTGCACCGCCGCCCGCGGATTCCGCTTCACAAACTCCGCCGTAAACCGCCCATCGCCATCCCCCAGAATCAGCACACTCCGCGCATCGGCCACTGCCTCCAGATATTCCAACCGCCGCCGCTCCAGCGCTCGCCCAAACGCGAAATACTCAAAAAACCGGTACCAGCGCGCAATTCCGTCGCAATCCATCTATAAGTAATCTGTCATGTGTTGAACTGAAAGCATATGCCAAATTATCTGGACGCCGCGATTGAGATCGCGCGCGAAGCCGGTCAAGTGCTGATGGCGCACCGCGGCGTGGGTTTCGAACTGAAAGGCGAGCACGATCTAGTCACTGCCGCCGATAGGGCGAGCGAGCAACTCGTCATCAAACGCCTGCAAGAGCGCTTCCCCGATCACGGTATTTTCGCCGAAGAAGGCGGACGTGCCGCCTTGCAAGCACCGCTGCGCTGGTATATCGATCCACTCGACGGCACCACCAATTACGCGCACGGTTACCCTCAGTGGAACGTGACACTCGCTCTGGCAAAGAACGAGGAAGTCATTGCCGGCGTGGTGTACGATCCACTCAACCGCGAGCTGTTCGCCGCCGAGCGTGGCGCCGGCGCGCGACTCAACGGCGCTCCCATGCATGTCAGCAAAGCGCGAGACCTGAATGAGTCGCTGGTCTCCACCGGTTTTCCCAGCCGCCGGAGGCACCAAAATGTTAACATCCATTTCTACTATCAACTCGCCATGGTCAGTCACGGCGTTCGGCGCAGTGGGTCGGCGGCTATCGATTTGGCCTACACTGCCTGTGGCCGCATCGAAGCCTTTTGGGAGTTCGGTTTGAATCCCTGGGACATGGCGGCGGGTACCTTGCTCATAGAAGAAGCGGGTGGCAAAGTCTCCGGCATGCGAAACGAACCGCTCGACCTGCACGGTAAATATCTTCTGGGCGATAACGGCTTGATCCACTCGGAAGTCATCACCTTGTTCGCGGAAATTTTCCAAGGTCAATATAGGTACGACATGCCCGGTCTGCCCGCCCCCGAATGGGAGGTTCAGCATGGCTGACACGCCGGCAGTTCCATTAACAATCGAGGGTACTTTCGTCCTCCACCAGATCTTTCGTTTTGCCCGCGCTGAATGGCGTCAGCAGGAAGTGTTCCATTGCAATCGCATTGTGCAGCGCGCCACTGAAGCGCTCGCCTCCATGGAGGAAGGCTCCAAAGACGGTAATCCGAACCCCACCGCCATCTACTCCATGATCGGCCACAAAGGCGACTTGATGTTTGTGCATTTCCGCGATTCCCTCGAAGATCTGCGTCGCACCGAACTCGCCATCGAGCAACTGGAGTTGACAGATTTTCTTGAGCCCACTCACTCTTACCTTTCCGTTGTCGAACTGGGCCTCTACGAATCCACCGCCAAGACATACGCCGCACTCGCCGAGAAAGGCGTAGCGCCGTACTCGCCGGCGTGGGACGCGGGCATCGCCGAAGTTTTAACCCGCCAGTCCGCCGCCATGCGCCAGCGCCTCCATCCTGAAATCCCTTCCGCCAAATACATCTGCTTCTATCCCATGGACCGCAAACGCGGCGAAGCCAAAAACTGGTACCAGGTCCCCCTCGCCAACCGGCAGCGCATGATGTACGACCACGGCCAGATCGGCCGCCGCTACGCCGATTCTGTAAAGCAAATCATTTCCGGTTCAATCGGCTTTGACGATTGGGAGTGGGCGGTCGATCTTTTTGCCGACGATCCCCTGGTCTTTAAAAAGCTCATCTATGAAATGCGCTTCGACGAAGTCAGCGCCGTCTATGCTCTTTTCGGCTCTTTTTACGTCGGACTACGCGTCCATGCCAAGGATTTGCGGCAAGTCTTAGCGGGCGAGCTGCCTTCAAACCCCGTCTCTTAAATGGCCCGGAAACTCCGCCGGATATACCACTAGCTAGGACTTCAAATTATTGAGAATGGTACCCTTATTATTCGTAAATGCGTACTGTTGACTTAATTCACCGTAAGCGAGATGGCGAAGAACTGGCCGCTGATGAAATCCAGTTTCTCGTGGATGGATATACTCGCGGCGACATCCCTGACTACCAGATGTCGGCTTTTTTGATGGCTGTTTACTATTCCGGAATGTCAGACCGGGAAGTCAGCGCAATGACCGATTCCATGGTCAATTCGGGCACCACCGTCGACCTTTCCTCCATTCCCGGCGTAAAAGTTGACAAACACTCCACCGGTGGGGTAGGCGACAAAACCAGCCTCATTGCCTCGCCGCTCGCCGCCGCTGCCGGCGTGGTGGTCCCCATGATTTCGGGGCGCGCTCTTGGGCACACCGGCGGCACGCTCGATAAGCTCGAATCCATTCCCGGCTTTCGTACCGATCTCACCATTGAAGAATTCAAGACGCAGCTCGCGCAGCACAAATTGGCGTTCATTGGGCAGACACCCGAAGTCGCCCCCGCCGATGGTAAGCTTTATTCCCTGCGCGACGCCACCGCCACAGTGGAATCCATCCCCCTCATTGCCACATCCATCATGTCGAAGAAGCTGGCAGTCGGTTTGGATGCCCTCGTACTCGATGTAAAAGTCGGCTCGGGCGCGTTCATGAAAAAGCAAGTCGAAGCGCGCCGCCTAGCTCAAATGATGGTTGGCATCGGACGCAGGCTCGACAAGCGTGTCCAAGCTCTCATCACCGACATGAGCCAGCCGCTCGGTTACGCGGTCGGCAATGCGCTCGAAATCATGGAGGTGTCGCAGACGCTACAAAACGCCGGGCCGGCCGACCTGACACGCATTTCGCTCGAACTCGCCGCGCGCATGATCTTCCTCGCCAAACTCACCAAGACCCTCGACGAGGCCCGCGAAATAGCGCAATCCAGGTTGCTCGACGGCTCGGGCTACCGCAAGTTTAAAGAAGTCATTGCGGCGCAAGGCGGCAATCCTAAAGTCCTCGATCAATTCGAACTCCTCCCCAACGCTACGGGAGCACAGGAAATCACCACTCAGCGCGCCGGCTACGTCAGCGCTATCGACGCCGAACTCATCGGTCAGGCATCCTCCATGATCGGCGCTGGACGCAACACCAAGGAAGATTCCATCGACCCCGCGGTGGGCGTCATTCTCGAAGTAAAAGTCGGCCAGAAAATCGATGCCGGCGGTATTCTCGGCCGCATCTATCACACCAGCGACGAACATTTGGCTGAAGCCGCGGAACTGCTCGAAGACGCCTTTAAGATTTCAAACCAAGCCGTTGAGGAACGCGATTTAATTCTAGAAGTGGTCAGCTAGTCCAGGAAAACGATGGCGGGATTCAACGGTCTCATCGGCCTCGTCGCTATCGTTTTATCGGCTTATCTCTTCTCTACCAAGCGCTCCGCCATTCAGCGGCGCGTCATCGTGTGGGGCGTGATCCTGCAATTTTCCTTCGCCTTCATCGTTCTCAAAACACCATTCGGCCTCGTCTTTCAGGTTTTCAGTCAATTCGTAAACGCCTTGTTGAATTGTTCAGCAGCGGGCGCCAGATTCGTCTTCGGCGACAAGCTTGGTTTGCCCGACGGCGGCTTCGGCGTCATCATCGCCTTTCAAGTCCTCCCCATCGTCATCTTTATCTGTTCCCTTTTCTCTATCCTCTATTATTTCGGTGTCATGCAAGTCTGCGTGAAAGCTATGGCTATCGTCATGCAACGCTTCATGGGCACGAGCGGCGCCGAATCCACCTGCGTGGCCGCCAGCATTGTCATGGGGCAAACCGAAGCGCCTGTCACCGTCCGGCCTTTCCTTGCAAGCATGACCGAATCTGAACTCTTCACCATCATGACCAGTGGTATGGCGCACGTCTCTGGCTCCGTCATGGGTGCCTATGTCGCCATCGCGCACGTCTCTATCACTCACCTGCTCACCGCCGTCATTATGACCGCGCCCGCCACTATCATGCTCGCCAAAATGTTTGTACCCGAAACCGGCGAACCCGTCACCCGCGGCGACGTCAAAGTGGAAGTCGAAAAACCAGGCGTCAACGTGATTGATGCGGCCGCCCGCGGCGCTGGCGACGGCATTCAGTTAGCAATCAACATCGGCGGCATGCTTATCGCCTTCTTGGCCCTTATCGCCTTGGTCAATCTGGGCTTGGGCTGGGTTCATCTGCACGTCCCGTTCGTTCCCGAAAGTCTGCAAAAGATTCTCGCTATCCTCTTCGCGCCCATCGCCTGGTGTCTGGGAGTAAGTTGGAACGATTGCGCCACCGTCGGCAACCTGCTCGGTACGCGCATGGTACTCAACGAATTCGTCGCCTTTGTCGATTTAGGCACGGTGCGATCCACCTTGCAGGAACGCTCCTTCATCATCGCCACTTTCGCTCTCTGTGGTTTCGCCAATCTCAGCTCCATCGCCATCCAAATCGGCGGTATCGGCGCGTTGGCCCCCAGCCGCAAATCCGACTTGGCTCGCCTGGGCCTTAAAGCGATGATCGTAGGGACACTTGCGAACTTCATGTCTGCCTGCATTGCTGGCATACTGCTTTAAGGAGTTTGCATGCAACACAAGCCTGCGATTTCCGCCCTGACAGTTGTTCTTGGATTGTCGCTGTTGTTTCCAGCCGTAGCGCAGGAGCCTCCGACGATCACCCCCAAAGACGTTCTCTCTCACCTTGCCCGCACGGTGGATTGGTATCAACACTTGATGGCCATTGACGAAGGCTCGGCCACGGTCGACAATTTCCTGCCCCGCGACAATGCCCGCGAATTCGCCAAACGAGCCCTGCAATCCTCATTCGACTTTGCCCGCGCCCAGGCGGCTGTCCTCAGCACTGCCGCCGATGCCGATAATAACTCCAATACCGCTGCTACATCAAGCCTTCAGCAATCGCTCAACAAAGCGTCCACCCGGATAACTCACCTCGAAGAGCGGCTCCAGAATCTCGATTCACGTATCGCGCACGCAAGCGGTTCCCAACGTGACGCTTTGGTGGACGAGCGCACCGCCATCGCCGCTGATTTGGCACTCGCCAAACAGATCGAAACGGCCATTAAAACCATGACTTCGTTTTCGACGCCCAAAAGCCGCGGCAAGCAAGGACTGCTCGAAAAGATTAGCATGTTGCAAGCGGCCAATCCTATAAACGAAGCGCCGGCCAATAAAGGTCAAACGCAAACCGCGCGCGCCCCGGCTGACGTGTCGACATTTCACCCGGAAACTGCCGGCATCGTCGTTCTAGCCTCAGAAGCACTTAGCCTTAACAGCGCCCGAAAGCGCATTGATCTGGCTCGCGATGAAACAAACCAGTTACTCGAAAGTGTAGATACGCTGCGCGCTCCTCTCAGAACCTCGATCCGCGCCATCGTTGCCCAAAGCGACACCATTTCCAACAGCGAAGATACCGCCGTTCAGCCCTCTGAGTGGCTCAATACCAGCAAACAGATCTCTGACATCAGCGGTCGTTTCAAGCAACTCTCCGCCGTCCTGATCCCGCTCGGCGAAACCGCCCTGTCACTGCAATCCGTGCGCGCGGCACTCGATGAATGGCGCAAGGAACTCGACGGCGAATTTGCTTCCACTGCCCGCTACCTCGCCATCCGCGTGGGCGTTCTTCTCGGAGGCGTACTCTTTATTCTCCTGGCTTCGGCTATCTGGCAGCGAGCCATTTTTCGCTACGTCGTCGAACCCAGACGCCGCCGCCAATTGCTGCTCATCAAACGGGTGGTCGTCGGCTTCTTACTCGCGGCATTGCTGGTGCTTGGGTTTTTGTCGAGTCTCGGTTCTGTCGCCACACTGCTCGGATTCGTCACCGCGGGACTCGCCTTGGCCCTGCAAAACGTCATCCTCTCTGCCGTGGCTTATTTCTTCCTGATCGGACGTTATGGCTTGCGCGTGGGAGATCGCGTCACAGTACAGGGCGTCACGGGCCAGGTCATCGAGGTCGGCCTCATTCGCTTGTTCCTCATGGAATTGGTCGGAAGCGGAACCGAGCTTCATCCCACGGGCCGTCTAGCCGTCTTCGCCAATTCAGTGATCTTCCAACCCTCCGCCATCATGAAGCAAGCCCCCGGCATGGACTACACTTGGCATGCCGTGACACTCACCGTCGAAGATTCAACCGATTATCAACAGACTCGCACCCGCCTCACCCAAGCAGTTGCCTCCGTGTATGAAGACTATCGTTTAGCCATCGATCAACAGCACAAAACTTTCGAGGAAACAACTCACGTTCCCGCCAGCGCCCCAAACCCTGTCAGCCAAGCTCAGTTCAGTGAGAAAGGACTCGAAATCACCATCCGCTATCCTGTTTCTCTCAATGAACAACCCGGCCACATCGATGAGCGCATGGTCGACCGCGTGATCGCCGAAGCCGACAAAGAACCGAAACTCAAGTTCATAGCCGGCGGCTCTCCGAAAATCTCCCAAGTCATTTAGAACGAAGCCACTACGGACGTCGCTTAAGGAGCGCACCCGAAGGGCTAAACAATGGAATTGCTCGACCGTTATTTGCAGCCATCAAAACTTTTCTCGCTGGCAAAGATCAGAACGGCATTTTGCAGGAATTTCGCAAGAACAGGGGCGCAACGTGCCTTAGACAATGGGATCAGTTCAAAACATTGGTGAAACGTGCTAAAAGAAGAGGAAATATGAAGCCGTCGCAAGCCCTCATGAGCCATCGCGCAGAGTTGCGGCAACTCGTCAGCAGCTACGGCCTATCGCGTCCGCGCGTGTTCGGATCGCTCTTAACTGGCGGCGATACTGAAGAGAGCGACCTTGATTTATTCGTTGATCCTGCGGAATCTACCAGCCTCTTTACGATTGCCGGGTTGCAGATTGACGCGGAGAAATTGCTTGGCGTACCAGTTTCGGTGTTAACTCCAAACGGCTTGCCTCCGAAGTTTCGCGACCAAGTCTTGCAAGAGGCCCAGTCTCTATGAAGCACCCGGAACGTGTTGAAGATCGCGACGGCCAGCCCTACTTAAACGCCGGTCTCATCCGTCAGCCGCTTCCGCGGCTAAACGGCCGCCACAAAATCCAACGGCTATCAGTTTAGTTCCGCTAGTTCACATCGGTCCCGTCGTTCACCGGTTGTTGCTTCTTGGCGGTGGGGGTTGGAACAGCAACCGGCTTCTCCGCAGTAGCCGCAGACTTATTGGCGGCTGTTTTCTCCGAAGACACGACGCTATTTCCAACCGCCGTCCCTTTCTCCGCCGACGGAGCGGCTATCAACGGCTTCTTTTCCACCGGAACCGGAAGCACCGGTGTGATGTCCCTGGGTTCCGTCACTCCCTGCTTCTTCGCCTTTGGTGTGGCCGGTGTTACGTCAGCGCCGCCAACCTTAACAATCACTTCCTCCTGCGTCTTGAATCCCTCCGTAGAAGTGACATCGATCCATCCCGAAGTACCGTTCGGACCAGTCGGTCCCACCTTCTCCGGATCGACCTTTACCTGCCAACTTCTATTCGTGGGTTCATCGCTTTGTGGCGTTACAGTCAGCCACTCTTCATCGCTGCTTGTCGCGCTGAAGGAAGAAGACGCCGAGCCGCCCTTTAATCTCAATATCTGTTCCTGAGGTTTGGGCGTTCCCGGTTTCCAGCTGAATGCCAGCTTATCGGGCGCCAGCACTGGCGTATTCACCAGCTTGGGTGCTGACAAAGCAAACATGATGAGTGCCGCCGCCGCCAGCGCTACCGCCGCCACAAAGCCGATAACCGGCCATGGGAATGGCTTCTTCGCTTTCTTATCGGCGAAGATTGCACTTGAATACTTGCGCTTGCCCTTTGCGTAAACCTCGGCAGGTGGCCGCCGCATAGGCAGATTTTCCGACACGCGCCGGCTATCATCGACGGCCGGTACAGACGCCGAAGCTTTTGCGTCCACTGTGCCATTGATGGCCCGCGGCACACTAGCCGGAATCGCCTTCGTGCCAGGCAGTCTGGTGGGCGGAGGGGGAGGCGCGGGTATCGGCGTGGCAACAGCCGCGCTGGAATCGCTCGCGTTCATCCGTTGAGCCATTACCGCCGTTGCGGGCCGCTTCACAACGAGCGGATCGTCGGTCAAGAATGCGCCCGAGCCGTTTTCGGCTCTCTTGAGCGAAGCTGCGGGTTGAGGCATAGGCGTCACTCGCGATATGGGCGGCGATGAGACCACCAGCGGCGTCGTTTTGATCGGGGCAGGCGCCGTGGGCGTCGCTTCTTCCTCAGGCTTGGTCTCTTTCTGCAGCTTCTCTTCTTCAGCTTGGCGCGCTTTGGCAGCTGCTACTGCGGCTGCAATGGCTGCGGCCGCTCCCGAAGCTAGTCCCGGCCGTAACCGTTGTGGCGTCGCGGCCGGAGTGTCCGCGCCGGCTGGCGTCATGGACGGCTTCGCAAGAGCTGCTGCTGCCGGCATCGGTGTAGCTGCAACCGCAGGCTCGGCAACCACAGGAACAACGGGAACTGGTGTCGTCAACTCCGGAATTGCCACCGCAGGAGCAGCGGCTTCCTTATCCGCCGGAATCATTTCACGCAGATCGGGCTCTTGCTCGACAACCGCCGCGGGCGGAGGAGCCATGCGCACTGCCGCTGGTGGCGGCGGTGGCGCTACGAAGGGTTCGGCGGCTCGCTGCTGCGAAACTGCTGGCGGTGGCGCAACCAGACGCTCTTCCTGCATTTCGTGTTGAATCGATTTGAGTAGTTGTTGCGCCCCGAAATGACTGGGGTCGATCTCCAGCGCCCTCCGGGAAGTCTGCCGCGCGGCCGCAAGCTGTCCGCTGCTCCGATAAAACTGCGCCTCACTTACCAGCCCAGTCGTCTGCTCGCGTTGCAGAAGAGCCAGAATCGGATTGGTATCCACCAGAACGTCTTCCAAGCTCTGATAACGCCGCCGCCGGTCTTTCGTGAGCGCACGCCGGATCACCTGCGCCAAACCGTCCGGCACGCCGTGCGTCAGCGAGTGTACCGAAGGCGGATTCACAATTGTGATATTGCGAATCAAGCGTGAGTTGTCTTGCGACAAAAACGGATGTTGCCCCGTTAGCAGTTCGAAATACAATACGCCGTAAGCCCAAACGTCGCACAACGCATCCGCGTCTCCGCCTTGCAGCTGCTCAGGACTCATATACAGCGGCGTACCAACCAAATATCCGCTTTGCGTTAGACGGCTCACTTCACCGGTCATCCGCGCGATGCCAAAATCTAGAATCTTCACGGTGCCGTCTGCCAGCACCATCACGTTGGCCGGCTTGATGTCGCGGTGAACAACGCCGTTTAAATGCGCACAACGCAGGCCTTCCCCCACCTGCGACATCACCTGCATCTTCTCGAGCAGGCTCATCTTCGGGCCGTCGCGCATGATATGGTGCAGGTCGCGCCCTTCAAGCAGTTCCATCACCAGGTACGGTACGCCGTCGTCGTCGCCGTAGTCGTGAATGGTCACAATATTTTCATGCCGCAGGTTGCCCGCCGCGGAAGCTTCATTGCGGAACCGGCTCAAGTGTTCGGGGTCGCTCTCCCTTGTTGAGACTTTAATGGCGACAGGCCGATTCACGTTCGGGTCAAACCCGCGATAGACGCGGCTGAATCCGCCCCGACCTATTTCCACCGTAATTTCGTATTTCCCGATTCTTTTGGGCATAACAGCTTCCAATCTCTTTGGCCTTGTCACCGATCAAAGCGGCAGACAGCCCCGTAAACTACATCCTAGTCCATATTTCCACACGCCGATTCTGTTGTCGACACTCCAGCGCCTTGTGGCAGGCTAGTGCGGATTTAGATCCCTGCCTCCCAGTACTGCCAATGATTATTCCAAAGGAATTCAGGTCCCTGCCATCCGCGTTCGTCTGCTCGTTTGACAACCTCGGCTTGAAGCATTCCGCAACCCGAATTATCTGGTGTTCAGCCAACAGTAGCGGCATATTTTGATTCCGAAATCCCGTAGATTTTACACGCAAATTTCGGCGATCCGGTGCTTATTGCCGAACTCGGTACCCCCGGTACAAAACCGCGAAGTCCAGTTCAAATGACTCACGCCGTTTGACCGCTGTTTCATTCTTTTTACACGTACACTGTGAACAAAAATGCGCTGCCTGCAAAAAGACTTGCCTGGCTCGTCTCGCTGCCACCAAGTGTTTGCCCAGCAACGGTACCAGAACCCGCCTTTTTCCTAGAGTACAGGCTAAGGTGTCGGGCGCACAATATTGTCCACTACAAGAATACTCCGGCAGTACTCCTTGAGCAGCAAGGGGATAGGCCTTGGGGTAAGGGCCATGGTCGAGCCACTTTCAATTCAGATGTTCCGTTATCGTGGTCGGACTGGACAGTTGAAAGCTCAGCTGTGTTTCCGTGGGAAGTACGGCAGGTTTGCCTTTTCCCATCATCACGGCTCCGGCGCCGACCGCACCGCCCGCGCCTGCACCGATAGCGGCGCCTTTACCGCCGCCGGCAATTGCTCCGATAACCGCGCCCAACACCGCACCGCCGCCTATTTTAGCCGCTTCCGCTCCGTTGTTGCTAGGGCCCTTCTTGTTGAAGAAGCCAGTTTGAATGCGCACGCGCTGGCCATCCGTAGTGTTGATTTCCACCAGCGCCAATTGCAGATTCGACGTCCCTTCAAACTTGCCGGCTTTGTCGAGGCCCACAATCTTGCCAAGCACCTTCGAGCCCTTTTCGGCGATCACGAAGCCATCTAAAATAATCGGCCGGTCCAAACTTGCGCGGAACGTATCGCCGCTGTAGTTGTGGTCGGTGGACAGCGTTTCGCCCAGTCGCACCAGCAAGTTAGTCCCCGTCTGTAACGTCACTGTATGCGGTTGCGGCGGCGCAGGGCCATTGTAGCTTGGGGCCGCTACTTGCTGATTTTCACTCACTGTTGGAACGGGCTCGATTGCCGGGGTTTGAACCGCTGGCGCAGATTGCTCCGCTATCGGAGCCGTCGCCGGCTTCATCTGAGACACTTCCACCCGAATGCTGCTTGGCGATTCCCACGAGCTTTGTGCTGGATAGTGCACTCTCGCCACTTGAGTTAAAGGTGCATGCCGGACAGGGGGTTGAACTTTCTCTCTTTTTTGTACCGTAGGCGCCGCCGGGGCTGGAGTAGCTGCGGCGAGGACCGGAACCGGGTCAGGCGGAGTCACATCAACCGTTGGCGGATTTACCGGCTTGGCCGTACTGAGACTTTCCGGCTGCTTGATCCGTTGAACCACCGGTGCCACAGCTGGCGCTTCCTGCACCTGCAGACCAGTGGTTTTAACGTAAGTCACTACGCCCGCCAAGGCAACCACAAGGCCCGCGGCGAAAGCGACGCCAAATTTTGCTGGGTTCGACGGATTCATGCTTTCGTTCCTACTATCCATTACAACGTATTCATTCGAAGATTCGTTTCTCTTCGGACAGTTAAAATCCGGTCATTTGCGAGCCAGAAAAACAGGGCCATTGTGTTGGCCTAGTTTTTTCAAGCTCGCCGAAAGAAAAGGGCGGTATAGCCGCCCATACTTGTACCGAGGGGGGACACTCCGGGCTTCACCAGCCGTGTCCGCTAAAAACCCCATCCAGCAAACCCTTCAACTCACGCGCCG
>PMSX01000137.1 GCA_003167495.1 Bryobacterales bacterium | reverse complement strand
TATTTTAGAGACAGTACACTAGTCAGCAGTCTCCTGAGCGACGGCGGTTAGACCGGCTTGGTCACAGGCGGCGTCCCCACCCACGAATTCTCGATAACGACGTTTACACCGAGCTGGCCCGCTGCAGCGGGAGTTTCCCGATTGCGCGCTCCCTTTACTGACGTCGTCACCTTGCGGAACATCGATACTGGAGCGCTCATCAGCACAGGCAACTTCATTGGGTGCGACCTGACCGCTGCCAGGCGCTGCGGGACCTCCCATCCCTCAGTACACCCTTCGATCACGGGAAATGTAATGTGGTCGCATCAGACCACGCTAGAGCCGGACACGCTGACGGAAGGCAACACCGTCTTCGTGTCAAATAAACAACGGCGCAACCTCAAAAAAGCCGGCAGTTTTCACTGAGGACGCGTGGGTGGATAGACTCTGATCTCGAGCGATTCGCCTGGGCCTAATTCTTCCGATTTTCCAATGCCGCGGGTCTTTACGCGCGTGTCGTCGAGCCGGAAGTTTTGCACCAAGTAGTTCCGCACTACGGTGGATTGGGCCTGGGTCAGCAGCAACATCTTATCGGTATCACCCTTCAATCCAGCCGATGAAATTACTACGGCAAGACCAAACTTCTGCTTCTCTAAAAACTCCCCAGCTTCGTTCAGTGCCTTCTTGTTCTTTAGCTTCGCCGAAGTGGCTTTATCGAATATCTTCTGCGGTTCAAAGGTAAAACTTTTGATCGGTTGTCCTGCTGGCAAAGCTGAAAGCTCATGCTTCTTGAGTTCGTCGTCGTCTACGTAACCTCGCTTGTTGAAAAAACCACGAAGGAGAAAATTACCTTTTAGGGCCTCCAGGTCGTCATGCATGGCGGAGACACTCGCGCTTGCCTCTTTGTACATCGTTCGGTCATTCAGGAGAGCGCCAGCCGTGCCTTTTCCCTGATTGATTTTGGCAGTGATTTCGCTGATATTTCCGGCAGCGTCTTGCGCGTGATCCACCGCCACCTTCGCGGAGTCCAAAATATCATTCGCCTTAACTAAAACATCGGAGATGTCGAGAGGCGGGGCACTCTTTAGAATTTCTCCCCCTCGTAGCTTGCCTGAGTCTTCGCTCCCAAAAGAAATTTCGACATACTTGTCTCCCAGCAGACCTTCGGATTTAATCATCGCTTCGGAGTCCGCACGGACAATGTTTCTCGTTTTGTCGTCCAAACTCATGACAACGGTCACCTTCCCTTTCGGGTCCTGCGGTAGCTGAATGTGTTGAACCGATCCTTGGCGAATGCCACCCACGCGGACATCAGCTCCTTCATTCAAGCCTCCGACGTTTGCGAATTCTGCCTTCGCGATGTAAGAGGATTGCCAGAAAGACTGCTGTTTGCCGATCAAGAAGATACCCGCCGCCAGCACAGCTAGCGTCAGAATAATAAAGATCCCTAATCGAACACTCTGCAACATTGTTCTCCTTTTAAGCGCAATCGCTCAAAAATCGCTTGGCGAATTCATCCGTGCTGTTTTGCAAATCCTCAAAGGTGCCGTCCACCACAATCTTCCCGTCCGAAAGTAAAATCAAGCGGTCAGAGAAACATTTGGCGGCATGCATATCGTGCGTAACCACGACGGAGGTCATGTTACGCTGCTTGCTCAGATCCACAATCAATCGGCCGATTTCGGCCGCTGTAATTGGGTCCAAACCGGCCGTGGGCTCGTCAAAAAGAACGATCGAGGGGTCGAGCGCTAACGCACGGGCCAGAGCTACCCTTTTTTTCATGCCACCGGAAATCTGCGATGGCATTTTATTCAAATCCTTCTCCAACCCCACGCTTGCCAGCAGCTGGTGCGCCCGCTCGCGGGGTTCCGCTTCTCCCGCTTTCCGATGACGTCGAAGTGGAAACTCGACATTTTCTTCAATACTCAGCGAGTCATATAAAGCAGCCTGCTGAAATAGGAAGCCAATATTCTTGCGAGATTCATTGAGTTTCTCCAGCCCAAGCTCGGTGATCTCGTCGCCGTTCATTCGAATCGAACCGGCGTCAGGCTTGTCCAAACCTATGAGCAGTCGTAACAACACACTCTTACCAGTTCCGCTCCTCCCAAGCACTGACAAAATTTGACCGCGTGCCAACGAGAACGAAACGCCTTTCAGAACGGCTTGTGCGCCGAAAGACTTGCGCAATCCTTCGACCGTCACTGGGTTCCCATTTTGTTCATTCTCCATCCGAGTCCTTCTTATGGGTAGAGGGCGATAATCAGTCTGACGAGAAGAACGTCTGCCACGATGATCAAGAGAGAGGAGAGGACAACGGAGCTGGTGGCCGAGCGTCCCACGCCCTCCGTTCCGCCGCTCGTTTTCATCCCTTGAAACGAAGACACTGCGCCAATGATCAATCCAAACAGTGCTGTTTTAAGAGTTGGCGGTAGAAAATCGCTAAATAGGGCGCCATTGAGTCCGTTATTCAAAAAGAGCTTAAAACTAGTCGGCTCGGCGAGAGTGGTGGCAATCCATCCCATGAAGACCCCTGCCGCATCGGCCGCGAGAGTCAGAAGGGGAAGAGCGACAAGACAAGCTAACACTCGCGTCGCAGCCAAAAATTTATCGGGATCTACACCCGAGACGGCCATTGCGTCAATCTGCTCGGTGACGTTCATTGATCCCAATTCCGCGCCGATGCCAGCGCCAACCCGGCCACTTACCACCAGTCCCGTGATAATGGGGCCAGTCTCCTTAATGAGTGAAAAGATAATGACGGTGGGCAGAAGGGATTTAGCGCCGAATCTTGTCAAGCTGTCGCGCGTCTGCAACGACAGAACGACGCCAGTTGCTCCACCCGCCATAGCAACAAGCGGTAGAGATTTTGACCCGATGATGTCCAGCTGGCGCAGGAACTCTGCGCCTTCGAACGGCCAGTGAAAAATCGTGCCGGCAACACGCCAGCAAAACTTGCCGAAGTCGCCAACCCACGCCAGTAATTCAAGAAGGGGTCCGGCAATTGGCATCGGCGAGTTGACCATGTCAGCTCCAGCTATCCGCGTTCATCATAAGTTCACATTTTAGACTTGCCCCGGCGCTTTTGTGTTTCGGCCCTTTCGAGTCCGATCTTGGGATTGCTTCAGAGGCCCGGCTGCAGTACCGGAACTTTTGCCGTTAACACCGTACGGAAGAGACATGCGTCAAATGAGCGCAAGAGACGTTCATCTTTATCTCCAACACTGACTCGATCGAGACATACTCTTTTAAGAGGAGCTTTTGGGAGTATGCTTTTACACAACGGAGAAACCCTTTAAGCCTTGCTATTTGGATATTGGCCACTCTTTCCGCCACGAAGGCGACTGAACCCTCGAGAAGGGTGAGCACTTCAAGGGATGGCTCGATTGGCAACGGGAGGGTAACGAGCTTGGCAATTATTCCGGTGTGGCCCAGGCCTTTCGGAATGCCTGGACAGCCGCAAATACAGAAGTGGACTCATGCCCTTGCTGAATTCGCAATACCGTTCACAAACTGTTTTGATTCGCGACGATGCGTCGCCGCTGGCATTATCGGATCTGAAATTTGTAAAAGAGCTGCACGCTGACATTGCCATTGTAATCTCTCAACGCAACAGCAGATGTTTTGGAGCTGAGGTCCCATTGGACACGCACGATTTCAGAATTGGTTTGGGTAACGTCGTTAATGTAGGTGAACGTGAGATTATTTGTTATCTTCTGACTCAACGTTACTCTGGCGGTCGGCTGCCCGTTGTTGCCTGCGATGGCAGGATCTATCTTGAACTCGCTTAAGCCGAAGACGCGCTGCATTCGGCTCGCCAAGGGGTTAGCAACTGCTTGGCCCAGCACCTGCGACTCTCCCATTTGACTCAAAGACTGCGAAGGAGCGGGGGGTTGATGAGCAGCTATGGTTGGGTCAAATGGCGTCGTGTTCATGGCTAAGAGTTGAACAATCTGATCGAAAGTAAGCGGTGGGTCTGAACGGTAAGTCAGTTTCATATTGCTTATGGGCCCTTTGACGCTGAGCGTTACGTCAACACCTTGGGCAACAGTTTCCAGGGATAAATTCAGCTCTGGGCGGATTGATGATGCATCGTAGAAATTGATTGAACCGGTGTTAACGGTGTAAGTATTGCCAAAGAAGACAAGTTGGCCATTTGTGATATTCAGGTGACCGATAATTCCAGGTTCAGCGGCCGTCCCGCGCACACTCAGATTGGAATTGACCTCGAGCTGCTCTACGTAAGTCGAAGACACTCGAAGGTCTGAAGCAGTCGTGATGTTGATGTCGAGACGCATGCCCGCCAACAGCGGAGAAGGCTCGTTTGGGGTAGATGGCGGGCTTGAAGCGCTGTAAAGCAGAGAACCGATGTCGCTCGAGCTAGAGTATGCAAGGCGTTCAATATTAATTCGGCCCGACAGAATGGAACGCCGGCTGTTGCCGGTAAGGGCCAGAGTTGCACTGGAGGTCACGCCTGCGTTGTCGTAGCGCGTAAGAACGTGGGTGGCCTTCGCGCGTAGATTATAGACAGCGGTCCCCAAACTTAAACCGACGGATCCGGAGATCTCGATTTTCCCACCGCCGCTTTGGGCCGTGAGGTTCTTAACGACGGCTGTGTTTCCGCTCAATAGAATGACTCCGTTGGCACCGGAAATCCCGTTTGGTGCATTCGCGTAGTTGACATTCGCGTTGCGAAGTGCGATCTGACCGCCCAGAACCGGCTTGTTTAGAGTCCCCGCCACGCTGGCTTCAAGCGCAACAGTTCCTGACGAATAGAAGTCCCGATCCATCTGTTGGAGAATTCCCAAGTCCAGATTCCCCATCAGATTAAGCCGCAACGCGTTCTGAGGGTTCGCTATATCAACCGACCCGGTCACGTCGAGGGAAGTCTCGGGACCTCGAATGGCAAAGCGCTGAACAGTCAGAACACCCTTGTCGAGCGTGGCAACTACAGGCTGATCGTTTTGAAGACTAATAGCTCGTACGGAGGCACTGCGGCGCTGAGTAGAAGTTATCTCGAGGCGGCTTAGCTCGACGCTCGCCGCCAAAAGCTTTGCGTTCAGGACCGGTCCGTCTACTGAGGCTTTCCCCTCTACTAGCGCATGGAGCGGGACTTGCGTTTCCGAGTCCTGCTCCACTATGGGTATAATATTTTCGTAGCGAACATTCTTGAAGGTGACCTCAGCACGGGTCGGATAGTTTTCACTGAGCTGAGACGTGCCAGAGGCGTGAATTTCGCTCTGCGCCAGGTCGCTGTCCAAATGGAAAGTGACATTGGATTGATTCGTGCGAGCCGAGAGATTCAGCCCCCCCATCTTCAGGTTATTAAGAGACACCTCGCTAGCCAAAACGTCGGCGTTCAGGGTTGAAAGCTGCAGATCTGTGCGGCCGCCTATGTCGCTTACGTTCGCCGCAAGGTCTACTTCGAGTCGTAGCTTCCCAGAGACACCTGGTTCAAATTGCTGAATTCGCTTCGACTTTGCTGCGTCGAGATCACTGCTATTGACACGAAACCGCAACGTGCCAGTCTTGGTTCCGTTCGGATGAGCGTAGCGACCGCTGAGATTGACAGTTCCCGCAGGTGCAACGATATCGAGTTGCGGAAGATCCAGAAGGTCGTTCCTGTAGTGTATCTTCGCCGTCAGACGATTGACTGCCTCTTGATATATGCTGGCTTTCGTAAGTTCGAGGTCAACAGTGGCGTCGGGAGATGCAAGATCTCCATTAATGGCGGCATCCGCGGTTAAGAGACCAGTAATGGGAACATCGCTTTGACCGACCACTTCCAGCGTATTTTGAGTGGGAAGGTTGCGGATGACGGCGCGCGCACTGGTACGGTAATCGGCGGTAAGCCTGGTGTGCCCTTCAACATTGATCGAGGAACCTGCAAAATTAGAGTGTGCTGTGTAGACAACTTCTCCTGACGACGTTTGGGCCTTTACGGTGAGGCTACCGGCGTCCTGATTCCTGATCCGTAGACGACCCACGGAACAATCGGCGTTCACGTTTGAGATGTCAATTCGATTTTTGCCTTGCTGGTCGTGAAGCTCTGCAGCTACGTCGACCGTTAGGGTCACGACGCCTTGAACACCGGCATTTTCGCGCCGCAAAGTCTCAATCTGTGAAAGATTGACACCGGTCGTTTGCAAGTGGACAGCGGCGTCGCCGGCTGTAAAGCGATCGGCGGGATGTTGAAATCTTCCTTTTAGGGCGATCTTGCCCCCGGCCATATCCAGCTCAAGTGCATTCAAGGTGATCAGCCCGTGAGTCAGACT
Source organism: Bryobacterales bacterium (assembly GCA_003167495.1). Lineage (GTDB taxonomy): Bacteria > Acidobacteriota > Terriglobia > Bryobacterales > Bryobacteraceae > Bog-105. The sequence goes on along the minus strand of PMSX01000137.1, from coordinate 85,373 downwards.
TACTTGCGCGGAGGCACTATCAAATGGCTGTCCGAGGGCCGTTCCCTGGGAAAGCTGAGCGCTTAACGATCCTAGTGGATCGCCATAAGTCCCTCCGATGTGAACGTCCGCCTGTAGACCGCCACGATTAGCCGAGGTTGATTCACCTGCCAATGCGAAGAGATCCCCCAAATCTGCGCTCCGGATTGTAACGTTACTCAAAATCTCAGAGCGGCTGACGGGTTTCCAGCCTACCAGCGATGATAGGGAGCCATCGAAAGCAACTTGCATCCTATCGCGCCGGAGTTTGCCATTTTGAACGCGGACTCCCTCCGGTGAACCCGCGAAATCGAGGGAAAGATCATCAAACGTGCGCCCCTGTGCGACGAACTTGGTAATTCCAGCATGTCCCGAGATTCGCGGCGCCGACAAATTTCCTTGAACATTGGCATCCACCTTGAGCATGCCACCGTTCAGAATGGCCGGAAAAGCCCCCGCCGCGTTGCTCTTCGCGAACCGTGTCAAAGGGAGAAAATCGTTCAGACTTTGAGAGATCAAAGAAACAGTCAGTACCTTATTTAAAGAACCTGAGAGGCTAATTCGCGAAGCCGGCAGACTGATATAAGCATTTTGTAAATCAACCAAACCGTCCCTGCTCGCATACTTCGCGTCAATCAGCCCCTTTACGGGAACTCCGTGACTGCTCGGCATAATCGATAGGCGAGCACTTGCATTGACGACAGACCTCCCACCAGTTTGAAGATCGTCCTTTGCGGCGAATCCGCCCGAGATGAGGCCGCCGTAGCCAACAGTCCGTCCCTCGAGCGCGGAACAGAGCGCCCCGAGCGAGATATTGTGCAACCGACCAGCAGCGCTAAGCTTGCTCATGTCCAGAAAGGAGACGCGGGCGGAGAGATCTCCTCCCAACATCGCGAGGTGGAGTGAGTCGAGGCTGATTAGATTAGAAGCGATTTGAAATGGCGTTGAGAGCGATACATTTGAGAACTTAGCGCTGCCATCTGCGATAAAAAGCGCGCGTGAGGTAATGGTCCCATGCACGCCGTAATGCTTTTCTCTGTCGAAGCCGGCGTTTCCATTCAGTGCAAGATAGCCGGATATCTGCGGCGACGCGACGTTCAAAAGCCTAGTGATTTCGGCAAGAGCGACGTCCCCGGAAAACTTGATCGTGTCGCCCTTTGCCGGATTGGCAGTACCCGACGCCTCGAGCGTCGTCTTGCCGAGCGCCAAGCGAAAATGTTGGAGCGCTATCGTGTTAGCTTTTTGATCAAACTGTGTTTCGAGGTTCAAGGCTAAGAGGGACGGCGAAACTCGATCATTTGTTGCGATTGGTAAGTCCAGAACCCGCGCCATCTCGGGCAGAAAAATTGTGCCGTTCGTGCGAACGGCGAGTTTGGGCGAAGTTAAGTTATCAAGCGAGGCGCTCATCAGCAGGTGCGACGATTCCGTATCTAACTGAGCTTTCTTCAGGCTTATCCCGTCCCGTCTTATTTCGAGCGGAAGGCTTACGTGGACCAACAAGGGCGAATTGCCATTAGCAGACACTTTCAGCGCATCAACCTTTACGAAACCTTGATAAACGGATCGCACCGCATTAAAGTCGAGCGCAATTCGAAGGTTATCCCCGTGCAGATTCACGGGGAGTTTTCGTTGAGCGTAAGCAATGAGACCGTGTTCGACGCGAAATTGCCCAACCGCAAGATCAACGACAGTGTCCAAAGGGGACTTGGAGCCAGACGTCGACTTTACCTTGGGCTCAGGAATATTCGTGGACCCATCCGCGTTTACGATTATGTTAATTCGCGGCGTGTCGATACCCAGATATGCGAGATCAATCAACTTGCTGAGTCCGGCAAACAGTTTCAGTCGAAGCTCTAACGAGCTGGCCTGAGCAAGCGGGCTTTCCGTTCTCGCCTCGGTGCCGTGAATTACCAGGCCCGTGATGTGAAGCCTTAAGTGAAGGGCCTCGAAACGCAGCCCCGCTATCTCCACTTTGGCTCCGGTGGAATTGCTTAGCGCTGTTATGAGGCTCGTACGCGCGAAATCGGAGAACCATGGCGTTTGGAGAACATAAAGCGATACTGACCCTAAAAGAATGAGAAGTGCTAGAAACGCGCCTGCGATCTGGAGCACTCTCTTGTGTCGTCGAGTCACGCTAAGCCGTCCTCAAGGAAATTGATTTTAACCTCTTTACGGCGCTCTTGGAGCCACGAATCGAGCAGACGATTTACCTCTTGACCCACGAGGATCTCGCGAGCTTGTAGGTGCAAATCCTCAACGGACGCCCTCGGACTAATCTTCTTGAGGGCAGAAACGTGATCACGATAATATGCATCCACGGCGGCATCCTGGATAATCGCCGCAGCTTTGAAGCGCGAATCAATGAACTGTAAAACCGTGAGCTGCCAGCGAAGCTGCTCACGGAGCTCCGGTTCGTCTAGACCATATTTTGCTAATGATGTCTGTAGAGCGGATTCCGAATGAAAGCGCGTGTTTTCAAGGGTTGCTATCTGGGAACTAACATCCTGGCCTGTTGCCTCGGAATAACCGGCTGTTTGAATCTCTTCGCGCAGTAAGATCTGATCAATGAGCTTCCCTGCAGCCTTCCTTCGTTCTTCTTGCTCAATATGCAATGGTTCGCTGTTCAAGAATTGCATGAGGCGAATGTCGCGTTCGATATCGCTGTCCTTGATGATCGATTTGTCGACAACAACCGCAATCTGATCAAGGAGTTCGGTCTGCGCCAGGAAAGGCGCCAGTAGGATGAGGCTGAAGATCGCGCGCATCAGAATGCCTGCCCGATCGAGAAGAAAAAGTTAAAATGGCTCAAACGCTGCGGCCCACTAGGACAGCCAGTCCCGCAGGCTAACAGTTGTTGAATAGTCAGGCTGCTGCTGTATCCTTGGTAACTCGATGGGTTGAGAGCATACGAAAAATCGACCCGGACGGGACCCAGGGGTGTTTTGTAGCGAACGCCGAAACCGGGTGCCTGAACGGCATAATTAAAGTTGGAATCCCCGTTTTGTTTGTAGGCAAGCGAAATATCGCGGAAGCTAGTGTAAATGTTTCCCATGTCGTGAAAGAACACTCCGCTGATGTTGGTACCTAAGAGTGGGAATCGCAATTCGAGCGTATTGAAAAAGAGGGCGTTTCCGCCGATTGGAAAGCCCGTTGCGGTGCTTGACGGTGGGCCCATCTCGGCGGGCGTGCCAATATCGCGCGGTCCAGCCTGGTTGTCTCCAAAACCTCGCATCGAAACGCTTCCTCCGCCAAAGAACCGCTCAGGAAGGGGAATCGCATCGAGGTCGGTTACACCCGGCGCAACGCTGAACGGGATAATAGCCCCGATCTGCGTCTGCCGCGCGAATACAAACTTCCGCCCCAGCGGAGTATACGTGGCATTGCGGGCGAGAACCCGGACAAAACTTCGTTGTGACCCAAAAAAGCTTCCAGCCAGCGCCGTGTCGACTGTGTTGTAAAAGCCGTGGTGGGCGTCGGATGGGTTATCGCGATGGTCTTGAATATAGCTGAGCGAGAAAATCCCAATACGCACGGGTTGCGACAATTGCGGAACAAGAAGAGCCGGAATATATAGATCCCCGACACTGACCCGCCGATAAGCGAAGCGGGCCAAGAGTGTCGATGCACGGTTAAATCGCTGTGAAACTTGAACGGAGGCTTCGGCGCGTCTTGCCGAAAACGTTTGGACGTCCTGCGTAGTGTCATAGAGTCCGGAAACTGTGAGGGTGCGATTCGGAGACTCCAGGAATCGCGGGATAATATAGCTCAAAGATTCTCGTTGCTCGAGAGTTGAATAGCGGATTTGCAATGAAAGAGTTTGTGCGCGCCCCAGAAAGTCATTGCGGTTGACGTCAAAAGAGAAAATGGGTGAAACTCCTTTTGCGCCCCCTGCCTCGGAAAGCGAGTTGGTCGTTTGGCCAAACTGGCCGACTTCCAGGCCGATGCCCGTATTGAACGTATAGCGGTTCGCTTCATCGAAATCGAACAGAACATATTGATATGCATTCTTGCCGTCGGGGTCCTGAAACGCTGTATTGACCGACGCAAACACACCCAAATCGGAAAGCTTTTTCGAGACGTCACTGATCTTTGATGATGAAATTGGATCCCCCGGCTGAATCTCATTCAGGCTCTTTGCAACGACGGACCGCCGCGTTATGTCAAGGCCGGAGACTAGAACTTTTCTAACGAATTCTCGTCCCCCTTCTTGAATGGAATAGATCAACTTGACTGAATTCGTCGCGTCGTCTGGTATCTCTTCGTAGCGAAAGGAAGCCTCCAGGAAACCGTGCGCAGAATAGTACTCCAGAATGCGATTTCGATCGGTCGATACATTCACTTCGGCAAACGGCTGTTTTTCGATGGACGCGAGTTGATCTTTAAGCGGAGACAAATCCAACGATTTTGAGCCCTCGAGCTCAATTTTTGAGACCGTCCACTGGGGGCCTTCGGTTATGTGGAAAGTTACCGCTAGATCATTTTCTTTTCCGTTATAGCCTTCAGCGACAGTTGAGGAAACCTTTGCATTACGAAAGCCATTCGTCTTATAGAGATCTGTAAGTGTTTCTTCGTCTTTGGTACGGAAGCCGTCACTATATCGACCATAGCGAAGAACCAGTGACTTTGTCGTCAAAAACATGCGTTCGCGAAGAATCTCCTCCGGAAAGTAGTGATTTCCAATGATTGCGACTTTGACTAACCTCCGGCGAGGCCCGGCGGAGATAACGTAATTGATAATTTGCTGATCGTCCTTTGTAGCTTCGCGCTTGAATGTGACGTCGGCATCGGGATAGCCACGTGATTGAAAGTAGTCGCGCAAGTTGCGAGCGCCCTCTGTGAGCAAATCGTTGTCGACAGAACCTTCTTCGTATACCGGAACGTATTTCCGCAGATTGCCCTTGGAGATCTTCGTTTCGAGCGCGCGGATGCTAATTTTGGGTCCCGCATCGATCTGCAGGTAGGGCGTAGCATGTTTCCCGGTTTCATCGGGATCTAATGAGACAAGTTCGACCGATGCCATCAACCGATCTTGTTTCGCGTATCGTTTCTCGATACCGCTCACGCCCCCGTCACTCAGTGACTTCGTGACTAGCCGCCAGCGATGGATGATACGAATTCTCCACCCGCTAGCAGTGAGCAGGGTATTCAAAGGTAGTTTTGCATCGCCGTTGATGATGGGCATTTGATAGCGAGCGCGCTTACCCGCGTCGATGATAAACCCGATTGTTACTCGATGAGTAACTGGATCTTCGACTGTGGTTACGGACACCGATGATTTGAAAAGCCCGTTCATCCGCAATTCTCGCTCTACACGCGTGCGCGCTGCGTCGATAGATTCGGTATCGAAACGCGCGCCCAGATCAAGCCGAGTCGCACCTGCGATCACGGGGCCATTTGGCGGATCTCTTATCTTCCCCCGCACTTCTACGTGGCCGATGAACCTTGAGGTAGTGGTTTCAAAGCGCACGACCACGCCATCGTCCAGCGGTTCAGCGTAGACCTTTATGTTTTCGTACAACCCTGTTGCATAGAGGCGATCTATTGTGGCACCCACCTGTGCCAGGTTGAGAGGCTTGCCCAATTCCACGAGCTGATCCGAGAGCAGATCGCGGGGATCAATTGGCTGATCCGCCGGAGCGTAGCGGATCTCAATCACTTTCCGACCCTGTAGCCGTTGGGGGTCGGAGTCACCCATTGGCGATGCAAACCTTGGAACAATGCTGAACAGCAGCCCGAGTATCGCCGCTCGATTCCTCCTCAACATCCATTCTATCCGGACATGAGATGCCGATTTTTGTGCACATGTTACATGTCTCAGATTCCGGGAGCGAGACGTCAAATCAGATACTGGCGCATCGTGATGACGTCGCGGGACATTTGGACACTCGGAAAAAGCGCGGTAGATAAGTGGAACGAACACAATGCTCCGAGCTTGAGCGCAGCATTGGCGTACTACGCACTACTTTCACTCGCACCGGTGGTGATTCTTATTGTCTTAATCTCCGGGCTCCTCTTTGCGCGTGAGAGTGCCGAGCAGCACCTACTGGATCAAGTCAGGGACTTGGCCGGGAATGAGTGGGTAGCTGTTTTGAGAACCCTGATAGAAAATGCACAGAAGTCTAAAGCCGGTCTGCTCGCCAGTGTGGTCGCGACTGGCACCCTTATTTTTGGTTCTTCAACCGTGTTTGCGGAATTGCGAGATTCGCTTAATACTATCTGGGAGGCACCTGTTATCGCGACATGCGTCAAGGATTTTGTGCACCGTCGGATTGCCTCCTTTGCAACGGTTTTGGTCTTTGGAGTCCTGGTGTTACTTTCCACCGTATTGGACGTGGCATTTCAGCTAATAGAACGTCGCTTCGGCAGCCTTCTACCTATGAGTGCCGCGCTCGCCGGTCAGATCATTAACCTCGCGCTTTCCTTTATCGCGATTACGGCTCTCTTCGGTCTCATCTTTAAGTTCGTGCCGGATGTGCCAATCGCCTGGCGTGACGTCGGAATTGGTGCGGTTGTGACGGCGGTGTTGTTTACACTGGGCCGCACGCTCCTGACCTTCTATTTTACAAAAGTCACGGTGGGGTCAGCTTTCGGAGCTGCGGGATCCTTGGTAGCTTTTGTGGCTTGGATTTATTACAGTGCGCAAATCTTCTTTTTCGGCGCTATCCTGACTCGCGTTTACGCGACGAGGTTCGGATCGCGCGTTTCCTCAAAGACTGAAAGCTCGGTCTAAGCAACGGGCTTACTTTAGCCGTCTGATCCCGGCCGCAAGCATCTCCCGATGCGCTGCGCGGCCTCATGGGAGTTCGGAACACCGAGGCACCTGCCCGGCAGTTCACGGAGCGAATTGCCATCGCATCAGAGCCACGCTCAAAAAATCGTGCGACTTCTTAGATTGCTTCCAACGTTAAGCGAACTTTCTTGAGATCATCGACGAAAGCCTGATACTCGAGTGCCCTTCGTTCCTCGGGAGCACGTAAAATTGCGGAAGGGTGAATCGTCGATGTAGCTTGGGGAGCCCATGGATGCGCAACAAATCGACCGCGTTCCGCCGTAACACGATAGGTGCGTCCAAAAATTGTTTGAGCCGCAGTGGCACCCAAGCAAACTAAGATCTTAGGTCCTATCAATGCCACTTCAGCCTCAAGCCAAGGCCTACACGCCAGCGACTCCGAGGCACTCGGCTTCTTATGGATTCGACGCTTTCCGCGCTCTTCAAACTTGAAGTGCTTAACCGCGTTGGTGACGTAGACGGAGGATCTATCTATGCCGGCCTCTTCCAGGGCCTCGTCGAGCAAGCGACCCGCGGGCCCGACGAATGGGCGACCCTGCAGATTCTCCTCGTTACCCGGCTGCTCGCCGACGAATACAATCGCCGATGACGACGGACCTTCTCCTAAAACCGCCTGAGTTGCATCCCGGTAAAGTCCACATGCTTGGCACTTTTGAACGCTTCCTTTAATACAGGAAGCGTTTTATGGGTCGGGATGAAATCCGCAGCGCTGTTTACCTTGGGCCGTGTCGCACGAACAGGCATGCCTTCGTCGTATTTAGCACATATAGGGCCAAGATCATTTCGAATCAAGTTCACAAGCCCAGTCGCTGGAAAGGGCTCTGCTGAAAGGCGAAGGGCCACCCAATTGACTCATTGCCAATGGCAACCGCGCTCAGACCCACTGTCTCATGACAGAGATTTTTGCATCTATGGAAAAAGTTGCCATTAGAAGCGTATCTAAGCAGGATCACTCTGAATGCCGGCTTCCAGCCGAACAACGCCTCTGATCTGCGACCCAGCCGGCCCCCCGACATGCGGAAAGGTTCCAGGTCACGTTTGGCAGCGGAGGATAGTCCCACTGCTGGATGCCACTAGAATAGGCGACCAAACCATAGAAAAAAAGAAAAAGAGGTAAACATGGGATTCTTGACCAGGACCGAATTTAATTCCTTGGAAGATCTGCTGGTGGAACAGATCAAAGACTTGTATGACGCCGAACACCGCCTTGTCGATGCCTTACCGAAAATGGCAGAAGCAGCGAATTCGACTGCACTAAAGAACGCGTTCCTTGAGCATCTGGATCAAACGCGGAATCACGTGACTCGTCTGGAGCAAGCATTCAACGACATGGGCATAGAACCTTCTCGTGAAACTTGTCAGGCAATGAAGGGTCTAGTGAGTGAGGGGTCGGAGATAATTAATTCCAAGGGCAGTAATCCTGCCGTTCGCGATGCCGGGTTGATAGCGGCTGCCCAACGGGTGGAGCACTACGAAATGGCCGGTTACGGTTCCGCGCGGACTTTTGCAGGTCAGTTGGGTTTGACGGAAGTAGCCGATCTCCTACAGAGCACGCTTGAGGAGGAGTCGGTGGCTGATAAGAAGCTCACTCAGTTGGCTACACAGAAGATAAACGTTGAAGCACTGAGGAGCACAGCAAGAGTCTCCGGATAGGCACACCCAAGACAACGTAGTGTGCATTACTGTGACCAAGAAAAGGGGCGACGTTTCGGTCGCCCCAGACCCTAGCGACTAACGGCCGGCGTCGTTCGGCCTCGCGTTCATTCGCGTATTACTTGACCGGCAATGTCGAGGCGTCTGTAAAGTGATAGTGCAAGTATCCTAAGCGATGGAAGACTTTGTTACCACGGCGAGCATTGAACTGGTGTAAGGTATATGCGCCAATGGTCAGAGGTGGACGATAGATTGGCCGGGCCGAGCGGCCGTGCCTACAGAGTTTTAATAGTCGAAGATGACGACGACCAACGCCAATTACTTGGCGCGGCCTTAAGTGTGGAAGGTTTCCAAACAGAACTGGCTGGTGACGGCTTAGAGGCACTTAGTAAGCTGGCCGCCTTCGATCCGGACGTTATCCTAACAGACTTGAGCATGCCGCGCATGGATGGTTTTGAGATGTTGGCGGAGTTGCAGCGGAAAGAATCGTCGATTCCAGTTATTGCCCTTACCGGCTTTGGGAGCGTGGAGAGGGCCGTCGCCGTTGTACAAGAATTGAAGGCATTCTGGTTCCTGGAGAAGCCCGTTAAGATTGGCGTTCTGTTGCCGCTGGTAGAGCGGGCGCTCTCGCAGAACCACCTCATGCGTGAGTCGGAACGGCTGAATCGCGAACTGTCGATGCAGGGTTTTCTCGGCAAGCTAGTGGGCACGTCACCGGCGATCCAGCAGGTATTCTCGCTCATTCGTCAAGTGGCGCCCAGTTCGGCATCGGTGCTGATCACTGGTGAAAGCGGCACCGGCAAAGAGATGGTCGCGAGAGAAATTCACCGACTCAGCCGGCGCGCTCCCGGCCCGTTCATCGCGATCAATTGCGCGGCTCTGCCGGAAACCTTGATTGAAAGCGAGCTGTTTGGACACGAGAAGGGCTCGTTCACCGGGGCAGTGGAGAGGCGCGCGGGAGTTTTCGAACAATCGCACGGAGGGACTCTGCTACTGGATGAGATCGGCGAAATGCCGGTGCAGACCCAAACAAAACTTCTCCGGGTGCTGGAGGATCTCAAGGTAAGGAGGCTGGGTGCAAGCAACGAAATCGGAGTCGATTCACGGGTGATTGCGGCGACTAACTATCCGCCTGAAAAGGCGATTCAGAAACAGCAACTTCGGGAGGACCTCTACTACCGGCTGAACGTATTTCGAATTGAGCTGCCACCGCTGAGGCAGCGCAAAGAGGATATTGCGCCGATCGCCGAAGCGATGATTCATCATATGAATCAGAGACACGCGACACGCGTAACCGGCCTGCACGCCGACGCTCTCAGCGGCCTGGAAAGGTACGATTGGCCGGGCAACGTGAGAGAACTGAGGAACGTGATCGAGCGTGCAGTCATCCTGGCTGGTGAGGGCCTTATCAAAGACAAGCATCTCAACCCGGATCGGCCTCTGCCGCTGCCCAAACTGGCCGCGAGTGGCGATGGCGCCATCACACTCAAGCCCGGCTTGCCGCTTTCCGAGGCGGAAGAGGCCTATATTCAACTCACCCTCAAATACACCCAGAGCAACCGCCGGCTCGCGGCCGATTTGCTGGGTATCAGTCTTCGCACGCTACAGAATCGAATTGCGGAGTTCCGGGAAAAAGCGGCAAAAGCGGGGCCGCCGGCTGTTGCCTCTTACGGTTCAGCCGCCGGCAGGTAGCGTAAAGAAGAAACTGGATCCGTGACCAACATCAGACTTCACCCAAATCCGCCCGCCGTGGTTCTCGACGATGGTGCGGCAGATTGCCAAGCCAAGGCCGTTTCCCGGGATCGCTTTTCCATGCAAGCGGGCATAGGGTTCGAAGACATTATTCTGGAACTCTGGCGCGATTCCACAAGCGTTATCGCGGATTTCCACTATCCACTCCGGTCCAACCGGCGTAGCCGAAATCACTATTTGTGGTCTGTTCTCTCCTCGGTACAAAATGGCGTTTTGCAGCAGATGCCAGAAAAGCAATTGAAGATGATCGGAATGCCCAGTAATGGAAGGCAAGGTGCGGTATGAGATATTTGCGTCGAAGCGCTTTATGTCCGAGCTCAAATTGAGCATTGCCTGCCGAAGTGGTAAGTCCAGCGGGAGGTGGGTTTTGAGAAGGCACTTTTCCAGAGTTACGGTTGTGAGGTCAGAGAGACCTTGCAGCAGTTTTTGCATTTGTGAAGCCGCTTTCTGCAAAAATTCCAGTGGTTCGGCTACGTCTGCAAGAAGGTTTTCAGTTTCGGCGCTCTTTAACATCTCCGCGTACACCCCTACCATACGGACGGGCTCTTGAAGATGATGAATCGTAGTGTAGGCGAACTTGCGGAACTGGTCGGAGTTCGTGTCGCGCGAAGCAGACATTGGGGACATTACCGACGTAAGGTAACATAACACGGGCGAAATGGGGACAAGGGCGAACATACGGCAATTGCCATTCAAAGTGGAAGGCTTCTTGCTACCACTTTCCATAGCCGTGCTGCTGGCTGGCACCGCTCTGTACTACAGAGACTCGAATCTTATCCAGCGAGCACGGCTAGAGGTAGAGGGCTTGAATCAAGCTGCTCAAACGAACGAGGCATTTTTGTCTTCGCTGAAGGATGTTGAAACCGGGCAGCGCGGATACCTACTGACCGGCGACCCCAAGTACCTGCGCCCCTATCATTCCGCCAAAAAGGAGTTGCCAACCTTAGCCAGCGCGCTCGGCACAGAGCTTCGGGCACCGGATCAAGCCGAACGGCTAAGTCAACTCCAGCCATTGGTGCGGGGGAAGATAGCGGAAGTCGATTCCACAATTGCAGTGCGCGATCAGGAGGGAGCCGAGGCGGCCCTGGCCATTGTGCGCTCAGACCGGGGCCAGCAGAGGATGGAAGCAATCCGGCAGCTGAGCGCCGAGATAGGGGACGCCACGCAGGCCAGGCTTCTGGTTCATTCGCGGGAAGTGGAACGTCTGCAGGACCGAATGACAGAGTTCATTCTTTTGACATGCGGGATCCTTGCCGCGCTGCTGGGGATCTCTCTGTGGCTCATTCAAATGGCCAACCGGCGGCGGGAACAATTAATCAGGCAACTCGATGATGCACGAGTGCGGCTTCACGTGACGCTCAGTAGTATTGGCGACGGTGTCATCACTACCGATGCGCAAGCAGTGGTCACGTTTTTAAATCCAGTGGCTGAACAACTAACCGGATGGACATTGGACGAAGCCAAAGGTCAGCCGATGGAAAGGGTCTTTCCGGTCTGCGATGAAGATACCGGCGAGATCGTCGAAAATCCAGCGCGGCGGGCCATGCGGGAGCGACAAGCCTTTGAGTTAGCCAACCGCGCTTGCCTCGTGCGCCGCGATGGATCAAAGCTGGCAATCGACGATAGCGCTGCCCCGATTCTCGATTCATTGAATCAGTTGAACGGTATCGTCATGGTTTTTCGCGACAGGACGGGCCAGAAGCGAGTGCGCGAGTCGTTGGAGCGCTGGGAGCACATCTTTGAGCATGCCGGATTTGGAATGGCTATTTTGGCTCCCGGTGAGCAGCCAACACTTATGCAGGTTAATCCAGCGTTTGCCGGCATGCACGGATACGAGCCCTGTGAACTCGAGGGTAAACTGTACTCGCTGGTGGTGTCACCTGAAGTGTGGCCGGCCAAGGCAAGGGCTTTGGCGGGAGCCTCAGGCGATCACGTGCTCACGGAAACCACCCATGTGCGAAAAGATGGCAGCGAATTCCCCGCTTTGTCCGACATCACGCTTGTTCGTAACGAACGTGGTGAAATCGCGTATTGCGCAGGCTATTATTCCGACATCTCGGACCGGAGGCGCGCAGAGCAGGAGTTGCGAGTCAGCGAAGAGCGCTATCGGACAACCGCGGATTCTTTGCCTCAGCTGGTTTGGACCAGCACTGCGGACGGCACAACTGAGTACTTGAACAACCGCTGGCAGGAGGATACAGGCCTCACTCTCGAGGCCGCCGGGGAACAGGGATGGGCTTATTTCCTGCATCCGGAGGATCGCGAGAGGTGCCTCGATGTCTGGAAGCGTTCACTTGGTTCCGGCGAGACATTCCAATCCGATTGCCGGTTTCGAAGAGCGGAGAACGAGAAGCCTCGCTGGTACACGTGCCGCGCTGTTCCCATTCGAGCCGCCGATGGCCGAATCCTCCGCTGGTTTGGGTCTTGCACCGATGTCCATGAGCAGCGGGAGGCAACAGACCTGCTGCAACAAGCCAACGAGGCTTTGAAGCGCTCTAATCTGGATTTGGAGCAGTTTGCTTATGCGGCCAGTCACGATTTGCAGGAGCCGCTCCGCATGGTGGTGATTTATTCCCAATTGCTTAAGGAGGAGTATGGAGATAAACTGACTGGCCAAGGTAACATGTATCTCGACTTTGCGGTTGATGGAGCGTTGCGGATGGAGAATCTGCTGAAGGATCTCCTAAGTTATGCGCGAGCTGGGGCTCCAGACGACCATCTGAACGAAACGGCGGATAGTGAGCAGGCATTTAAGACTGCGTGCACAAATCTGGCCGCTTTGATTCAGCAGTCGAACGCCGAGATTTCCTCGACGCCCCTGCCACGCGTAAGAATGCCGGAGGTTTACCTCAATCAGATTTTTCAAAACTTATTGGGCAATTCGTTAAAGTATAGACAGGCCGATGTGGCACCTGTGGTTCGCGTGGAGGCGCGACGGCAGGACGGAATGTGGTTATTTTCCGTTAAAGATAATGGCATTGGCGTTGCCGCCGAACATCAAAAACAAATATTTGGGGTGTTTAGAAGGCTGCACGGCCAGGACGTTCCGGGAACAGGAATCGGCTTGGCATTATGTCAAAAACTGATTGAGCGGAGCGGTGGAACGATTTGGATCGAGTCAAGCGCTGGACAAGGTTCGGTCTTTTGTTTCACAGCCCGCCCCAGCATAGAGGATATTCATGAGTGAAAACAAAGCCATGCTGGTATTGGCCGAAGACAACCCGGGAGATGTCTTCTTAGTGAGGCGCGCTCTCGACTCCGAACGCATTGCGTACGATTTGACAGTCGCAAAGGACGGAGAAGAAGCGATTAACCTGGTGGCGGAGGCCGAAAAAGGGGGCCGGAAGATCGACTTGCTGATGGTGGATTTGGATCTTCCGAAGCGGGACGGCGCCGAGGTGCTGATGCGGCTCCGGCAGAACAAAGAACTCACTTCTGTGCCAGTGATTTTACTGACGTCCTCCGATTCGCCGCACGACCGCAAGCGATGTCTCGAACTTGGCGCCAACCAATTCTTCCGGAAACCAAGCGACTTGCACCGTTACATGGAAATCGGCAAGATCGTTCGCGATTTGCTGGAACGCTCGGCTCAATAAAATAGGCCCGTTGCAATGGATTTCGCGTACCGGGCCTTGAACCTGTAAAGACAAAAAAGAACGGTGGTTCGCAGGCGATGAACGAGGGAGGCCGAAAACCACCGCATTTCCCGTTTTTCATAACGGAAAAGTAATCAAACTTTTTTGTGACTAACGGCTGATTGTGGTGACTTTCGGACGATCGGAGTTTGCAAAGTCACCCTTCGATTCACTAGTTGAGGAAATGTCCTTCGCTCCAGTGCGCTGCATGATCTCTTTGGCCAAGGTTGTCCATTTAGAGTCGTCAGCGTGGACCGAAAGGAGAATCCCTCCGTCTTGCACCAAACCCTGATAACGCTTCGCCTCGTACTCTGGGATACCCATTCCTATCAAGGCCCCAGCGAACCCGCCAACGGCTCCTCCTACACCAATACCGCTTAACAGCGCAATGATCGGGCCGGCAGCGATAAATGGTCCGAGACCCGGGATGGCTAAAGCGCCGATCCCGACGAGCCATCCAAGAGCTCCGCCAAGAACCGCGCCTGAGGTAGCACCAGTCGCGCTTCCTTCAGGAGCTTTGGTGCCCTTCTTGAACGCAAAATCCTTGGTTCCAATGTTTTCCGATAGCAGAACCGAAATATCGGCACTGCGGAAACCCGCATCCCTCATCTCCGCCACGGCGGCATTGGCTCCAGCCGCCGTCGAATAAATACCAAATACTGAAGTGTTTGCCATTTTTTATTATCTGAACTCCTCTCAGTTGTTGTCAGTCTTAGAAGCAATTGTCAATTCGTTCTTTACATTGCCGGCTCCGGCTATCTCAACAGCCTTGGCTTCGACCGCAGCCTTTTCCTCATCCGAACGGACCGGGCCTTTCAGCTCGACCGCACCTTGAATAGTGATGACTTTGATGTTATGAGCATAGGTGGAAAGCGATTTATCGGCCAGAATCGCTTTCCGGATCTTTTGGGTGGTTACGCGGTCGGCTTTATTTTCCTTTTGGTTTTCGGCTGTTGCCCCTGGGTTCTTGTTTTGTCTGGTGTTATCTGGAGGGGACTGATCTTGAGCGGTCACAAACGTCGGAGTGGACGCTAAAGAAAGCAATAGAGTCAAGTGTCCGAGTTGGCTAGCAATTCTTCTCATGTTGGAAGTACCTTTTCAAAGCAGAAAGCTGCATCGCAAAGGGAGATGCAAATTGGCGGCCAAACATGTAGAACTGCTGCGTGAATGCGCGCGGCCCGTGGCCATGAAACAGATCGTTGTGTTTTCATTGAGGTACTGAGTCTTTTTGAGGACTTCGCACTTCCCTTTCAAGCCGCCGGGAATCGCCGCTAGTGGGGAGGCCTGGTGCAACTCTTGCACCGCCTTACTTTTTGCCGTGCAATTTCTGCCGCGAGGACAGGGTGACCGCCGCAATACGGTGCACTAGATTTAGAAAAGATCCATGAATATGTGCACTTAGTCAAGCTCGGGCCTTCGGCGCGTTAAGTGGCCCACGGCGTGCATTCATTTGCTGCGAAGGACGGACAAAACATGCTCTGGTACACATGGGTGTTCTTAATCGTGGCGCTTCTTGCTGCGCTACTCGGATTTGGTGGCCTAGCCGCAGCAGCCGCAGGGATCGCAAAAATATGTTTCCTGGTGTTCATGGTCTTTTTCCTGATTAGCCTTTTAGCTGGCCGTCGAAGCGCGCTTTAGGCCCAAGACCGAGGACCCTTAAACCTCGACGAATAGGCATAGCCATGACAGTCTGGCCGGGCGGAAACTTGCCGCGCAGCCAGCCGGGCAACTTACGCCCTCGGCAAAACATGTCTGCGTTAAGAGGGGCCCTCGTGCGGTAAAGTAGGCGCGAAGCCGGTCGTCTCCCCCCAATACTCTTGTTCCGCTTCCGCAGTCTTGCCTACTAACCGGAGAGCCGCGGCGGTGACGCGCTCGGCGGTATATCCGAAATTCTTCAGAATCAGATCGCCTGGGGCGGAAGCGCCGAAGTGATCGATACCAATTACGGTTCCTTCGGTGCCTGCCCAACGATGCCAGCCGACCGTCGATCCGGCTTCGACGGTTACGCGCTTGGTGATCGCTTTGGGAAGCACGCTTTCTTGGTAGTCCGTGTCTTGCGCTTCGAACAGATGCCAACTGGGAAAGCTGACCACGCGCGCTCGCACGCCGTAGCCTTTGAGTTTCTCTTGCGCTTTGACGCAGAGCGACACTTCAGATCCCGAGGCGATGAGCAGCACATCAGGTGTCCCGGCTTCGGCTTCGGAAAGAATGTAAGCGCCTTTGGAGACGTCGGCATTCTTCGCGCCGGCCCGGCTCAAGTGCGGCAAATTTTGGCGGGTGAACGAGAACAAAGTCGGCCCCTCGTGCGCAATGGCGGCGGCCCAGCATTCAGCGGCTTCCGTGGCGTCGGCTGGCCGCATCACGTTCAAGCCGGGAATGGCCCGCAGCCCGGCGAGTTGCTCAATGGGTTCGTGCGTGGGACCATCTTCACCCACGCCGACGCTATCATGCGTGAACACATAGAATGCTTTGAGCTTGCTGAGCGCGCCAAGTCGAATCGAGGGCTTCATGTAATCGGAGAAGACCAAAAATGTGGCGCTAAACGGCAGCAATCCGCCGTGAGCTGCCATGCCGTTCACAGCTGCCCCCATGGCGTGTTCGCGCACGCCGAACGCGATGTTGCGCCTGGCGTAACCCCAGACACCGCCAACCGCCCCGGCTGAGGAGGGTCCGCCGAATTCAGAATTTTGAAAAGCGCCGGCGCCCTTGAGCGCAGTGTTAGTAGACGGATTCAGATCTGCCGATCCGCCAAGAATATTGGGGATGTTCTTTGCCAAGGCGTTCAGCGCCTGTCCGCCCGCCGCGCGTGTCGCAAGCGCCTTGTCTTCGGGCTTCCACTTTGGCAGATCCGCGGACGAATTTTCGGGAAGCTTGCCCGCGATCATGCGGGCCAGTTCCGCGGCCTCTAGGGGGAATGCCGCTGCATAGGCGTCGAGCTTCTCTTGCCAAGCGGCTTGCGCGCTGACGCCAGCCGCGCCCGACTTGCGGAAGAAATCAACGGCGTCTTGCGGCAGGAAGAACTTTTCCGTACTGGGCCAGCCGAGCGCTTTCTTCGCAGCAGCCAAATCATCCTCTCCAAGAGGGTTGCCGTGCGCTTCGAACGAATCCTGTTTGTGTGGGCTGCCGTAGCCAATGTGCGTGCGGACCAAAATCAGCGATGGCTTCTGCGTTTCAGCCTGAGCAGCCTCGATTGCTTTTGCAATTTCTTCGGTGTTGTTGCCCTCGCGAACATGGACCGTGTGCCAATCATAGGCTTCGAATCGCCGACCGACATCTTCTGTGAAGCAAAGGCTGGTGGCCCCGGCGAGCGAGATGTGGTTTCGGTCGTAAAGGAAGATCAGCTTGCCAAGCTTCAGGTGTCCGGCAAGCGATGCTGCTTCTTGGCTGATGCCTTCCATAAGGTCGCCGTCACCGCAAATGCCGTAAGTGTAATGGTCAATGATCGTGTGACCGGGCTTGTTGAAGCGCGCCGCGAACCAAGCTTCCGCGATGGCTAATCCTACTGCGTTGCCGAAGCCTTGGCCAAGCGGACCGGTGGCGACCTCCACGCCGGCCGTGTGGCCGCGTTCGGGATGCCCGGGCGTCTTGCTGCCCCACTGCCGGAAGCGCTTCAGTTCCTCGAGCGAAAGATCAAATCCAGTCAGGTGCAGCAGACTATAGAGAAGCATGGAGCCGTGACCGGCGGAGAGTACAAAACGGTCGCGGTCAAACCAGGCTGGATCTTTGGGATTGAATTTCAGGTATTTCGTCCATAGCGTATAAGCCATGGCGGCTGCACCCATTGGCATACCAGGGTGACCGGAGTTGGCGTTTTGCACCGCATCGGCCGACAGAAAGCGAATCGTGTTAATGCAAAGTTCTTCTAGGCTTCGAATATCCGTGGACGGCAAGTGTTTCCTCTACTGTTGGACAGATCTGGTCTGATTCTGTGACAAAATCCAAACGTCAGTGCTGCCGCGCTGCGATCTATCGGGGTTAAATCGGGCCGCTGAAATTCTGAAGCAGCCTCCGAGAACCAGAATTGGAAGCGCGAGATCGATCAGCTGTAATTGATTCCGCTCGCACGCAGTTCTAGCTCGGCTTGTAACCAATCTTGTTCTGCCGATCCTTCCGGCCGTCCTCGCTCGTTCCATAAATCGTATGCTCTACGTGCGACGTAATGGTGAAAAGACGGAAGCTCCGGCTCGAGCTTGGGGTTCTCCACCTCTTGTTGCTCTGGATCATGGTCTTGATCGAACGCCGACGCCGTTTTCGACTTACCGTCGTGATCACTTGTGTCTTTCATCTTTCGCTCCCTGCCGCGATTTTTTGGACGTGGCGGCTCTTACTCGTTTCAGCGAGAACGTCATCGTTGAGAATCAAGCAAACCGATTGCCAATCTATCTCGCCCTAGCGCATGGACTCTCGCAAACCTCCTTTTTAATGTGCCAAAGGCAACTTTTGCCTACAGAACGGCAAAAGTTGCCTTCCGTGACGCCGAACCCAAAGAAGTTCGTTCAATGAAGACTCGGCATTGAGCGAGACCGCGCTGGAATCGCCGGCGGCAGTTATGGAAGCCTGCTTGCAATAAATTCGAACAGGAGGTTCGTATGCCTGAAAAGGAAACACTTGAGAGGGCTGAAGAGGACGCTCGACAAGGGAAGGCTCCCTCGACTCAAGCTGGCGAGTTCATTCGCGAGGAGATGGAACATATTCGTGAGGGCAAACATGGAGCGCGTTCCTCGAAACAGGCTATAGCAATCGGCCTTTCGAAAGCGAGACGGGCAGGTGTGAAATTACCCCCTCCCAAGGAAGGAAAGGTGCCGGAGAAAACACGCAAGCAGGCGGCGCGTGATTACAGAAGGGGCCAGCCGGTGGGCACGCAACCCGCGTCGCCGGCAAGATCGCGAGCAACTACGGCCGCTCTTGAGCACGAAGGCAACATGGCGGCGTCGCATGAGGCCCTTTCTGACCAGGCGCGGGAGAGTGCTCGAAGGCGCGGCGCAGCAAACCGGAGTGAAGCAGCACGCAAAGCTGTTCGCACCAAGGGGCAGGCGGAGCGAAAGCCCGCTGAACGCAAATAGATTTACCGAGGTCTTGGTGCCATATAGCTAATCCACGCTATTTAGACGCCGAGGGCCGCGAATTTGTGACTCGTATTCTCAGTAGGTGCAGTTTTGTACTTTATGCACGGAGACCCAACTTTCGTGGCCGCTCTTCCCAGCTAAAAGAAAGAGCCCTTGCCGTCCAAAACTGCACGGGACGCTATTCCGGACCCTGTTACCAGCGAAAACCCAATGAGACTTGAAACATTAGTTTAAACGAGTCGTCTCATAGGATAGGAGGAAGGAAATATGCACGCGTTAAAACCAGTAGGTATTCTCATTTTCGGTTTCGGCATTTTCGTAACCAGCTTTAGTCCCGCACAGGCGCAGGTATCGGTCAATATCGGTCCGCCACCCGTTTGTCCGTACGGATACTATGAAGTTCCACCATATAACTGCGCCCCTGATGGTTATTACGGGCCTGAATGGTTCTCAGGCGGCGTATTCATCGGCGCAGGACCTTGGTACCACGGGGCGGATCATTTCTATGGACACGTCGACCATCATCTCGACTATCGCAAGGGGTACCATGGGCCCCTGCCGGCGCGCGGCGAGCATGCGGCGGCTCAGCGCCGGGAATTTCATGGCCAAGCGATGCATGACCCGCACGGGCATGAGGCCCCTCGTGGCCACAGGTAGGTGACACGCGAGAGAGAAAAGAGCGTGGAACCCGTCCACGCAGCACGGGTGGGGGCACGCTCTCTCGACCTTCTTTACGAACCACCCCACTTCCTTCAAAACATCCACACGCACTGTCGCGTCTAACGTTCGTGACTAACCCATTCTTTCTTGACCGAGCCTTAGCCGTAGCCACGCTCCCGTTCTTTCTTCTGTCATGCGCTAAGAACCCCACCTCTATCGACTCACAGGCTTCCCTAAATGGACCTGCTTCGATTAATTACTCAACGCGCATCGGCGTGGCCGTCCGCACCGACTCGCGAACTTGCGTCGCCATCGAAGACTCGACACTCCACTCCGACAGTCCCATCACACTGGTTCTCCCACTTTCGCCACAGACTTTCACTGACGTAAAGATATCCAATATCAGCCAGCAGGCATGTCCTATTACACAAGAGATTGCCCCGGGCGTCTCGAGTTATGAATTGTCGCTACCGACGACCGCCAATATTCCAAAACTGACACCGATGATTGCGATCGTCGGCTCCTCCGCTTCAAGCGGTTTCGTCGTTGACAATCTCAACGTGCAAGCTGATCTTACTCAAGCCCACTCAAAAAATACTTTTCGAGCTTGCGGGGCAAGCGACGGTGTGCATTTGACTGTCTGGCAAGGCGTTCCCATCACGGGTGGGCTTTTGTGGACCGGGCACTATTACGAGTCGGATGCTCCCGGCAATTTGCCTTTGTGCACTTCGGTGGAGATGTCACCAGCTATGCCTAAATCGTGAAACACTTCTTAGCAACGAATGGCTGCTAGAGGGAGAAAGCAATTCTTCTCTGGCACGAAACACTCTTCCTCCGGCGATGTCTCAGGAGATCCTCTTAGCTTCCATAAGTCGTAAGAGCGTTCTCGATTTCGTTGTCCCAAAATGCTTCGACCCTTTGGTCCCCATGGAGGATCGTCTGCCGAAGGAGCTCGTCGCTCGTGTGAATGCGAAGCTCCTCAAAGACAACGTGACGTTCACCGAGCTTATGCGAGGCGCGTGCCAGCGGTATCTGGAATGCTCCGCGGAAACTATACTGCAGAAGAAGAAGCGGGACTGAAGCGAAATCCTTGTTCACAGGTGCGTCGATCTAGATTGTCTCTCCATTCGGCCCATAGCGTGCACGAAGATATGGCTTAAGAGTCGCGTTTGGTTCTGCGGCAGTCAATAAAAGCACCATGAGAAAGTGAGACAAAACATGAGTATTTCGACTTCGAGCAATACGGAGTTAATCTTAATCGTCGCCCTGGTTGTAGTTGTTATAGCCATCGCCGCATTACTTTTTCTACAAAAGCGCCGGACGGCCAAGCTCCGTACGAAGTTCGGTGATGCCGAATATACCCGCGCCGTCGAGAAGAGCGGCAATCGAAAGAATGCCGAGGCTGGGCTCGAAGGGCGGGCGCAGCGCGTTGATGGCCTTTCGATCCGGCCCTTATCCGTAGCCGATCGCACGCGCTTCGGAGAGTTCTGGAGCGGGGTTCAGTTGCGCTTTATCGACGGCCCAGCGGGTGCAGTGTCGGAAGCGGATCGGTTGCTGGGCGATATTATGTCCACGCGCGGCTATCCCGTTGGTGACTTTGAGCAGCGGGCTGCGGATGTTTCCGTAAGTCATCCGCTGGTTTTAGAAAACTACCGGGCGGCTCATGAAATTGCGCTTCGTCAGATGCAGGGCCAAGCCAATACAGAAGACTTGCGCCGGGCGATGGTTCACTATCGGACGCTTTTCGACGAACTCGTCAGCGAACCAGCCATAGCTGCTTCGAAAGCTGCCTCTTAACCATGTCTTTCGGGATTTACATTGCGGGTTTCTTGATACTGATCTACGGAGCGGTGATCTTACACGTTGCTCCACACTGGATTGTGGCAGGCGGCATGGTCCTATTGGGCCTTGCGATTCTGAAGGGGGTGCAGGCGACCCGCGGGAAAGATCTGCCATAAAGGGAGCCACTCGCTTTCCATGTTGAACGCTAGGAACGTCCGGCTCCCATGAAAGTGTAAGCCGGACGTTCCTTCTGTTAGCCGCTTCCGTTAATTGCCGTGGCCCTTTTGGTAACCGGCCTCATACGCTTTCTGATCCTCGTCTTTGTTGAAGTGCCTTTTCTTGGAGTGGTCTTTGTGGTGCGCACCGTCACTCTTGCCGTCGCGCATACCTTGGTTGTACGTTTTGTTTTTAGAATAATCCTGGTCGTTGAAAAATGGAGCGCCAGCAGCCTGCGCCGCCATAGCTCCGCCAATACCCATGCACACAGTTAGTGCCAAGGCCCCAACACAATGTCTAAAATTCATTCTCACGAAATATCCTTTCGCCGTAACTACGACGCATGTTCATGGCCATTTCGCGGCGACTCAAATGAAACCACTGGCACGACTGCCTCCTGACCCTATGCGGTCAGTTGACCGCAGTTGGTCATTGACTTGCTATCGCAGGCAAAATAGAACCTTTAGATTCGGCGAACCCCTTTGGATGAGGGATTGCCACTACCAATGCCTTAGGAGATCATTTGATGTACAGCATTGCCAAAATCCTCTTCGCAGCGGCGTGCTCCCTGTCGCTGTTGCATGGGCAAGGCCCATCTCCGGCAATTCCGACGGATTTGGTAAAGGCAAATCCCCAACCATTACCAGCGGAGAGCAAGCGTATTTTCGGCATCATCCCAAACAACCGAACTTCGCCGAGTTTGACAAACTACAAACCACTCACGGCAAAAGAAAAGTTCGAGATTGCCCGCCAAGACTCGTTCGATCGGGGCACCGTGATCCTGGCGGCTCTATTTGCAGCCGACGCTCAGCTCACCAATGCAGAACCTGCGTTCGGCCAAGGAGTAGAGGGATACAGCCGCTATTTTGGGACTGCTTACGGAGACCTCATCATTGGGAACTATATGTCCGAGGCGATCTTTCCGGTTCTCCTTCATCAGGATCCTCGTTATTTCCGGCGCGGAATCGGGAACAGGTGGTCGCGTCTTGCGTATTCCATGGGGCAAATTTTCTGGACCCACGCCGATTCCAATCACTCCCAACTTAATTACTCGGAGCTTTTGGGCAATGCGGCTGCGGTCGCAATTTCAGAGTCGTACTATCCGGATAACCAAAATGCCACGAACGCCACAAACAAGCTTGCCATACAACTCGGCGTTGATATGGCTTCGAACGTCCTCAAGGAATTCTGGCCCGACGTGAGCCGGAGGTTCTCTAAGACTCACTCTCGAGAATAAGCACAGTTTGCCGCACAAGAATATTCGCGCCCGTTTGCGTCGCTTGTAGGTGTTGAAAGCCTACCGGTAGGTTCGTTTACTATAGAGATGTTGGCAGTCAACATGTCTGAAGATAAAACGGACGTCCCGTACGGGACACTAGATCTCTTGATCCTGAAGACACTGGATACGATGGGGCCGCTGCACGGCTACCGCATCGCCAGGAGAATTGAGCAAGTGGCCGAGAACCTCTTGCGATTGAACCAGGGATCGATTTATCCCGCCCTGATACGCCTGGAGCAACAGGGTTGGATTCGCACGCAATGGGGAATCTCGGAAACAAAGCGCAAGGTGAAGTTCTATACCCTCACCAAGGCAGGGTTGAAGCAACTGAGCATCGAAGTTGCGAACTGGGAAAGGGCGACTGCTCTAGTGGCGCGCTTCCTGGAGGCCAAATCGTGATGCGCTCCGCAATTGCTCGCCTGCTGGCGCTGTTCAGGAGACGAAGACTCGATCGGGAATTGGACGATGAGATCCTTGCTCACTTGGAGTTGGCTGAGCGTGATGCCCTTGCCGCTGGCCTGTCGCCTGAAGAAGCACGTCAAGCGGCCCGACGCAATTTCGGAGGAATCGAAGAGATGAAAGAAGATCACCGCGATCACCGCAGCGTCCGGTGGATGGAGAATCTACTGAGAGACTTTCGCTACGGGATGAGTTCGTTGGCGCGCGATCCTGGATTCGCCGCCGTCACCATCGGCTTGCTCGGTCTCGGCATCGGCGCCAACTCGGCCATGTTCAGTATCGTTGACGCGGTGCTGTTAAAGCCGCTGCCGTTTCCCGAGCCCGAGCGCATGGTAAGGGTTTGGGAATCCACTCCAGAGGGGCATAACGGCACCACCACGCTTACTTTTCTGGACTGGAAGCGGCAGACAGACATATTCTAGGCATTGTCGGTCGAGTGCTCTACCAAAGCCACGGTGGCAACGGGCGGCGGTCCCGCGCGTGTTTCGGGCAAGCTGGTGTCGGCCAATTACTTTCAGGTATTCGGCGTCAAGCCTCAGATCGGGCGGGCGTTCGCGCGGGACGAAGATCAGCCGGGAGCCGATCAAGTCGTGGTGCTCAGCCAGGCGTTCTGGCAAACGCAATTCGCCGGCGATCCTGGCGTTTTGAACCGAGATCTCGTGCTCGACGGCGAACCGCACAGAGTCATCGGGGTTCTACCCGCGGGCAGTTTTGATCGCGACGAAGCGGTGTTCTGGAAGCCGCTGATCTTCGCACCCGATCAACTCAATCGCGGTCAGCATTGGCTGAACCCGATTGGGCGGCTGCGTTCGGGCGTGAGCATCGAGCAGGCGCGAGCGAAGATGACGGTGTTGAGAGCCAGTCTCAATGACTTTATTTACCAGAAAGACTGGGGCTTCGCGGTGGATCCGTTCGGGCAGATGCTGGTGGGCGATACGCTGCGACGCTCAATCTATCTGGCGTTTGGAGCAGTTCTGATGGTGTTGCTTATTGCTTGCGCGAACGTGGCGAACCTGGCGTTGGCCAAAGGAACAACCAGGCGGAAGGAGATGGCGCTCAGAGCGGCTCTAGGAGCCAGTCGCGGCCGTTTGATCGCGCAGTTGCTGACTGAGAGCCTGGTCTTGTGTCTGCTGGGAGGCGCGGCGGGTGTTGCCTTGGGCGCGCTGCTGCTTCGTGCCGCAGCCCCGCTGGTGGCGGCATCGCTGCCGTTTACCACCGACCTCCGCACGGATCTGCGCGTTCTTGGCTTTGCCGCGGCGGCCGTGATGGCTGTCTTGCTGCTCACGGGTCTGCTTCCCTCGTTGCGTACTTCCTTCGGCAAGCTGTTGAACGCGTTGAACCAAGCGGCACGTGGATCGTCTGGTTCGAACGCGATGGTGCGGCGGACGATCGTCATCGCTGAAGTGGCCGCTTCCGTCGTGCTGATTTGCGGCGCGGCACTGCTGTTCAAGAGCCTGGCGAAACTGCAACAAATCGATGCTGGGGTACGAATCGACCATGTAATTACAATGTCGGCCGATCTTCCAGCGGGGACATACCCGTCTCCGGCCACCGCGACGAGATTCTAAGAAGCCGTCGTTCAACGGCTCGAGGCCGTTCCCGGAGTCGAACAGGCATCCGTCTCGCAGGGCTTGCCTCTGCAAGGCGTGCAATGGGGTGAATTTATGAGCTTGCCCGGAGTGCACGGGTTTCTCCTGGTTCGTCTGAAGCTTGTCGATCCCGGGTATTTCGGTGCGCTGCAGATTCCAGTGGAGAGCGGGCGCGGAATCGAGAATCGCGATCACGCGGGCACCCCGCCGGTGGTGGTCATCAATCAAGAGGTAGCCCGGCAATTTCCGAAAACATTCGGAATCGCAAATCCCGTTGGGCGAACCGTTGGCATCTGGGTGCCTGGCTACGGTCCGATCCCAGAGTCGTTGGTGAACCTGCAGATTGTGGGTGTGATTCGTAGCGAGCGCACCGCCGCATTAAACGCGCCGCCTGAGTTGGTAGCCTACCTACCTTTGGCCCAGGCCCCACGGCAGGACATCAAGCTGGTGGTTCGCACACGGAGCGGACCGACGGCGGCAATGCTCGGCATTCGGGAAGCGGTGCGGCAGATCGATCCCAACCTGCCTCTCGGGGATGTGATGACGATGGAACAGGTCAAGGAGCAGAGCATGCTCTGGGCGAGGCAGCCCACTTGGGTGGTTGGCGCCTTCGCCGGCGTTGCGGCTCTGCTGGCCGCGCTGGGGCTTTACGGCGTTCTGACGCATGCGGTGACGCAGCAGCGCCGCGAGATTGGCATTCGCATGGCGTTGGGCGCGCGTTCGGGTGACGTGCTGTCGCTCATTTTGCGCAGCGCCTTCTCGATGCTTATCGTGGGGCTTGCCGGCGGATTGGCTGGAGCCTTTGCGCTGACGCGGGTCCTGAAAAGTCTCTTGTTCCAGGTGTCCGCGCTAGACCCGACGGCACTCGCCGTTGCTTGCGTCCCGATGACTTTTGTCGCCATACTGGCGGCGTGGATTCCGGCGAGCCGGGCGTCCCGTCTGGATCCAATGACGGTGCTTCGCGACGAAGGCTGATCGGGATAGTTCACACACGCGGCGATACAATTGCCTCATGGCGAGTTCAATGACATTGGTCTCGGTGAACGAATACTTGGGCACCAGTTACCGTCCAGACCGGGAATATATCGATGGCGAACTCGTGGAGCGCAATGTAGGCGAATGGAGTCATAGCTGCCTTCAGGCCCTGCTGCTGAAGCAACTACTCAACTACGAGGATCAATTGGGCCTTCTGGCTGTGCCCGGGCAGCGGGTACAGGTGAAGGCGGCGCGTTTTCGCGTTCCGGATCTTTGCGTAGTTCAGAGCTTAGTAGCTAGGGTCGCTTATGGTCCCTGGCTCAGTTTCGGCGGTAGTTTTGGGTCGGAAAATGTGGAAATCAAGAGCGCCGATTGCCAATCGGAGCACAGAATGCCATTCTGCCCCACACGTCTCGGTTGCAACAATAGAGAATGAACGTTGCAAACATCACAACCCTCTTCCCTTGCTCTGATCTTCGATATGGACGGCGTGCTGGTACACTCGATGCCGCTGCATACACTCGCGTGGGAGCGGTATTTAGCGAACTTAGGCATTACGATCGATAACCTGGAGCAGCGCATGCACGGCAAGCGCAACTCGGAACTGGTGCGCGATTTGATTGACCCGAATCTGCCGGCGGATGTGATTTTTCATCACGGCGCGGAGAAGGAGCGCTTGTTTCGCGAAATGATGATTGAAGATGGCTTGAGCCAGTATACGATTCCAGGCGTACCCGAGTTTCTCGAAAGGCATCGTGAGCTGCCGAAAGCCGTGGCGTCCAACGCCGAGCCCCAGAATATCGATTTTGTGCTCGACCGCTTTGGCTTGCGCGACTATTTTCCGGTGACAGTGAATGGGATGCAGGTGGCGCGACCGAAGCCTTTTCCCGATGTATTTCTGGAAGCAGCGCGGCGGCTCAAGACTGCGCCGCAGGATTGCATTGTATTCGAAGATTCGCCGACGGGCGTGACAGCGGCGGTTGCGGCAGGTATGAGAGTGGTCGGAGTGGAGACGACGCCAACCACGTTCCAAGGAATTCAACTCAAGATCAAGGATTTTCGCGATCCTGCGTTGGAGAAGTGGATGAGCGAACAGATGGAGCGTTGAACGTTACCTGTTACAATCCCGGACATGTTCTCAGGTATTGAACATTTTGCAATCGCTTCGGCGAATCCCAAGGCGCTGGCCGATTGGTACGTGCATAATTTAGAATTTGCACTCGTATGGGAGTACGGCGGCAACTATTTCATCGAAGCTAAGAATGGCGTGATCATCGAGATCATTCCGGGAGAGGGCGAGTTTGGAACTCCCACAATGAAAACGCCGGGCATGCGGCACATTGCCATTAGCGTGGACGATTTCGATGCGGGGCTGGCGCAATTGAAGAAGCAAGACGTGCAGTTCGCCGGTGAGCCTTACGAAATAGGCGGCAACCGCTTAGTTTTCTTTCATGATGCCGACGGCAATTTGGTGCATTTGATCAAACGAGGCAAACCCATGCCTCGCTTTGGCAGCTAAACGAATGCCCGGTGTTAAAAAGGGCATCACTTGCTAAATCGGGTCTTCAAGGCATTCGCATACCCGGACTTCCGGCTGATGTGGTTCGGCGCCTGCACGTCGAGCATTGGGACGTGGATGCAAATCCTGGCGCAAAGCTGGCTGGTGTACCGGCTCACGAACTCGCCTTTCTATTTGAGCTTGGATGCATTTTTCGGACAGGCCCCGATCTTCTTGCTTTCGTTGTTTGGCGGCGTGTTCGCTGATCGCGTGAGCCGGCGGCGTCTGCTGTTGATGTCGCAGGTCATCCAACTCACATGCGCGTTCACGCTGGCGTTTCTGGTGGCGACCAATCTGGTGAAGGTTTGGCAAATCTGGTGTTTATCTTTCACGGTGGGTGTGGCGCAATCGTTCGGAGGGCCCGCCTATTCGGCGCTGGTGCCGACACTGGTGAAGAAGGAAGATCTGCAGAATGCAATTGCGCTGAACTCGATCCAATTTAATTTGGCGCGCGTGGTGGGTCCGGCATTGGGCGGCATCGCGCTGATTAAGCTGGGCGCGTTCTGGTGCTTCTTCCTCAATGGCCTATCGTTTTTGGCGGTGATTGGTACGCTGTTGGCAATTCGCCCTACATTTATACCGGCAGGCACGGGATCTTCGGTAATC
Source organism: Bryobacterales bacterium (assembly GCA_003167495.1). Lineage (GTDB taxonomy): Bacteria > Acidobacteriota > Terriglobia > Bryobacterales > Bryobacteraceae > Bog-105. Next base: position 57,335 of record PMSX01000137.1, on the reverse strand, counting down.
GATAGCATGAAGCAGGGAATCGACTTCATGCGCAAACGTGAAGGGATGTTGAGCCTGATCGGTCTGGCCTTTTTTATTACTTTGCTATCTTATCCGATGATCACGTTCTTACCGGTGATTGCGAAAACCGTTTTTCACGGCACGTCGAACACGTTCACGCTGTTCTTGTGCATCTCAGGGGCCGGATCTGTGACGGGAGCACTGTTAGTAGCGGGACAATCGGCTCAGCCGGGACGAGCGAAGACGTCATTGCAAGCGCTAGTGGTGATGGGTGTGATGATTGCGATAATCGGTGTTTCTTACTTTCTGCCGCTCACCACGGCCGCGATTTTCATGGTGGGTTCGCTGATGATGGTTGTATTCGCGCTGAATACATCGCTGGTGCAAGCGCAAGTGGGCGATGCCATGCGCGGGCGGGTGATGAGCGTCTACAATGTTGCGTTCCGGGGCGGCATGCCGATTGGCAGCGTGGTGTGCGGTTATTTGATTGAAAAGTTCTCGATACCAGTGGTTTTGGCAGGCAATGGAATTCTGGTAGTGATTCTTGCCCTATACTTTCTGCTGATTCAAAAGAAACTAGCGAAACTCTAGGCAATGGAAACCGTCATTTCTAAGATGAAGTCAGGGATGTTGAAAGCTATTATTGTTTTTCTAACAAGCAGCGTGGTGTTCGGAGCGCCGCCCGCCGAGTTAACGATTGCTAGAGATCATCAGGATCTGGCGAGCTTAAACGGTTTGATTGAGCAGTATCAGCAGGCGTCCAAATCGAACCCGCAGTGCACCGATTGTCTTTATAAACTCGCGCTTGCCGATTCTTTTGCAGCCGAAGTGTCAATGGAACTGCGCGATAAACGGAAATCGGAGGCGTTCGCGGAAGCGGGAATGGATGCCGCGCAGAAACTGACGACGAGCAATGCGAATAATGCCGAATATCATCGTTTGTTGGGGGAACTGTGCGGCCAGGTGATTCCAGCGAATCCGATTTTTGGAGCGCTGAAATACGGACAATGCGCGCGCGATGAAATCGATAAGGCGATTCAACTAGACGGCAAACTTGCACTGGCTTATGTGAGCCGGGGCGTGGGTAATTACTACCTTCCGTCTTCCATGGGCGGCGGTGTTGACATCGCATTGAAGGACTTTGATAAAGCCTTGGAGCTGAATCCGAAGCTTTCGGAGGCGTACCTTTGGAAAGGCGTAACGCTGCGCAAGGCCAACCGCAATAGCGAAGCGCGTCAAGCTTTGCAAAAAGCACTTGAAATTAACCCGCAAAGAATGTGGACGAAGCAGCAATTGGATAAAACACCGGCCAGCTAAAATGTTGCGAGTCCCGCTGCTGTGCCTAGCTATCTTCGCAGCCGCCTGGCTTGAGTTTACGGTCTTTCCCGGTCATAGCTACCTCGAAGGCGATACGCAACTTTATTTGCCGATGCTGGAACGAGTGGACGCGCCAGGCTTGCTCTCGCGGGATTTAGTGGCTACGAGCGCAGCGCTTTCGCTCACGGCCTACGACGAAGCGACGTTGCTACTGCACGAGGGTGGACGCCAGACATTTCGGCGGGCGTTGGTTGAACAGCAGCTGGTTTTTCGGTTAGCGGCACTCGTTGGCGTATTTCTACTGGCGCGCGCCACAGGTTTGAGCCATCTTTTCGCGTTTGTGGTGGCTGCCATTGTCAACCTGGGAGCAACGCTGGCCGGGCCTGCTGTTTTCTTGACGGATCGCGAGCCGTTGCCGGGGCCGTTTTCGTTCGCGCTGACGTTGCTGGCTATGGGATTGCTGGCGCACGATAAATCGGTTTTGGCGGCAGTAGCGGGCGGCTTAGCCTTTCTGTACGATCCGATTTTGGCGCTCCCCTTTTGGTGCGTGTTGTTTGCGGCGTTTTGGCTGGACGGCGGCATGCGAAGATTGGTGCGGCCCATGTTGCCAGTGTTTCTGGTGTTTGTTTTGCTGCTGGCGAATTTGGCGCAATTGCAACCGGGTACCAGCGGCGAGCCGCTGTTTGCGCGTGTTCCCGCACAACTCGCAATTTTTCAACGAACGTACGCCTCACATCTCTATATAGGTGCGTGGCCCGCGGGCGAGGTGTATCAGACGCTCGCGCTGTTTGTTCTCGGGTTATGGGCCGCGGCGCGCTGCTGGCCTCTGCTGACAGGTTGTTTCCGATGGCTGTTGCTGGGCATGGGTTTGTGTGGTCTGTTGTCGATGCCTCTTTCGTACTTGCTGTTGGACGAGGGCCATTTGTCGTGGGTCGCGAGACTCGAACCGACGAGGACGCTGTTGTTCGGTGCGGCGGCGTCGGCATTGCTGTTTGGACTCGCGGGTATGCGCGCGATTTTGCATCGATCTCCTTGGGAGGCGCTGGGTTGGTTCTTTTTGTTGTTCATGCTGCCGGTGAGCCGGGGACTTTTCGATTTCTTGCGAGTCACAAACGGGCAGCGACTCAGCCGGTTTGCCATTGCGCTTGCCTTGGCCGCGTTCCTGACGGGATTGCTGTGGGGATTCGCCGGCGCCAGTGCGCGGTTTGTGACGCTGGCCGCGCCGGTGGTAGCCGCGTTGGCGCTGGCGAACGTGCCGGGATTGCGGGCGGCGTCGATTCCGATGCGTCCTTCGACTAGCGGACTTGCTCAGTGGGCCGAAAGCAGTACTTGGGGCAGTTCTGTTTTTCTGTTTCCGGATGCCGGGCGCGCTGGTTACCCCAGTGTGTTTCGCGCGTTATCGCGGCATGCTCTCTGGGTGGATTGGAAGAGCGCGCAAGGCGTGGTGTATTCCGAGACTGCGGCGGCGCGCTGGCAGGAACGGTGGCGAGACACTATGCAAGACGGCTTTTCCACGGCGGGGTTAGAGAGGATGCTTCCGTTGCCCATTGATTACTACGTGCTTCGCAGGCAGAATCAGCTAGCGGGCGCGCGGGCGGCGTTTATGAATCGTGACTTTGTAGTCTATGATGCGGAGGATTTGCGAAATACGGCAAAGCCACTGCGGGTGAACCCGTAAAAGGGCGGCGCGGCGATCAATCGGCCAATGGGTTTGGCCTTATCTGGAAATGCACCACTTTGCTGGTAGTTCCCTTCCCTGTCTCACTGTGAAAAGGTGTGCGCGTACCCCACGTTGTCCACACGCCCTTCCCTTTCCAGCCCGCCGTCGGATCGTCGATACGGCCGTCCATGCCTTTCGCAAAAAATCCAAGGGGGTAAGGAACACGCAGGATCACAAATTTGCCGTTCACCAAAGCGATGAGGGAATCGGAAGAGTTGCCGGTGATGATTGGTGTGTTCTTGCCCAGTCCCAAAGTGTCGAACTGATCGACCCAATCGTAGTAATGTGAATCGGCGCTGCCGGAATCCTTCACGTTGTGAAAGTTGGGTCCTGGCGTAGGATAGAGCGTCCAACCTTCCGGACAGTGTTGCCCGGTAGCCTGCGGCCCGTTGAGCGGCGCTTGGCACTTTCGACGGTCGAAGCTCGCAAGATGGCCGCTGCCGAGGGCGACCCACACGACGTTGTCGCCATCAACATCCATGCCGCGCGGTGAATAACCCGAGACCGGCGCTTTGGGGTTGTGCCAGGGGACTTCGTAGTATTCGGCGAGCGTGGTTTCTGGCGGGTTCGAGCCTGGGTTCAAGCGTACAAGACCGCCCGGAAATCCCAGAACGCTACCCCACACCATGCCGTCGCTACCCACCGCCAGGCCATAGAATGCGGCGTTCAAGCGTGTATCGCGCGTGGCATCGGCCACGGGCCCACTGAGTGCGGCCGAGGTGCCGAGACTCTCTCCGCTAGGCGCCGTGAGAACCTTCTGCTCAGAGTCGAGGTAGGGATCGCGCTTTCCATTGCCATTCGTATCCAGCACGAGCGCAGTCCATCCTTGCGATTTCTGTGCATCGTGCGTAGCGTCCCACGTCTTGGTATTCAGCCAACCGACCACGCCTCCGCCACCACCACTGCTGGTCCAAAGCGTGTTATTGGCATCAGAGGCGAAGATCAGATGATGCGTGCTGAAGCAAGTGTCGATCATGGAAGTTTGATTCTTCGCCGGATCGTAAACCGCCAGTTGCCGGCCCGAACTGGCGACGGGCGTGAGTTTCGCCGACGTCAAACTGGAACCTTCCTTGCAGAACGCGGGGTTAGCGTTGGCGCGGATGCGCGACGTGTACCATAGCCTCCCACGCTCGTCGAACATCGGATTGTGCACGGTGGTGTGGCTATCCCAGATTGCTTCATCGCCCCAAATTGCGGAGGCTTGCAGCGGCTTCGGCTGGCCGGGAGTATCGGGATCGCGATATGGAATCTTTACTTGGGCGATTGTGTTGTGCACGGGATCGAGCACCGGCAGATAATCGCGGCTCTCTTCGGGCGAACCGTAGATCAATCCGTTGGCGTTGACTCGCGGGTTGCGTTTATCGCTTGAGATTTCGTCGTGCAGATACGCCTTCGAGTCGGCCCAATCCCATTGGGTGATGACGACATTACGCTCAATCCCTTGCGGCCGCGGCGGTGCTTCGGAAGGCAATTCGCCGTGAGCGATGCGCGTGGTCCAATCTCCGAATTGGGCAGTGGCTCTTTCTGGCCCCAGTTGTCCGAGGCCTCCCACCATTGCGCTGCCAGCTTGTCCCGACTGCACGCGGCGGAGCCAGGCCTGTGCGGGCGAATCGAGATTTTGAAAGAGAGGAGGGATTGTGCGCGTATACTCGTTGCCAAGTTGGTGGCAGGATTCACAGCTGTCCGTTTTGATCAAATGCAGCCATTGTTCCTGAGTTTTGATGCTGGGTGAGATGCCATTGCCAGAGGGTCCGGTACCGGGAAACTCGGTCTTTTCGGGGATTGTTAGCATCGAATACCAGTAATTTGCCGGATAATAATGAGCCGCGGACTTCTTATCCGGAGCGACAACGGGACTTAAATTGATCTGTTTTCCGGGCTTGGTTTGAACTTTGGGGGAATCCACCAAGCCGTAGCCGCGCGCCCAGACAGTGTAGGTGGCTGCGGGCAGGGACGGAATCAGATAGCGGCCACGGTCGTCAGTGACGACTTCCTTGATGTAGCGCATAGGCAAATCGGTGGTTTCGGCGATGACCCATACGCCGGCCTCGGGTCCGTTGGCGCTGGTAACTGCGCCGCCGATTTCGTCGCTCTTAACTTTCTGTTGCGCAGAAAGAGTACCGGCAATGAGGATGAAGAATAGCAAGGAAGTCCGCATTCTGGAATGTCAGTATATACCGAATTCGCGCCACTGGCTCGATAGTGTTGGAGACCGCATTTAGCAGGTAGGCGTTTTCCGGGAGATACACTGGGGCTGTGAGCAATCCGCTCGCTGAGGAGGAGACGAACCTATGGCATTTCTCCAGGAGTTTCGGTGCGAGATTTGTGGGACGATGAGCAGCACTCCGGTTCACTGGTTTGTGATCCAGTGCAGTAATTCGCAGCTCACCGTGCTGCCGTGGAACCTGGAGACTGCAAATAGCCCAGGCGCACGGCATTACTGTGGAGAAGGGCACGCGCAGGTTTACATCAGCCGCTGGTTTAAAGCAGCATGCACGCCTCCGCTGCCGGACTTCAAGACCTCGGGCGCGCCGGGGCAGAGTTAGTACGCGACTGCAGGATGTGCCTTCATAAGAGCCCGGTGATATCGTTGGCAGCATGGTATTTTCGCCTGCGCCGAGCGTCGCGGCTTGCGTCATCGCCGGCTTTATAACTGGGGCATTCCTTATTGACGCCCCTGAAGCAAAGCCGGCGACTGCGGAGGTGTCCGCCGGGTCAATAGCCGTCATTGACGTAACGGTCATTGACGTGATCACTGGGGCACGTCAAACCGGTCTTACCGTGCTTATTCGCAATGACCGGATTACCGCGATTGCACCCGGGGTCAGCGTTCCAAGCGAGGCAACTCGAGTAAATGGAAAAGGGAAATTTCTGATTCCTGGTCTTTGGGATATGCACACCCACCACCAAGGAACTGGCGCTGACTCGCTGGATCTGTTTGTCGCAAAGGGCATAGTTGGTACTCGTGACATGGGCGGGGATTCAGATTTCATCTTGCCCTTGCGCGAGCGCGTCAAGTCAGGCGCGACTCTTGGCCCAGAGATTGTGGCCTCGGGACCGATGCTGGATGACGCTCCGCCAGGCTTTCCGTACCGGCGCCGTGTAACGAACGCAGTTGAGGCCAGAGAAGCGGTCCACGACCTCAAGCGACTTGGCGTCGATTTCATCAAAGTTCACGACCATACTCCGCGTGAAGTGTTCTTTGCGATCGCGGACGAAGCACCCAAGGTTGGCTTGACGTTCGCAGGGCATGTTCCGATGAACGTCACAGTCGAAGAGGCCGCCGATGCGGGCATGCGAAGCATCGAGCATCTAGCCAACTACAGAGTATTTGGGGATTGCTCCACCGGCGACACTTACAGTCTTAAGGAATGCGCGCCGCTGTCTGACAAGCTGGCAGCGAAAGGTGTTTGGGAAACACCAACGATGGAATTTTTCCAAACGATTCCCGACGTTTTCTCCGGCGCTCCCTTACCTCACGCCGAATTTGCCAGCGATTCGTTGTTGGCGCTCACGCGTGACAACGTCCGAGTTTCGCACGTGGACGCGAAGACTCTTGACAAGTTCCGCTTAGGGGGCAGGCTGAGTCTTCAGGCAATTCACGATCTGCATGCGCGCGGCAATCGTTTTCTGGCCGGGTGCGACGGGCTAGTACCAGGTTTCTGTCTTCACGATGAGCTTGAATGGCTAACAAAGGCGGGGTTCACTCCCCTGGAAAGTCTGCAGACCGCGACGATTAATCCTGCGCGCTTTCTTGGGCGCGAGGCTTGGGAGGGTACTGTCGAGACCGGGAAGCAAGCCGACCTGGTGTTGCTGGATGCGGACCCGACACTCGATATCCGCAATACAGACGGTATTGCCGCGGTGATTATCAGAGGCAAGCTCCTGACCAGGCCCACGCTCGAGCGAATGATTGCAAGACACCGACGAGCGGACCCTTAGAGGCGTGAAGAGGCGCGCGAGATTGTCACGGACGCAGCCGTCGCGCGAATCAGAAGGGTGTTTTCTGCAAGGTCCTGGACGTCAGCCACCCTTCGAGTACTTTTTGCGGATCGCCGGCACCAGATAAGGGAAGGATGCAATGTAAATCAGGACTTTAATTCTATGTATGATGTACAGCATCCCCAAAGGAAGGGACAACCATGCGTTACGCGAAACTCGTGTTCATGCTACTGGCGCCTGCCGTAGCCCTCATGGCAGCGGACCCATTTGTTGGAACCTGGAAGCTAAATCCGGCCAAGTCGAAGTTTAAGGCTGGTGCGCCATATCAAGAGGCCACCATAACCATTTCAGAATCGGGCAGCGACGACGACGTGGCTTTGAAAGGGACGGCTGCGAACGGCGCGCCCATCTCCCTTCATTACACTGTTCCCGAAATGGTGGGACCGGTAAGATCGAAGGACCTTATGAAGCGGTTTCAGGCAAGCTCCTGAACGCCAGAGAGCGTGAAACCAGCTACTCAAAAGGCGGCAAGGTGTTATATACCGCCCACTCCAAGGTCTCGAAGGACGGCAAAACGTTGACCGTCGCAGCCAGGGGGACCAACTCCGCGGGTCAAACGGTGGACGGCGTCACCGTATACGACAAACAATAGCCGAGCCGCGTAGGCTGAATATACATCCTAAATTCGCGCTGCCGTGCCGGCGGCGCAACCATCATGCTGCAAAAGAAATACGCCCCACGTCCACGAATGGCGACATGGTAAACGTCGAGGCGTGGAGATTGGGTCCCACCCGTATTGTCGGCCATCCTTCCATACGTGTTGCGGGTGGTCGGTGGCGGAGTTTGCGGCTACACCGCAGCGGATCCCTCAGTCCAGAAACAGATGAGGCCAGCGTCTGCCTCAAAGTTCACTCGCATGTTCAATAGCCAGTACGACCTTCCCCTTCGCATGTCCTGTTTCTCGATAACGAAGCGCTTCAGCCGCCTCGCTTAGCGAGTAGCGTCGATCAATAACGGGTGCAATCACTCCAGCCTCCAGTAAGTCTTTTAGAAAAACCAGATCGTTCGTATTTATTTTCGGAATGAAGAAGCGCATCTTCTTGTTTCCAAGCCGGGATAGCAACGGCCCCAGCGACGCAGCCTGGAGAATTCGAGCCAAACCACCTCCGACCATCACAAAAATCCCGTTTGGGCGAGCGCGCGCCTGTAAGCGAAGATCGAATGATGTGCGTTCACTCCGAGAATGAGATCGTAACGCTGGCCACTTCGGGTAAAATCCTCCTGGGTGTAATCGATGACATGATCTGCGCCGATCAAGCGGGCTTGGTCCACATTACCCGGACCGCACACAGCTGTCACTTCAGCTCCGAATGATTTGGCGATCTGGACTGCGAAGGTACCCACGCCCCCAGACGCTCCGTCGATCAGAACCGTTTGACCTCGCTCGATCTGCCCATGATCGCGAAGTCCCTGAAGGGCAGTGATTGCCGCCACGGGTACGGCTGCCGCCTGCTCAAACGATAGATTGACCGGCTTCAATGCCAAGCGATCTTCCGTGGAACAGACATACTCGGCAAACCCGCCCAAACCTTTTCCCTGGAAGGATGCACCAAAGACCTCGTCGCCCGTACGAAACTTCTTTATGTCTTTGCCCACGGACTCAACCCTTCCAGCAATATCGGCGCCAATGACTTGGTGTTTTGGCTTGAGCAACTTACCCACACTCGGGAGAAAGAACAACGGCCCCCTCATCATGAAACTGTCGAGCGGATTTACCGACGCGGCATACAGCTTGATCAGGACCTGATCCACGGCCGGCGTGGGCGTTGCGATTTCCCTGAGTTGCAGCACTTCCGGTGGTCCGTATTGTGTGATGACGATAGCTTTCAATTAATTGCCTCTTTCAATCTAGCGACGCGCTGCCGAGCCGTTTATGGTCCAAGAGACACGGCAGCCGGAATGGGTGATGGCCGCGTCTTGTAAGTCTTGTTGAAGCGAACGCGGAAGAGCCAGAAGATCATCAAGGGAAATGGCAGCAGGGCGAGGACGGTAAGGAAGACGGAGCCCCGCAGGAAAGCGAGAAAGACTTGTTGCTGGCCGGGGAATAAACCAACGTAAGCATCGCGATGGTGAAGACGTTTCCAGAAGCGCAATGCAAACGGTTGCCTTTACGCACCGCCATAGCGACGGTGCCGGAGAGCAGGCCAATCGTGCGACTTCCTTTCAGCACATGCCATGCGGATTCGATCGTTAAAGAAGATGCGCCATTTGCGACGCGGAAGTTCCACGGTTTGGGGGCGGGTAGAGAGTCCCTGTTCAGGCTTCGAAGTCTCGCGCGCGATCGAGATCGGAAATGAGCCCAGACTGGGTTGGACGCCACCCCAGGCGTTCCCGCGTCAGCGCGCTCGAAGCTGGAACGTCAGCGCCCACGAAAAACCCGAGCCACCCAAAATGCTCGCCTGCCTCCTCAAGAGACTTGGCGACAACCGGCACCTTCAGGCCCCGTCCGATTGCCTCAGCGATCTCTCGAAGCGGTATGCCCTCTTCTGCGACCGCGTTATAACGAGCGCCCGCTGCACCCTTCTCGAACGCTAGCCTGTAGAGATGAGCGGCATCGAGCCGGTGCACCGCAGGCCAGTGGTTGAGCCCGTCGCCGACATACGCCGAGACACCCTTCTCGCGTGCTAGGGCGATGAGGTAGGTGATGAGGCCTTGCTTGAGTGGATCGTGGACCTGCGGAAGGCGCACCACCGAAACGCGTACGCCCTTTGACGCCACCGAAGCTGCGGCCTCTTCCGACGCTACTCGGGGAATCGGAGAATTGGGCGCATCTTCCTCGGTCGTGAGGCGGCCCGGTGTGTGGGCGACGGCGGTCCCGGAAGTGACGATCAAGGGGCGGTCAGAGCTGGCGAGCGCGGAGCCAAGCGCCTCGATGGCGAGTCTGTCTATCTCGCAGACCTCCTTGAATTTCGAGAAGTCATGGATAAAGGCAGTGTGAATGACGCCCTCCGACAGGTCAGCTCCACTGCGCAGGCTTTCCAGGTCTTCCAGATTGCCGGGATGCACCTGGGCGCCAGCGGCGAGCAGAGACTTGGCGCCGGCATCTGAGCGAGAAAGACCGAGCACCTGATGGCCCGCTTTAATTAGTTCCTGAACAATGGCAGAACCGATGAATCCTGTGGAACCCGTGACAAAAATACGCATCGTAAATTCTCCTGTACTTCGTTTTCATGGCTATGACCGCATTCGCGGCCCAGCTATTATCAAGATGTTGATCGAGGAAAAAACGATCTAGCTCTAGAGTCCGTATTATCTTCGCAATCGTCCGGGAGGCCTATGGATCCGCTCTCAGATGTGTTGTCGCTCTTGAAACCGCGCAATTATATGTGCGGTGGCTTTGATTTTGGTGGAGAATGGTCAATCCAGTACCCCCAACATGAAGGCATCAAATGCTACGCGTTGGTTTCCGGCCGGTGCTGGCTGTCCGTCGAGGGCGTTCCCGACGCGGTGCTCCTAAGCGCGGGGGACTGCTTCCTGCTGCCCGGTGGGCGGCCTTTCTGTCTGGCCAGCGATCTGACGTTGATGCCCGTCGATTTTAAGACGATTTTTACGGCGCCGCTGAGTGGTAGCATCGCCTCGTTCAATGGCGGCGGGGATTGCTTTGGCGTCGGTGGGTACTTCACTTTTACGGGAGATCATGCCGGCATTCTGTTGGGTGTGCTGCCGCCCATTGTGCATATCGGGAAAGAATCGGACAAGGCGGTGCTGCGCTGGTCTCTCGAGCGCATGATGGAGGAGCTCCGCGAGCCGCAGCCGGGCGGCTTTCTGGTTGCACAACACCTCGCCCATATGATGTTGGTGCAAGCCCTACGGCTGCATCTGGCGGAAGGGTTGAGTGGTGGCGTTGGGTGGCTCTTCGCCCTAGCCGATAAACAGATGAGCGCGGCGATCAACGCGATTCACGAAAAGCCAGGGTACCGCTGGACACTACAAGAGCTAGCGGAACGTGCCGGCATGTCGCGATCGACCTTTGCCCTGAAATTCAAGGAGACCGTTGGGGCATCACCCATGGAATACCTCACGCGCTGGCGAATGCTGCTGGCCGGGGACAAGCTGGTGAATTCCAGCGATCCCGTTTCCGTCATTTCTCTGTCGCTCGGCTACGAATCAGAAAGCGCCTTCAGCACAGCCTTCAAGAGGGTCATGGGTTGTTCGCCACGGCAGTATAGCCGCGGACAGAATCTGGTTTCGCCTTCCCATAGCGAACGGGAGGCCGCCCACGCCAGCCAGCTCGAACCTATCGCAGGTTAATAGCGCGGTTGGCACGGCCCGGAATCCTGCGCTACGTGTTGCTGCGGCTATAGTTTCGGCGAGGAAGCGCCGGTCGGAGCTCTCATCGCAGCTTCTCGTGTCGCGATTTGCTCGTACCGAACCGCCCCTATTCTCCGGTATTTAGACGGCACTACCGCAGTCGTAGAAGGGACCTTTGGGAGGTTTCACGGGTTCGTGCGCGCATGGATATGCGTAGCGCGGCTTGGGCCGAGCTTCTTGCCGATGAGGAACAATGCTGATGTATGCTTCCGGTGTTAATGCTTTACCACGAGCACGCAAAGATCCTGAACTGCGGCCAGGGCCTATTGGGCCGGAGAAACGCGGGGATATCATCGCGCTTGATGCTGGCCGGCGTCGTGAGAGCCTACCGGTACTTTCGGATGCATCGACAACACTTAACAAGCGCTTACAGGCACGGGCCTCGTGGCAGTCGAGGAAAACTTGGAAGGACGACCCGTCTCCTTTCGGTTCCGGGAAAAAATACAAACGCTGCTGTGGGGGAGTGAATTCACTGAAAGTGCTCGGGTTCGAGCAGACCAGCAATCACACTCCAGAACTGATTCCCTTCCGGTTAGGCCCGTGAGTACGCTCCTGGCTAGACGTAACATTGCCCGCGTGACTCGCCTCACTGCCTCCAGGCTGCGAGAATCGCGTGCACCTGATCGGCAACTTGTTGCCGGGCGATAGAACGATCCAGACCAGCGGCCAGCAGCGCATCGTACTCGGTGTGCTTGTGACGAACCGCGGCGGCAACGGCCGCAGCCAACGCTCGCTCCTCCAGATCCCGTCCAGCCGCCGTTCTACCGACGCGGCCGCTTCCCCTCACAGCAGTGTGTTGCGCGATGGCGGCAGCGTCCTGAGGCGGGAAGCTGGGGAATAAGGTCGCCATCTGCTTCGTCATCCGGGCAACCAATTCGCGATCTTGCTCGCGGCGCTGCACGGCGCCACGCGTGCGGGCACCCGCACGCTCATCGGCATCCGCCGTGCATTCCTGCTCGGCTTTCTCCAACCCAGTTCTCTCTGCTAGGATGCCCTGCCTTTCATAGTGCCCGCGCGCCCGGCTGAAACGCACGACTACCGCCGTGCGGCCGCTGTACTTGGCCGCGCGCCGCGTCAAGGCTGCGTCGCCCGATGGCAGATATTCGAGATCGTCGAGGTGCGCACAGGGCAGGCATAGAGGGTGCTCCGCTTCCATGATGAGGAAGGAATCCCGTTCGATCTCGGCGTCGCACTCCGAACATCGGGTGTCGCGTACGATCTGGAATACGACAGGCTGGGCAGCCTGGCTCAGCTTCTCCTTGAGGCGCTCCTGTTTGCGCTGCGATAGGGCAGGCGACACATAATGAGTGCGGTAGCTCTTCTCGATTGCCGGATCTCCGCTCTTGCTGAATTGCAGGTCTACGGTTCCTGACCGCGTGCGGCGTGCATAGCCGCACTCACTTGGCTGAAGCCCTTTTGCTTGTGCCCACTGACGGAACATCGACATCGAAAATGAAATCTTTTTGAGGTTCCCTTGGATGACCCGTTCCAGGAAATCGACTCGCCCCTTTCGCCATGACGCCACCTGTGTAGGTGCCAATAGGCCCATTCCGCATAAAACATCGATTGCACTGACGTATTGTTGGCGAGACAGAGCGGCCTCAGCAGCTTGAAAAACTCTCCTCTTTAGCTCCGATTTATGATCCAGATGCATACTGTTCCCGTCCCGGCCACAGCGCAGTTTTGGATAGTATATGACAGATGGCATCGCCACGCGACAAGGCGCCCCCGCGCAGATGGAAGCTGGTTTCAAGTGCGACGTTTTATCCCCATGCGACTCCGCAGCGGACCATCGCATTAGCACGTCTTTTACGGACCCTGAATCCACGCTCGCCCACCCGAATTTGACAAAGTATTGTCCGGATGGGCGTCATCCAGGCACTATCGGTCGCAAAGCGTAGAATAGGCCGAATGAGACCGGCCTCGGCCCTGCGAACTTTGCTTGCTTTGGCCGCTTTCCGCCTCCTGCTGCACACACTTACCAATGGGCAGTACGGCTTCCATCGCGATGAGCTGGCGACCCTCGACGACGCACGGCACCTGGCTTGGGGATACGTCGCTTACCCTCCTCTTGCGCCGTTGGTGGCGCGCCTCGCCCTGGAGCTGTTCGGTTCCGCGCCGGTCGCCGTGCGATTCTTTACGGCACTGGCCCAGTGCATCGCCATGGTGGTCGCTGGCTTGATGGCGCGCGAGCTCGGCGGCGGACGTTGGGCCCAGATCGTCACGGCGCTGGCGGTCGCCGTGTCGCCGGTGTCGATGTCGGCGGGGCATCTGTTTCAGTACGTGTCCTTCGACTTCCTGTGGGCTGTGGTCACGGTCTATTTCGTGATCCGGCTGCTGAATTCAGGCAATCCCCGTTGGTGGCTCGCCATCGGAGCGGCGATTGGGTTGGGCCTAATGACCCGCTACACCATCGCGTGGTTAGTGGCGGGCCTGGCCGTGGGATTTCTCCTCACGCCGGCGCGAAGGTTTCTGATGAGCCGGTCGCTCCTGGCCGGTGCCGCGGTGACCTTGGTCATTATTCTGCCGAATCTGATCTGGCAGGCCAGCCACGGGTTCATCTCGCTCGATTTTCTCCGCACCATTCACGCGAGGGATATTCGGATCGGCCGCACCGATGGATTCTTGTGGAAGCAACTTGTGGTGCCCGCGCATCCCTTCACGCTTCCTCTATGGATCGCTGGTCTGCTCTTCTACTTTCGAAAGCCGGAGGGCGAGCGTTACCGCGCGCTGGGGTGGGCCTTCGTGGCCGCTCTGATCTTCTTCGCCACTGCGCGGGCCCGGGCATACTACACGGCTCCGCTGTACCCGATGTTGCTGGCCGCCGGCGCAGTCTCAGCGAGTAAGTGGCCGCGCTGGGCGCGAGGCCTGAACTGGGCCGGGCTCGCGGCGGCGCTGGGTCTGGGAATCGCCTTCGTCCTTCCCGCAGCGCCGATAGGCTCGCGCTGGTTTGAAGCGTTGATCAGGGTGAATGGCGACCTGCGTGAGGAGATCGGCTGGCAGGAGTTGGTCGATGAGGTTGCCAGTATCCACGACTCTCTGCCCGCGGAGGAGCGCGCGAGCGCGGGCATCCTCACGGGCAACTACGGTGAAGCGGGCGCGATCGATCTCTACGGGCCCGCGCACGGCTTGCCTCCCGCCCTGAGCCGCGTGAACTCGTTCTGGCTGCGAGGCTATGGCGACTCACCGCCCCAAACGCTGATTGTCGTCGGTCTGTCCCCGGATTTCGTGAAGGCCAACTTCGCAAGCTGCGAATCGAAGGGGACGATCTCCAACCGCTTCGGTGTCGCCAACGAAGAGACCGACTATCACAAGTACCTGTGGGTCTGTCGAGGAGTCCGGGAACCTTGGCCTGAGTTCTGGCGAAAGATTAAGGCCTGGGCTTAGCGGGAGAGCGGCCCCGGATCGTGCCTGGATTGCCGGCCATCCTTCCGTGACTTTTGCGGATCGTCGTTGACGGATTAGTGGAACGATGCGCCTTCATCCAGAACTTGGCAATGCTCAAACATCTGAAAGGAGTTACGCCGGAACAGAATGCCAATGGTGGCCATGCCTAAGAATGGGAGGTTTCGTCCCACAGCGCGTCGCGCCCACGCGCTGCGGACTCTGGGTTGCTGAACCATAGTAAGCTTTAGGGAAACATCCCATGACTCGCCGCTCACTACTGCTCAGCACACTCAGCGCTGCGACGCTTTCAGACATTGCGAAGGCGCAGCAGCACGCCGAGTCTGCCAAATCTTCGAACGCGGCCTTCCGCTATCTGAGCGCTGCGGACGCACCTGAAATAGAGGCACTGGCGGCGCAGATCATTCCTTCCGATGGAACGCCGGGAGCGAAGGAAGCCGGGTGCATTCACTTTATCGACCGCGCCCTGGAGACATTCGACCGGGAGAAGCGTGAGCTCTACCGCGACGGTCTCGCCGCGGCGCAGAAGGAACGGGTAGAACTTTTTCCGCAGTCACAAACGATTGCCGGACTCGAAAGCTCACAAGCCATCGCATTGCTCAAGCGCATCGAACAGAGCGAGTTTTTCGCGCTGCTGCGCACGCACACGATTATGGGATTTCTTGCCACGCCGGAGTGGGGAGGAAACCAGGGGATGGTGGGCTGGGCTCACATCGGGCTGGAGCACAGGATGGCTTTCCGACCGCCATTCGGTTTCTACGACGGAGAAGCGAAATGATTCGCTATCAACCTTCGGATGTAGTGGACTTCGTGGTGATCGGCTCGGGAGCTGCAGGCGGTGTGGTTGCGAAGGAACTTTCTACGGCCGGCTTTTCGGTGGTAGTGCTGGAGCGAGGCGCCTATGTGAAAGAAAAGGATTTCTCGCACGACGAACTGCGCGTCGCCTATCAAAACGTCATTGCCAACGATCCGCAACTGCAACCCAATACTTTTCGGACCAAAGCATCTGAAGCAGCCAAGGTCGAACAAAGGTATAACTACGGACGACTGGTGGGAGGCGGGAGCGTGCACTTCACCGCCAACTACTGGCGATTGCATCCCGACGATTTCCGCGAGCGCAGTATCTTTGGCGAGGTTCCCGGCAGCAGTTTTGCCGACTGGCCCATCACCTACGATGAACTGGAGCCGTATTACACCAAGGCGGAATGGGAGCTTGGGATCTCCGGACTCGCCGGGGCGAATCCATTCGAGGGGCCGCGTTCGAAGCCCTATCCGCTGCCTCCGCTGCCGGTAAAGTCTTCCGGCGTGCTGTTTGAGCGAGCGGCAGAGAAGTTGGGTCTGCATCCGTTTCCCGCGCCGCTGGCGGTTCTCTCGCAACCCTATCGCGGCCGCTCGGCTTGCACCCATTGTGGATGGTGCGAAACCTTCGGTTGCGAGATGCGGGCCAAATCGAGCGCGCTGGCCTCGGTGATTCCGATGGCCGAAAAGACCGGACGTTGTGAAATTCGTTCTGGCGCTTATGTGCGTCGTATTCAAAGCGATAATGCGGGACGGGTCACTGGCGCGGTCTACTTCGATTCCGAACGCCGCGAAGTGTTCCAACGGTCGCGCGCGGTGGTGCTTTCCGCGAATGGCGTCGAATCGGCAAAGCTGCTGTTGATGTCGGCCTCGAAACGTTTTCGAAACGGGTTGGCAAATTCAAGTGGGCTGGTAGGGAAGAACTTCATGTGGGACCTTGGGGGGCTGGTGAGCGGGCTCTTCGATCATCCTTTGAACGAATACAAAAGCGTGCAGGTTTCGCGGCTGATTCACGATTACTATGCGGCCGACCCCAAGCGCGGCTTCTACGGTGGGGCCGGGATTGACGCCCGGTTCGATTGGTTTCCCATTAGTTTCGGGTTGGATGGGCTACCACCGGACGCGCCGAAGTGGGGCGGCGAGTACAAAAAGATGCTGGGCCGGTACTTTACGCATACGTTCTCGACGCTGGCGCACGCGACGTCGCTGCCGGTGGAATCGAACACGGTGGATCTCGATCCGGCAGTGAAAGACGCCTGGGGCTTGCCCGCGCCGCGGATCACGTTCCAGCTGCACCCCGACGACATGAAGAATCTTGCTTGGATCCAGCAACGCCAGGTGGAGATACTAGAAGCCGCGGGGGCGACGCAAATCTGGCGTTATCCGCTAGACGACATTGGAGTCAGCCGTCATCTGATGGGCACTATGCGAATGGGGAACGATCCGGCGCGATCCGTGGTCAACCGCTTCAACCGGGCACATGATGTTCGCAACCTGTTTATCGTAGACGGCAGCAGCTTTGTCACCAGCGCGCGGCAGCAGCCAACGGCCACGATTCAAGCCCTTGCTTATCGTGCTGCGGAAACAGCCGCCAACGCGGCCCAAAAGGGCGAACTCTGACAAGCGTGCCGCTTCGTCCTGCTATAACTGACGGAACATGAAGGCATCGGTGTTCATTGCGACAAGCCTTGACGGCTACATTGCGCGGCTGGACGGTGGTTTGGATTGGCTGCCGGCCGACGGGGGCGAGCCGCACGGCTACGACGAATTCATGGCGACGGTGGATGCCATTGTGATCGGCCGCAAGACGCTGGAGACGGTGCTGGCGTTCGATGCGTGGCCGTACGGAGCGAAGCCGGTGGTGGTTCTTAGTACGACCATGAATGAATTGAAAGTGCCGCAAGAGGCGGTTTGCGATTTGCTGTGTGGCACTCCGCAAGAGATCATGGCGCGGCTGGCGGAGCGAGGGTTTAACCATCTTTATATCGATGGCGGGGTGACGATTCAAGGCTTCTTGCGGGCAGGATTAATCCAGCGGTTGATCATTACGCAGATACCGGTGCTCCTGGGGAGTGGGTTTCCGCTGTTCGGGGGCCTGGCGCACGACATCTGGCTCAAGCATGTAGCCACTCGAACGTATCCGAGTGGAATGGTGCAGAGTGAGTATGTGGCGGCTGCGGCGGTGGCCTAGCCGCGCCGATCGCAGCATCTAGAGTAATTTTTTGAGTCGTCAGCCACCTTTTCTTCGTATCTAGCAGGTGAAAGGATTCAATGGCGGTTTTGCTGGCGGCGACCACATCCATAGCGGCAACCCGAGAAGGCCAGGCAGCCCTTCCGGCGTTTGCTACCGCGGTGGAGATGCACAAAGCCATGGTTTACAGCATCGCCTGGCAGTTTCTGCGTGATCGCGTGGTAGCCGATGAACTGGCGCAAGATGTGTTCCTGCAGCTGCACAAAAATTGGGGCCGGATTGAATCGCCGACTCACTTGATTTTCTGGCTGCGTAAAGTGGCAACGCACCGGGCTATAGACGCGGCGCGCAAACGCAAAGCGCACGCCGAGACAAGCTTGGAAGAAACGGATGAGCCGACAGTGCTGGAACGAGTGCACGACTCGTTTCTGTCATCGTATCTGCAGCGGATGGTGGCATCGCTGCCCGAAAAGCAGCGCAGCGTGATTGTGCTGCGCTATCAGGAAGAGATGGAGTTGGAAGAGATCGCAAATGTGCTAGGCATGAATGTCAGCACGGTGAAAACGCAAATTTCGCGGGCTTTGTACTTGTTGCGCGGGAAAGTGAGCCGCCGCCTGGGGAAAGGAAACGGACAATGACGCCTTTTGAAGAAGAACTGAAACAAGCACTGCAACGGCAAGAGCCGCCGAGCGACTTTACAGAGCGTGTGCTGGCGCGCTGCGCCGAAGAAGATGCGAAAACGAGCAGCAGCTTTTGGCGAAACCTTTGGCCGGCTCCGGCATGGCAGCTTGGCGTGGCGACGGCGGCGGTCTTGCTGACGTTGGCTGGAGGAACGGTTTACGAGCGGCACGAGCGCGAAGTGAAAGGTTTGGCCGCCAAGCGGCAACTGCTTTTGGCCATGCGAATTGCCGGGACCAAATTGCAAGAAGTACAACAGCGGGTTAGAGAAAGCGAGCAGTCAGAACAATGAAACGGTCTCTTTTAAAGCTGGCGATCATCGCCATCGCGGTTGCCCCCGTCTGGGCAGCCGACGATTTCAAGTTGCCCATCAATTTGGATAAGCTTGCCGAGCGCGCCACCGAATCGGTGGATGTGACCCTCGATCAGTCGACGCTGCAACTGGCCAGCGGATTCCTCTCGAAGGACGATCCCGATGAAGCGCAGGTCAAGAAATTGATTGGCAAGCTGAAGGGCATTTATGTGCGCAGCTTTGAGTTCGATAAAGAAGGCCAGTATTCGATGGGCGACGTGCAAGCGCTGCGAGAGCAATTGAAAGGGCCGAACTGGTCGCGCATTGTGGGCGTGAAGTCGATCAAGGGCGAGAACGCGGAGGTCTATCTGCTCAAGAATGGTGATCAAATTGGCGGCATCGTGGTGCTCGACGCCGAGCCGAAAGGACTCACCATCGTGCATGTAGACGGCCCGATTAGCCCCGAAGAATTGAGCCGCTTGGGCGGGCACATGGGGATCCCCGAATTAGGCAAGACCAAGAAGAAGACGAAAAACGACAGCAAACCGCAAGCGAAGGAAGGCAAGGATGACGATGAACAGTCGGAGAAGGGATTATGAAACTTCTACGACGCTTGATCTTGCTGACGATTTGGCTACCAGCCATTTTGCCGGCAGGCGATTTTAACGGGTTGGTGCGGGAGTTTTCGCGGCAAACCGGGGCGCAGCAGACTCGGATTCCGTTTCTTGGCCTGGCGCGGTTTGTAGTAGCAACCGCGCATCCCGCGGGAACAAGCGAGTTTCGGCTGGCGGTGTTTGAGCATGTAAATGGCCGGCAGACGGACTTCGCCAATGTGGCGGACGGAGTGGTTAACGGCGAAGGTTGGAAGCGAATTGTACGGGTGCGATCTAAGAACGGTGAATCCACCAATATTTACATGCAGCCCGACGGCAAGCGAGTACGAATGCTGGTGGCCACGGTGGACAGCGGTGATGCCGTTTTTGTAGAAATGCGCGTAAAGCCAGAGGCGCTAATAAAGTTTGTGGATGAGCATGACGGCAAGCGGAGATTCACCGAGCGATAGGTAAGCAACACTTAGTTCGGAAGCCTGACCCAGTGGCGGCCAGTGGCGACAGAGAAAACCATCTGCTGAACGGTGATGCTCATGCGAACATCCTGATCGTTCAAATAATGGAAGCATTCCTCGGCGGTTTGCGGGCGATGGGCGGCAAGCGGCGATTCGGTCCGCTGGTAACGTCCACAGCAAGAGGCTTGCAGCGGCGATGACGCCAGGCTCAGTTGCGCGTCAAGCAACTGATAATCGTTCGTTGTGCAAACGAATCCGTCGCGGGCGCGCCGCACTGCCGAGCGGGTCGGCGTTCGTTCGATCACCACCAATTCGCCAGGTTTCGCTCCCGTCAGCAGCAAAAGGCAATCGCAAGGAATCGGCGTCTCGCGCAAGCGCCTAAGGGCCTCATCAAATGTCGGTTCCTGTTCGAGCGCCTGACGCAAAAGAAATTCCACTGGCATGGCCAATTGCGGAGGTTCTTGACTCAGAACGGCGTTCAGTGTCAAGGCGAAACGGCCTGGAGCGATGCCCGAGAACGCTCCGGCAAAACCAGGCCAGCCGATAACAGTAAACTCGCCTTGCGGACCTCCAACAAAGCGAACCATCACCGTCGAACGGTTCAAAGCTCCATTCACCGTCCACCAATCGAGATTGCGCGCGTGGAGGATTTCCGTGGCATTTTCCACCGCAAACGCGCTGCAGCCGAATACCCTGGCCAGCGTTACTTTTACCGAATCGTAATAGACGTTTGCAAAGGCGACCTCGCTGATAGGGAGGTTCAGCAATCCGGCGAGCGACTCCATCTCGAGCCAATAATCGGGAGGAATCACGTGTTGCGCCGCGTTGGCAACCGCCTGACGGTCTTGCACATCCACGCCGCAATCAGCGCTGTAGATTTCCAACAGTTCCAGGGTTTGCCGTCGCTGAAGCTTATTCAGCTTCCAGCGCTTTTGAGGTGGGAGGCTTAGATCAATCGTCAGCGATGGGATCACCTTTGCGATTATGCCAGATGAGTCAATTCACAAAATGAGTCAATTCAACGACATTTTGCGAAGCAGTTTGAAGTCTTCGAGCATTTTCCCCGTACCCAGCACAACCGAAGCCAGCGGCTCATTTGCCACCAACACGGGCATGCCTGTCTCAAAGCGAATCCGCTCGTCCAGGTTCTTGAGAAGCGAACCGCCCCCGGTCAAAATGATTCCGCGCTCGCTGATATCCCCGGATAGTTCGGGCGGTGTGCGCTCCAAAGCGACACGAATAGCGCTCACAATAGTATTCACACAATCGGCCAGGGCGCTGCGGATCTCATCGTCTTCCAGAGTGATGGTTTTGGGTAGGCCGTAGACCATATCGCGGCCCTTTACAGCCATGGTCCGGGGCGAACCATCTTGGTAGGCCGAGCCGATCTCCGTCTTGATCTTCTCGGCGGTGCGCTCACCGATCAATAAACCGTGCTTGCGTTTGACATGTTCGGCGATCGCCTCGTCCATTTGATTGCCTGCCATGCGCAAAGAACGGGAATAGACGATGCCCGATAAGGAGATGATGGCTATGTCGGTGGTGCCACCGCCGATATCCACGACCATATTGCCACCCGGTTCTGTCACCGGCAGGCCGGCTCCGAGCGCAGCGACCATGGCTTGCTCTACCAAGTGAACTTCGCTCGCCTTAGCACGATAGGTTGACTCCAAAACGGCGCGCTTTTCCACTTCCGTCGTATCGCTGGGAATGCCAATCGCAATGCGCGGATGCATCATCTTGTGACCCTTGTTGGCTTTTCGTATGAAATACGTGAGCATTTGTTCGGCGAGCTCAAAATCCGCGATCACACCATCCCGTAAGGGCCGAACGGCAATGACGTTAGCCGGGGTACGACCAATCATTTCCTTCGCTTCCGTACCGCAACCCAGCACTTCGCGGGTTTTGCGGTTTACCGCAACGATAGAAGGTTCATTGAGAACAATCCCCTTCCCCACCACGTAGACCAACGTGTTGGCGGTGCCAAGGTCGATCGCCAAATCCGAAGAGAACATGCGAAATAGAGACCGGTAAGTCATCTCACTCAACTAGTGAATTCATCGGCAGGCAAGTCTCAAAGTTCCAGAGAAATTTTCTCGAGTCGGATGGTTGTACAACCTTTACGTGACAAAATTCTTCATTTTGCTGGCCGTTGCCGCTGTTTCTTCCCCGGCGCAGGATTGGGCTCGTCAAAAACTCAACAAATCGCCGCGCCACGGCGAATGGGTCACGATTAAGCACGGAGACAGCGCAGTGGAGACGTTTGTCGTCTACCCGGAGATTAAGAGCAAAGCGCCGGTGGTCCTGGTCATTCACGAAATTTTCGGCATGAGCGACTGGGTACAGGAAGTGGCTGATGAGTTTGCCGACGCGGGATATATAGCAATTGCGCCCGATCTTTTGTCGGGCATGGGTCCAAGCGGCAAGGGGACTAGCAGTTTTCCGCAGGGTGAGGTGACGAAGGCGGTGGGTGCTCAACGCGGATCAGATCACCGGTGACCTGAACGCAGTAGCCGATTACGCGCTGAAACTGCCAGCGGCGGCGAACACGCTGTACGTGGCGGGATTCTGTTGGGGCGACCAAACTTTCCGCTTCGCCACTAACCGGTCCGATTTATCCGCGGCGTTTGTGTTCTATGGCCCTCCGCCGGCGACGGACGCAATGACGCGCATTAAAACGCCCGTCTATGGATTCTACGGTGAGAACGACGCGCGGATTGATGCGACTATTCCCGATGCGGAAAAAGCCATGAAAGAAGCGGGCAAGAATATGAGCCGGTGATCTACGCAGGAGCGGGGCACGGGTTCATGCGGGCGGGTGAACAGCCGGACGCGAGTGAAGCGAATGCTAAGGCGAGAAGCGATGCTTGGGAGAGGTTGAAGAAATTGCTGCAACCTTAGCCGAATTAGGCGCTACTTAGCGCGCGCCTCCACGACAAAGTGTTTCTCGCGCCTGATGAGTAAATCGCCAAAATTGCTCCGCTCCAGCGCGCGCCTGATGCCCCTTTCAGTCTGGAACGATTCATATCTTCCGCCGAAAATGGGATTTGTATACGCGCAATATGAAAGCAAAGACTATTTAACACGATGTAACAAAAAAAGATCTGGCTCTTATAGCCCCTCGATTGCGCCTGTTTCCATGCAATCGAAAACGGATGCAGCCTTAACCATATCTCGCCATTGTCGCGGAGCACCCTGCGGATTTCGTTCAGACTAAGGGCCAAGTTTGTGTACGGGAGCGACACGCGCGCGATCACCAAATCAAACTGTTGGTTTTTGAATGGCAGAGCCTCCGCGCGCCCGTTTACGAACCCAATATCCTTGGTCAGCGCCTTGCCGAAGCGAAGGGAATCCAAGTCAACGTCTGTTCCAAAAGAAAGGCGATCAGGATAAGAGGCGATCAGAGTTTGACCGGCGCCACATCCGACGTCGAGCACTCTGGCTGATTTCGGCAACGGAGGAGGAAGAATGTGATTGGGGTGAGTCGGGTCAAGAGCGATGCTCAACTCAACGTTGTGGTACTGTTCATTCATTCGCCAGTGGCAACCGCCGCAGCCGCCGAAAGCGGCTCACCATCGGAAACAGCAGCGCAGCAACACACAAAATAACCAACGACATTCGCAAATACGTCGCCGCCGCCACGGAAATCCCGAAGCCTGTTGCCGCCGCAAACAAAGCTACAAAACACAACGGACACTTCGGCAAAATCGCCAGGATGGCGGCCGGAGCCAGCCATCCTGCGGTTTTACGGACGCGCCGCGTTGCGCAGCAGCCACCCTTCACGCGTGAATCTCCTCTGCGTGGCAGCACCCTGCGGCAGCCTTCGGATGCTCCTCGTACCTGTCGTGATGGCGAACCCACTCCATGGTAAACGGCAAGCTGTCTTCGTCGCGCCCTTTAGGTGCGTGATCAAGGAAGTTGTAAACGCCTACTAATATGTCGAGCCCGCGCGCATAGGCCGAATAGGTGTGGAACACATCGTTACTCTGCGGCTCCTTGTAAAAGACACTGAGGCCCGGCACCTCTTCTGAGGGGAACTCGGTCAAACCGTAGTTATAGTAAGCCTTCCCGTCCACTCTTGCTTCTTTGGCAAATGATGCTTGATAGTCGAAGTTGAAATCGCCACCGTAAGATGAGACCCACTTGAACCGCCAGCCCATGCGCTTCTTAAATGCCTCTATCTCGGACAGAGGCGCGCGCGATGCCACCACCAGCGTTACGTCGCGCTGTGCCAGATGCACTACGGTCGCATCAAAGTGATCGGCCAAGAACGAGCAACTCTTGCAACCCTCCGCCCAGCCCGGACCAAGCATGAAGTGATACACGATCAATTGGCTGCGACCATCGAAAAGTTCAGCAAGCGTCTCCTCGCCGTTGGGCCCGCTGAAGACATAGCTCTTCTCTACTTTTTCCCAAGGCAGCTCGCGCCGCTGCCTGCTTAGCTCATCGCGCTGACGCGTGAACTCTTTCTCTTTCAAAAGCAGGGTTTTCCTCGCCTCCAGCCACTGGTCCTTAGAGACCACCGCGTGTCCCAAATCTATTGCGTTTGTCATTTCTTCTCCTTCGCCGCGCGTTCGGCCGCATCACGCACTCTCGACATCATTTTGCCCCAGCCACCACCAACTCGCACCCCGTCCGAAATCTCAGGGGCAATCAAACCCGCCGCGCGGTGGGAGAAGCGCACGCGCGTCTTTCCACCCTCTGCCGTTAATCTGTACAGCAAATGCGACAGAACCGCGCTCGACATGAACAGCGGCCCTTGGATCTCCAGCAGTTCTGGCGCCTTAATCGATTGAACATGCCCCCACAAGTGGCCCCTGTTACTTCCCAAATCGCGGAACCAGCGGCCGCCCGGCCACGCCTCCAGCTTCATCTGAAGCGATGTGCCATCGGGCGATTCCATGTACGGTCCCATTTGCTCCAAAATCGTCTCGAACACAATATCAATCGGCGCGGCGATCTCTTCATCCTTCAAGATCTCGAAGTGCTGTATCGCCAGCGCGGGAACGGTTGTTGTTGCCATTTAATCATTTCTCCTTATCTTTAGTTTGTTGCGTGGTTTGAACCTTGCGCTCAGCCCGCTCTTTGATGCGGTTGAGTTGGTGCGTCCAGAAACGCTCGTATTTCTTCACCCAGTCGGCCACTGGCTGCAGCTCGGCGGGTTGAAGCCGGTAAAGGCGTAGTTGCCCGTGCTTGGTCACTGAAACGATGCCAACTTTGCGCAGAACGCTCAGGTGCTTCGACACGGCGGACTGCGGCAAGCCGATGCTTTCAATGATCTCGCCCACCGCCCGCGCCTTGCCATCGAAAAGAACATCGATGATCTCGCGCCGCCTGGGCTCGGCAATGGCATTGAAAACGTCTGTGGTTGTTGCCGCTCTTGGCATCAACTACAGTATATTCTTATATGGGAATATGTCAAGAAGAAAAGCAACCCGCGATGCATTCTTAGCACTGCGTTGACTACGCACCCGCCCCCTTGGCCAGCAGCGCGCGGCTAAATTCCTTTTTGTAGTCGGTGGCGCTGAACGACCCGATCACGGTCGGCGCAATCCGCTGGAAATCCGCAGTTCGCATGTGGATCAGGTCGTGGCTGGTACAGGCATTAAACGCGACGGATTCCCGGTCTGCTATCTCGCGATCTAAATAGACAGGCACGCCGCCGGCTAGTCCGCCCAGCGGGGGCACCCATTCTACTTCGCCGAATGGAAACAGGGCCGCCATTTCGTGCTCGGTGGCAAAGCGCAAATTACCGGCTCCGACAACCGCTCGCACTTTGCCGATTTCTACATACGACTCGGCTGGTATAACGACCAGCATATACTGGGCATCGCCTTTGAGAACAACCGTCTCAGCGACGCCATTGGCCGCGCTTTCAGCGGCATCGCTCACATGGGTATAGCAAACGCCAACGCTGTCCAGATAGTCTAGACAGATTCGAAGAGGTGTCATACGAGGATCTCTCCCACGGACCAGTCTACGCTTTCTACATTCGACGGAACGGGCAACCCAAGAAGAAGCCAAAACTCAATTTCCGCACTTCACACAGCATGAATTCGCGGCCATTCCAGTTCAAAACCTTGCTCCCGCAATGATTCCTGAAAATCCTGCAAAAGCTTTTTGTTCTTCCTGATCCCTCTGGGCGATTGGCGAGTCAGAATCGCATGCGCCGCCAGTGCGCCCGCCGCTTCGCCGATATTCCACTCCACCGGATGCAGCCGGTAGCAGCCGTTCGTGATGTGCGTGGTACCTATATTCTTCGCGGCCGGCAACAGATTTTCCACGCGCTCGGGCAGTAGGGCGCCGCAAGGAATCTGAAAGGGCAGCGAACTCACGTCAATATAATTCGTTCCTCCAACAGCGGGATGCAGATCAATGCGATAGCAACCGATACCAACGGAGTCTTCGAAGCGGGCCGCCGAACTTTGATCTGCGGCACTGAGCGAACTCATTCGCATGTCGGTGCCTACGTGTTGCTCCAAGATGGTGAATTCCGCTTTGATGCGCCGTGATTCGCGGATATAGGGCGCTTTGGCCAAACCGTCTTCGGTACCAACAACATCTTTGCGTAACCGCAAACCCTTCCAACCCAGCTTGCCATCGCGCCGTGGCGCATCCGTCTGCATCCAATAGAGAAAGGAAAGACTCAGTTGCCGTGCTTGGCGCAAGAACTACTGCTTTTGTTCGGGCGTAGCTGTTAGCAAATCGCCCAGCCAGTAGTCGTTTTGCGGCCAGTTCACTAATGAGATGTCGCTTGCGTACTCGCCGGGATCAAAGTTGTTGCGTGCCAAAATACGGCGATACGTCCAGAGATTCAGCCCGGCCGGTTCGGCGCCTGTGGGATTCGGCGCAAAATAGGCCACCCTTTTGCCCAGCGTCTTCGGGTCGCACGTATCCCAACTGAATAGCGGCCCGGTCCAGGGAGGATCGAGCGCGGGTATATAGCTGCGCCACTGGTTGTAATCGCGCGGTTTCTCAATTGTGTGGTCTTCGCCTTCCAAATGGTCGATTGCGAAACAGAACGTAAACGCCTGATTCTTCGACGGCGATGCTTGGCTCTGTGCGTGCAGTTCCTGCGTCCGGCCGCGCGCTTCCGCGCCTGTCACGAATTGAGTATTGGTGAGGGGAAGTAGTTCACCCGTTTCCGTAGCGTCCAGAAAATACTTCGCGGTCACCGTTCGCCTCACGTTTTCGTGCGAATCGTGCAAAGTGACACTCACAACATGATCGCCATTTGTCACGGCACTCGTCGGCGCGTGTTCCAGCAAAACGCGAAGGCTGCCGCTTTTCACATACGGCGCAAGCATCTCCTCAAGAACAGCCAGCGAGACGCGCGGTTCGTGAGTCAGCCGCGAAACCGTCCCGTTACCCGGGTTCAGTTCGACTCGCGCCCGCGCCTCCGCCGTCAGTTTGTAGTGCATGCGGTAGTAATCACGCACGGCGTTCCGGTAATTTCGATAGCCGCGCGTGCAGCCAAACATCTCAATCCACGGATGCTCATCGGGCGGAACAGCCTGGCTGGTCAACTGGCCGCCCACCCACGCAGTTTCCTCGCTCAAAATCACCCGCAACCCGCGGCGCAGCGCGGCCAAAGCCGCCGCACATCCGCCCACACCGCCGCCGATAATGGCGATATCAGCGTCCAATTCAGACTCAGCCGCGAGCGCCGGAATGGCGAAAAAAGAAAAGGCAGTCGGGAAAAAATAGCGGCGATTCATAGCGGTTCTTCATCAGCATAGGACCCCCTGCCAACTTTTTTGGTGCAGCGTGAGATACGATACCACTTCACCCCTTTTTATGAAATCGAATCGCCGCAGTTTCTTACTCGCCAGTGGGCTGACTGCCCTCGCCGCTTCCAAGGCCGTTGGAGCCAACGACACTATCCGCCTGGGCGCTATAGGTTGTGGCGGGCGTATGCGCAATATTCTCGATTCCGCCGACAAAAACGGCGGCTTTGAACTGGTGGCCGGATGCGATGTTTACGAACCTCGCCGCGAAGAGATCCGCACGCGCTCCGGCGATTTGGCTAGCACGCATCTCGACTATCGTGAATTACTCGACAAGAAAGATATCGACGCCGTCGCTATCGCTTCACCCGACCACTGGCACGTACGCATAGCCGCCGATGCGGTGGCTGCGGGCAAAGACGTCTACCTCGAAAAACCTGTCACTCACACTATCGAAGAGGGTGCCGTTCTCATTAAAGCCGTGCGCGATTCCAAGCGCATTGTGCAATGCGGCATGCAACAACGCAGTTGGGCCCACTTTTCCGACGCCGTAAATCTCATACAAAGCGGCAGCATCGGCCGCATCACCCGTGTTCGCACGTTCTGGTATCAGAACTACCAAGGCCGCCCGCCCAAAAAACACATTGATCCGCAATTGCTGGACTGGAAGCGCTGGTTAGGGGGCACCCCAGACCAGGCGTTTGACGAAGAGAAGTATCGCTTCTGGCGTTGGTTCTGGAATTTCGGCGGCGGCGCATTTACCGATCTCTTCACTCACTGGATTGACGTTGTGCATTGGGCCATGAAGGACGATGCGCCTAAACTTACGCAGGCCATGGGCGATAAATATTTCTTCGACACGTGGGATTGCCCCGACACTGTCGAATCCATCTCGCGTTACCGCGATTTCGAGGTCGGTTACGACGGCACCATGGTTTCTTCGATTGACGATGGCGGCCTGGAGTTCCGCGGCACGCTAGGCACTCTCAAACTCGACCGCGGTGGTTTCGAAATTTACCGCGAGCAAGTTACAGGCGAGAATCCCGTCTTAAAGGAACGCAGCGTTGAAGACGGAACCATCACGCACGTGGGCAATTTTTTCGATTGCGTGCGCAGCCGCAAAGAACCCAATGCACCGGTAGAGACAGGCGTGTCTGCCGCACGTGCCGGACATTTGGCGAACTTGGCGATGCGAAAAGGCGAGAAAGTGGTTTGGCCTTTGAAGGCGTAGACCTCCTTGAGCGAGTCCTTCTCCATCCGTATCGCTCAGGAATCTGACGTACCCGTCCTGAGCCGCTTGATCGATGTTTCCGTCCGCGGCCTGCAAGCCGGCAACTACTCGCCCGAACAAATCGAAGCCGCTCTGCGCAAAGTCTTCGGAGTCGATAGCCAGCTCATCGCCGACGGAACCTATCTTGTCGCAGAAACAAGTCAACGCGAAATCGCTGGCTGTGGCGGTTGGAGCAAACGCAAAACATTGTACGGCGGCGACGTTTGGATGGCGCGCGAAGACTCGCTCCTCGATCCCCGGAAAGACGCCGCCAAAATCCGCGCGTTTTTTGTTCACCCCAATTGGGCTCGTCGCGGCATTGGCACGCTCATTCTCGAAGCATGCGAAAGAGCGGCCATCGATGCAGGCTTCTCTCGTTTTGAGATGGGCGCGACGCTTACCGGCGTACCGTTGTATCGCGCCCACGGATATACGGTGCTCGAAAATTTGGCAGTTCCCCTGGAGGACGGGCTGACGCTGCCTATCGTGCGGATGGAAAAACGGTTGGCCAGTGGGTAGAGCGCTTACCTGCTATTTACCTATCAAATAAACCGACACAGTTCCATCGCCGTTTGTGTTCCTATAAATCTCTCTGGCTTCCAACTGCGCCAGCTTTGAACCAACAATCGTGTTGAGCTCCGCCAGTTTACTCGGCGCGTAAAATTCCGGCCCCGGGCTGTCCTCGACGAAGACCTCATATCTGAAGCCGGTAAAGTCTTTTACGATTGCAGCCCTTACGTCCCGCCATAGATCTTGATTTTGAAGCTCGCCTCGTCCAATGTCGGTAATGTTGAAGTAAAAACCTTCTCTCGCCGCCGCATCCCTGAGTCGGTAGTAAACATTCTGATGGTTGAAATATTCGTTGGGATTGACAAGTACAACCTTTGATCCAGGTGCGATTCGGCCGGAAAGAAGACGCACAATCTCATCCACATGATAGTTTGCTGATCTCGGGGCAACAAGCGTGCCGTCCACCGGTTCGGCACGCTGACAGTCGATGTTAAAGACTGCCGCCAGAAGAGGGTGAGAGCAAGATGTCGCCGTAGTGGGCACCGAAAAGAGCGCACAGACGGCAAGGTTCGCAGCCGCGAATATCCCAGCCACAATGCCTTTTGTCCGCAGCCGTAAATCCATCGCCGCAAAGACCGCCACGCTAAGGACGACACCGGCCGCGACGAAGAAAAGATAATACCGAAGCATCTGTTGTGTCGCTCGCAGATGGACGGCTAACATCAGAATGAAATTGGCAGCCGCCAGCAGCATCACTACTACTTCGAAGGTCGGGTGCTGTTGCCGGCAAGACAGAAGAAACTCGTGCCAGCGGGCAGGAAACGATTCGGTAAGACGATCCGCGAAGCCCTTCTGAACGGCAACGACTCCCAAGAATGCGACGAAGCCCAGGAACGGCACTCCAAAACCGCTTATTGCGATCTCGTGAAACATCGAAAGCGGATAGTGTACTTGCCAGGATCGCATTACCGATTTGGCTGTCGCAAGCGTTGGCTTGAAGTTGACAATGTTGTAGCAAAAACCTACTTGTACGAGCAATTGAAACAAGAACGAAAGAAAGATAACCGAGTATTTGCGCCGAAGAACAGCATAGACAAGAATCGCCCCCAGCGGAATAAATACGTACAAAGGGTAGCTGAATTTCGTGAGAGCGCCGG
This sequence comes from Bryobacterales bacterium, assembly GCA_003167495.1. Taxonomy (GTDB): domain Bacteria; phylum Acidobacteriota; class Terriglobia; order Bryobacterales; family Bryobacteraceae; genus Bog-105. The sequence continues at coordinate 26,891 of PMSX01000137.1, read as the reverse complement.
CCGCAACCAGCAGATTCAAAGCGCATACTTGATTGGCGTTGCCGTTCCGTGAGATTTTGAAGCATAACCAACTTGTCCCCACAATCGTGGCCGCCAACATCAATTCAACTAGCGTTCCTCGGCTGAGTCCAACCGCGAGAGGAGCGAAAATGATACCGGCGCTCAACGCCAGCGTGCAAGGAAAGGACCATTGGCGTCCCCACAGTTCTACGATTCGTTTTGAAATTTGCAGCGCGGCAACGGTCAGAAATAACAGACACGCCGCTTGAATTAAGTAAGCTATAGCCTCGAAAGAAACATGCCGAAATGTTCGCTTGCCGATGAAAATCAGCCAACTCTGAAACGGCGATCTGATGCGGCCAAACGAGCTGAGAAATATCCCATAAAAAGTGGCTGCGTCCTTGGCATAGAAATACTGCTTGGCATAATCAAGATAGTCGATGTTGTCTAAGACGTATTCCGCGGCTTGATTCTTCCAGAAAATAACGTCAACACCAAGCTTGAACAGCCATAGCAGCGATATCCAAAACCAATCACGCTGCCAGACTCCTGCCTTCGCCAAAGCGGCTGACGAAGCTTCATTCCCAACCGGTGACCCACTGAACGTTTTTTCCATAATCAGATCAAGTCCGGACACTTCGCGGCGATGAGGTCCGCCCGAACGTCGTCTGGCTCTCAATGTGGCGGAAGGGGTTCATGGGGTTGGAGGTTAATCAGGGTGAGCCGGACCCAGAGAGCAACCAGAGACAGGTTAAGATCCAGCGGCGCGAAGCACCCGCTGTTTCGCAGTCATACGCGCCAGGATCAACTCTTCCACCCTCCTCGCCATCTGTTCCTCCGAAGGAAAGGTTTGGACAAATTCCAATCCTCGCTGCGAGCGCGCGGATAGTTCCTCGGGATCTGCCAATAGATCTCTAATTCGTTTCGCCATTGCGCCGGGATCGGGGTTGGCAAGCACTGCAATGTCGGTGCGGCCGCCATAGTTGGTTTCATTCCCAGGTCGTTCCAAGTCCACAATCGGCAATCCGCAAGCCATCATCTCGTAAGGAACCAAGCTGGGATTTGTTGTGGAGAACACGATTCCCAGATCAGCGTCGGCATACATTTTTGCGAGATCTTCAATGCCCGGCAACAGTGATCGGACCGTCGCCGGAAACGTGAGCGGAGCCACGTTTGGCGTGTTTGGATTGCCAACCCGCCGTAGCAGGCTGCGTACAGGCGCCGGCACTGGCAGCGGCTTGTTTTGAATATGGGGCGAACCGAACAAGATGATTTCCACATCGGGGCGCAACCTATGAAACTCTTCCAGCGCCATAACGCCCAACTCAAAACAACGCCGGGGCATCTCCGGCTTGGCGAAAAACACAACATTGGTTTCGGACTTTGAGCGGGGCCGCGGATAGTAGATGGTGCGATCTACCGGAAAGAGAAAATGATCGGCGTTGCAACCGAATTCCTTTTTCAGGAACGCCTCACACCAGGGGCCGGACGTAATGCAGTAGAGGCCCAAACGGTAGGTATTCTCGGCCAAAATGTAATCGGTCCCCATGGGCGCGAACGCCGGTTCGAAATCCTGGACGAAATAGATAATTTCAAGGGCAGCATCTCGACTCCGCATAGCTGCGTTGACAGTGGTCCAATGCGTTGCAAATAAAACCTCTGTTGGGCGAATTGTGCCTTCGTACCGGTACATAGGACAGCGCAAAGGATAGAAATGGGTGCGCACAGCCTCCGCTAGTTGATTGGACGTTAACTCCGTATCGGTGAAGTAGAGTTCAAGGCGGTGGCCGAACTTCTCCAAATAATAGGCCGCGCGAAGGATATTGCGATGCCCCCCGCCTCCGATAATAAGTTTGGGAAGGATCCAAGTGATTTTCAGCCGCGGGCTGGTATTTTGATCGCTAGCTTCCAACTGTATTTCTCCTGTAAGGAAATCATAAACGGCTTCGGCCCGTTGAGCGACAACCTCGGGTCCAAACGAAGAGAGAGACCTTTGCATGGCCCGCTCCCCTATTAGACGCCGAAGATCAGGGAATTTGATCAACTGCTCCATTGCCGAAAGCCATTCTTGGGGAGACGAAGCCAAAAAGCCGTCGTGCCCGGAGTCAATCGCTTCGGAGTAACTTTCCGTGGCTGAGGCGATCGTGGGAACTTTAACAGCTCCGGCCTCAAATATCTTTAACTGGCTCTTACAGTGGGCATAGGGATTCCCCAGTTCTAGAGGAGCGAGATTTATATCAACGGTTGAAATCACCTTCAGCATCTCGCCATGAGGCAGCATGGGATGGCGCTCAATCCGATCGGAAAAACGAGTCCACTCTGGTTCGAGTTCCAGCAGGCCACCTAACACAAATCGCACTTCCGGGTGCCTATCCATCACGACGAGCAAGGCCGGCTCACAGGATTTGAAATCCACCTGATGCGTGTTGCTGCCGCTGAAATAGCCGATACGAATTTCACGGGGATCACGAGCGTTGGTAACGGGCAACGACCGCGCAAGGGAAAGCTGCTCGCGGTTCAAGGAGTTGGGAATAACGGTCGCCCGTTTGCCCACTTGTTCAATGCGTTGAGCCAGGAAGGCTGTTGTGCAGGTGGCTCTGTCGCACGAAAGCAGGGTTTTGCGATAGCGCTCTACACCCTTCTTGTAAACCGCTCGCTCAGCCGCGTTAAACGTCTTTACAACGCGAACTAATTCTATGCTCTCAGGCTCGAAGACCAGATCGTCAATATCAAAAATCGTCTCAATTTTGTTCTTCTTGCAATATTGAAGCAATTGGTCAACGTGCGCGTCGAAAGCGCATCGAAAGAGAACCACGATATTTGCACTGAAACATCCCTGAATGATGCTTGGAATCTCGTCTTGGCGTACGCTAGTCGTCGAGTATCCGAGCCGGTTCAAGCCATCAATCAAGTTGTGAACACGATAACGCTTCGATTCACCATCGTGGCATCCCACAATGTATAGAACATCCAAATGTGAATGTCTGAGAGCGCTGTTGCTCCGGGTCTGCCCTCTCGTCTCACCAGTGGGGGGATCATCTCTATCTGAAACGAGCTGTCGGACGTCAAGCGGCGCTCTGTTAGACTCACCACGGACAGCGGCCGCAAGAGAGCGGATTGCCCCTGTAATCCGCCAACTCCGAGATCGACAAATTGTCTTGATTTGGGCATCCAGCTCCAATGCCGCATTGCGCCAGTCCGCCACCTGCGTCTGAGAGGATTCCAGTTCCTTTCCCAATGACTCTTGCGTTTCCTGAAAACGCGCTAATCTTGTGAGCAACCTCGAAACATCGTCTTTGTGACGCCGCTGGGCTCGCCGAAGACTTGCGTTAGCCCGGGTCAATTTGCGTTTGAGGTCTTCGATCATTGGATCTGCGCCTACTTCCACAGGTTGCGCCTCGCTATGCGAAGAGACCGCTGCCAGATCCTTTTTTTGAGCTCACCCTCTACCTGATTTAGGACGTTGCTCGGTATCAACTTGCTACGAAACAGACCTCTATCTATCGGACGGGGGCTGGCAACGGCAAAGTGATTGTTTTCTATGTCCAGAACCGAACGGCCCACAACCACTTGCGACGCGAAAAGGTAACGGGCGCTGTGCTCCTGGTGTGTCTTCAGAGCATACAATGGCTCACAATTCGCAGCCTCGGGCACGATTCCTTCTCCGTTAAAATTAAGCATATGTTTTGTAACCAACGAGCCAATGGAAGCGCCAGTGGCGAGAATTAAGCAAATTATACCGTTTCCCTTCTCCTAGGGTACCTATTCGTCTATGCGCTTTAAGGCCTGTAATGCCCTTATTATTGCTATAATCGCCCCTGATGCGGGAGGCTTCGGCATTGGGCTTCGGCTCTCGATGGTTGGGGCGGTCGCTATTGCTGCTGCTAGCCGTAAGCATACTCATACGCGCGGACACACCGATTCCAGTGAAGGTGGTTGTTGTGGCCATGTTTGAGCGGGGCGAGGATACTGGCGATCAACCGGGCGAGTTTCAGTTTTGGGTTGAACGGGAACATCTCGATCGGATTTTCGAGATGCCTGGAGCCTATCACCGGGCGCGCATGAACGACAAAGGGCTTCTCGGTACAGTGACTGGGGTAGGCACGGCGAAGGCGGCTGCCTCAATTATGGCGCTGGGGATGGATCGGAGATTTGACCTGACGAAGGCTTACTGGCTGATTGCGGGGATTGGTGGAGGCGATCCGCAGGACGTTTCGTTGGGGTCGGCGGTATGGGCTGAGCATGTGATTGATGGGGACTTGGGCTACGAGATTGACGCAAGAGAGATACCCAAGGATTGGCCGACAGGTATGGTGCCGCTTCGCAAGACTGTGCCATACGAACAGCCGTTGCGGCCAGAGTTAGAGAGTGAGGCGTACACACTAAACCGAGGCTTAGTCGATTGGGCGTTTGAGCTGACAAAGGGAGTTCACCTAGACGACAACGAGAGGATGCAGACTTCGCGAGCGCGATTCGAAGGCTTTCCCAATGCGCAGCGGCGACCGTTTGTGACGGAGGGCGACACCCTTTCAGCAAGTACGTTCTGGCATGGCGAATTGATGGATCGATGGGCGAATGAGTGGGTGAAGTACTACACGCGAGGCACGGGAAACTACATGGTTTCGGCCATGGAAGACACGGGCACAATGCAGGCTCTTACGTTCTTGGGCAAAGCGGGATTGGTTGATCCCCAGAGGGTGCTGGTGTTGCGGACAATTAGCAACTTTGACAGACAGGCACCGGGGACGGCGGCTAGCGACAGCTTGAAGACCATGACATTTGGGGCTTATTCGGCTTATTTGCCGGCGCTTGAAGCGGCGTACAGAACTGGCAGCATCGTTGTGCACTACATTACCGATCATTGGGACGAAGTGCGAGATATTCCACCTCGTATAAAGTAAGCGGCTAAGCTAGCTTTCCTTTTAGCATAGTAAATGAGTGAGCCGGGAACGAGTATTTCAACATCGACCCGGAAGCCTTCAGCGATGCCCTCTGCTTCGTTTCCACGACGGTCTTGTCGAAATCGTTTTCAGCTTTGATATCGGGTCCGTTGACTTCGTGGACTTCGAAATCGCCGGCGAATTTCTTATCTTCTAGTTCGAAGACCGCGTCCTGGGCCGCGTCCTGATGGCGATTTGTAACATTGAGCACTAGCGTCCCATCGGTATTGTAGGCTGCGGAGATGTCGAGATATGGGACGGCATCATACGTCTTGGTTTTGAAGGTAGGGCCGTCGACGTATAAGTCGAGCGCGGCACCGTGGCAATGGGTAGCGAAGAGTTGCAGTGGATAGTAAATCGTTTGCAGGAAGAGACCTTTATCGTTAGTGAACATAGGCGCAATAACATTCACAAGTTGCGCCATGTTAGCGATCTTGACGATGTGCGCGTGATTCACAAAAGTGTTCAGGAAGCTCGAAACCACTAAGGCGTCTTCCAGGTTATAACGTTCTTCCAGAATGCGGCGGCCGCGTTCGCTATTTCCGCGGGCGCGATACCAAACGTTCCACTCGTCCCAGGCGATATAGATGGATTTGCCCTTGGGACCAGAGTTCAAGGCTTCGCGAATGGTTCCTTCGGTGATCTTGATGCGGTCCGCCAGCTCGACAGTACAGGCTTGAAAGGCATAGTAATCATTGTCGCGGTTGCCGACGTACATGTGGAGCGATAGGTAATCGACGTGCGGCTTGAGATAACTGAGAACGGTTCTGTTCCAACCAACCCAATCACCGGCGAAAAGCGAGGAGCCGGCGGCAATCATTTTGATATCGGGGTCGGTCCAATGCATCAACTTCGCGGCTTCGAGCGCAAACTTGCCGTAATCGTCGGCGGAGCGGTGACCCATTTGCCAGGGGCCATCCATTTCATTGCCCAATCCCCAGTACGGCACCTTCCAGGGCTTGTCGCGGCCATTCTTTTTGCGCAGGCGGGTAGTGGCAGTGTCCTGGTCTGAATTTACATACTCGACCCACTGTTGCGCCTCGTCCCAGGAGCCGGTGCCGAGGTTGGCACAAATGTAGCCTTCAGAACCACTGCGCGCGATGTAATCGAGAAATTCGTGGGTACCAAAACGGTTGTCTTCAACGGTCCCCCAGGCCATTTCGAGGCGGCGGGGGCGCTCGTCGCGAGGGCCGATGCCGTCGCGCCAATTGTAGTTGGACGAAAAATTTCCACCGGGCCACCGAAGGAGTGGCACGTGCAAATCGGTCACCGCTTTCAGAACGTCTTTGCGGAATCCGTTGCTATCGGACAGGCTGTTGCCTTCGTCGAAGATGCCCCCGGTGATGCAGCGTCCCAGGTGCTCAATAAAGTTGCCGTAGAGTTTGGGATCGATTTGACCAATTTTGCGATCGGTATCAATTTTGATGGTGGCCGCGTGCGAAGACGTCTGCTTGCCGTTGAGAACGGCGGGAGCGGCAACAAGGAGCGCCGCGAAGTTGCGGCGGGAGAGAGCGGTTTGTTTTTTCGTCATGGAAATGGCCTCGCTGGAAGCGCTTTCATAAGAGTAAAGAGGGACTGCCGAATTGTCAAGGATGATTGGGCGAATTTTTTGCCCCACTTTGCCGCGCGACGATGAGTGTTTGGCCAGTGAGTATAACGGAGGAATGATCATCAACACAAAGCCCGCCGCGAGCGACGCATTTCCTGGCTTCAGCGAAGAGGCATTTCTGTTTCTAAAGAAGCTTGCTAAGAACAATCATCGCGACTGGTTTCTGCCGCGCAAAGGCGTTTTCGAGGAACAGCTGCACGGGCCGATGACTCAGTTGATGCTGGCGATTGAGGGCGAGATGAAGAGGAAAAAAGTGCCGCTGCAGACAAAACCGAAAGCGATACTGACGCGGATTTACCGCGATATTCGTTTCAGGGAGGATAAGAGGCCATATCACACGTTTGTGGGCGGGGCGCTTTATCGAAACGGCAAGAAGACCTCGCCGGGCGCGTTGTACGTGCATATGAGCGAGAAGGAACAATTCGCCGAGGTGGGTTTCTGGCAGCCCGAACGGCCTGTGCTGACAAACTGGCGGCTCAAGATGCAAGCAGAACCGAAAACGTTCCTGAAGTTGGTCCGGCAATTGAAAAGCAAGAAGCTGGAGATTTCCACCACACACCGTTTGCAACGCATGCCGCGAGGGTTTGAAGCGCACGAGGGTTCTCCTATTGGCGAGTTTCTACGTCTGCAATCGTTCGTGGTGATGCGGCCCATTAAAAAGGAGGAAACGATGTCGGCTGAGTTACCGCGGCTGGTGGCGCGCTTCGCACTGGATGCCAAGCCTCTGCTCGAATATGGGTGGGCCGTGCCGGAGGTGAAACCGGTGATTTTGCTCGACGAGTAAGTCGCATATAATTGCGAGTGCCATGAATCGAACTCTACTTTTGACTGTGTTTCTGTTGACTGGATTGGCTGCGATGCCATTGCGCGCACTGGAAAACGGGCTTGCTCGCACACCGCCAATGGGCTGGAACAGCTGGAACAAGTTTGGGTGCAATGTGAGTGAAGATCTTATACGCGGCGCCGCCGATTCCGTTGTCCGTACAGGTATGAAAGATGCAGGCTATGAATACGTGGTGATCGACGATTGCTGGCAAGTAAGCCGTGACGCGGAGGGCAGTATCATTCCAGATGCGAAGCGTTTTCCATCAGGGATGAAAGCGGTGGGCGACTCCATTCACTCGAAAGGGTTGAAATTTGGGATCTATTCGGACGCGGGGCGCGGGACATGCCAGAACCGCCCGGGCAGCCGGGGATACGAGTATCAGGATGCGCGACAGTATGCGGCGTGGGGCGTCGACTATCTCAAATACGATTGGTGCAATCACGACACTCAGGATTCGCAAAGTTCGTACGAGACGATGCGCGATGCGCTGGCGAAATCGGGCCGCCCGATCGTGTTTAGCATTTGTGAGTGGGGATCGACAAAACCTTGGTTGTGGGCCGGCAGTGTGGGGAATTTGTGGCGCAGCACCGGCGATATTCTGGACAAATGGGATTTTCATGAAAAATGGGGCGGTAACGGTGTAGTAGAGATTCTGGATTTGCAGGATGGGATCGAAAGCTACGCGGGGCCAGGACATTGGAACGATCCGGACATGCTGGAAGTGGGCAATGGCGGCATGACCGACACGGAATACCGTTCGCATTTCAGTTTATGGTGTTTGATGGCGGCGCCGCTGATGGCTGGTAACGATCTCGAGCACATGAGTGATGCGACGCGCACGACTCTTACCAATAAGGAACTAATTGCGGTTGATCAGGACACGGCCGGAATTCAGGCGAAGCGCGTAAGAAAAGACAAGGGGTTGGAAGTTTGGGTTAAGCAGATGAGCAACGGGAGCCGGGCCGTCGGCCTGCTGAACCGGACTGCCGCCGACACGGAGATTGAGGTGAAGTGGAATGAGATTGGGTATCCGGAGCATTTGAGTGCGAGTGTACGGGATTTATGGGCGCATGAAAGTGTGGGAGTGCACAAAGGGAGTTACACGGCCAAGGTGCCGACTCATGGAGTGGTCGTGATTCGAGTAGTGCCCGAGTGACCTCGGCTGGTTTGAACTATGCTTTCGGCAGCTTGCTCACATCCCAGCCGCCACCCAGCGCGCGGACAAGCTGAACGCTGGCATCCATGCGCCTTTGCATGAGATCGACTTCCGTACGTTCGTTGCTTAAGGCAATGCTTTGCGCAGTGATCACTTCCAGATAGGTCACCAAGCCTCCCTTATAACGATTCATGGCGAGTTGTTGGGAGTTCTCGGCCGCCAGAGTGGCCTCATGCTGCTTAGCGGCCTCCTGTTCCAAGATCCGAAGGGCTGACAAGTTATCTTCCACTTCCTGGAACGCCGTTAGGGAGGTCTGGCGGTAACTGGCGACTGTGGCGTCGTAGGCAGCCTCGGAGATTGTTACCTGCGACCTACGGCGGCCGGCATCGAAAATGGTCTGCGTCAGTTGTGGGCCAAAGCCCCAAAAACGCGCAGGCCAAGTAAACCAATTCACAAAACTGCCGGCTTGTAGGCCGCCTTCCGCAGCGATAACTAAATCCGGATAGAACGCGGTTTTTGCGATGCCAATCTGCTCATTCGCGGTGGCGACCTGACGCTCACTCGCCGCGATATCGGGCCGGCGCTGCAACAATTCCGATGGAATCCCCACCGGCACCACCGGCAGCACGTTCGGTAGCTCGGCAACAGAGACGTGAAACCCTTCGGGTGGCTTCCCGGTCAATACTGCTATGGCATGTTCCAGTTGTGCCCGCTGCACACCCAGATCGATTGTCTGCGCCTGTGTCTGATTCAACTGCGTCTTCGCTTGCGCTACTTCGGCTTTCGACGCAACACCTCCATTATAGCGATTATTGGTCAAATCATAGGCCTTCTGATAGGCCACCACAGTGTCGTCAAGCAGGCGTTTTTGTGAATCCAGGCCGCGAATTGTGAAATAGTAAGAAGCCAATTCGGTTTGCAATTCCAGCTTTACGTTCTCTAGGTCGGCCGCGGATGCTTGTGTCTGCTCCTTGGCCGCTTCCACCGATTTACGAATGCGGCCCCAAAGATCCGCGTCAAACGAAGCGCTAATCGGCAAACTGAAGAAGCCATATTGCAGGCCCTCCGCGCCAAGTGGGTAATCGGAAGAGACGCGGTTGGTGGTGATGGATGGCCCGGCGCTGACTGTGGGAAAGCGGAACGATCTTTGGAATTGAATATTGGCTCGCGCTTGGCGATAGTTTGCGTCGGCAATCTTGAGCGTTTGGTTCGCCGGCTCCACCTGTTCTTCCAAGGCATTCAATTCGGGCTCGTTGAAAATCTCCCACCACTTACCCTTCCTCAACGAGTCGCTGGGTTGCGCGGTTTTCCAACCGGCGGATTCGGAGAATTGGCTTGGCGGTTGCTCGGAATAGGCGGGCGCGGAAGGCACTGTTGGTTGGGCGTATTTTGGACCTACCGTGCAACTGACAAGCAATACTGCCATGCCCAACGCGATGAGAGCATGTTGAAGTTTCATACTCTCAGCTCCCGCGCTTCCCTTGGCCGGCTATGGCCACTTTTTGTCCGTCGGTGATGGAGTCGCTGGGATTCACTACAACCTTGTCATCGCGCTGAATGCCGGACACGAGTTCGACAGTGTCGCCGAAGTCACGGCCCATGATTACAGGAACCAATTCCGCTTTTCCCTCTTTGACCCGGACAACGCGCAAACCCTCGGAGCGAAACAAAAGTGTATTGGAAGGTACGGTGACCGCCGGAATGTTGGAAGGCAACTTAAGGTGAACCGTCACGTATGAACCGGGCAGCAACTCGCCAGTGGGATTTCTTACATCGACTTCAACGAGCAAGGTGCGGGAAGATTGGTCAATGGCGTTGGCGTTCCTTACAACCTGTCCGAGGAACTTTCGACCGGGGAATTCGGTCAGCGTGAGATAGGCCTGGACACCAGGTTTGGCGGCTTGCGAATACATTTCAGGGACGCTTACATAAACACGCAAAACGTCGATGGAAGCCACGTGAAACAGCTCTTTGCCTGGCGTGTTAGCTCCCTGGTTAACCAAAGAGCCGATGTCGATGTTACGAGCGGTGAGGATACCTGAGAAAGGCGAGTCCACTTTTTCGTAGGACACCAGTTGTTCCAAGCGCGAAACATTGGCCTGGGCGGACGCAACGTCGGCTTTTTTCGCGGCCTCGCCTTGCACGGCGTTATCGACGTCTTGTTTCGCGACGGAATCCGTTTTGAATAATTCCGTGTAGCGGTCGGCTGTCACTTCGGAAAGTTTGAGGTTCGCTTCAGCGGTTTGCAGCTGCGCCCGGGCCTGGAGCAATTGCTGATCCACTTCCGGCGTTTCGATCTCGGCTAATAATTGCCCTTGTTTCACACGGCCGCCGATGTCGACGTACCACGCTTTCAGATAACCGCTGGAGCGCGCCCAAACCGGCGTGTCGATGAATGCTTGCATATTGCCGGGCAGAGCAATCTCTTCGGCGCCTGGGGTAACCGTTGGGGTGATCACCGACACGGCGAGGACGGCCAGTTCGTTTGTCTCAGTCTTTAACGCGTTGTCTGCGCGGAGGCGCGAGGTGATACCGGAGAAGATGACGAACGCGAAAACCGCGGCTACCACCACCAGCAAAGCGAGCAATCCTCCGAGGCGTACACCGGTGCGCTTTTTTTCGGTCGGTTCCGCTGTCTGTGTCGTTTCCGATTGTTGTTGTTCCACTTGCATAGCTCAATCCTCAGTGCTGCTGCGACGTATGCGCTAGCTCAGTCTCGTCGATTTTCTTTGTCCCCGCCAAGCTGTGCAGCAAGCCAAAAACGGTGGGCACAAAGAATAAGGTGGCGACTGTGGCAAACAGCAGGCCGCCAATAACCGCCCGGCCGAGCGGTGCGTTTTGTTCACCGCCTTCGCCCATGCCGATCGCCATGGGAATCATGCCGATGATCATAGCTAAGGCAGTCATCAGAACGGGGCGAAAGCGCGTTGATCCCGCCTCAAGCGCTGCTTCAATGGCGTTGCCATGCTTGTGCAGTTGCTCTTTTGCGAAGCTCACAACCAGAATACTATTGGCTGTGGCGACACCCATGCACATGATTGCTCCCATCAAAGCGGGAACACTCACGGTCGTGTGAGTGACGAAAAGAAACATCACAATCCCGGCCAGCGCCGCCGGAAGGGCGGTAATGATGATGAACGGGTCCAGCCAACTTTGGAAATTGACCACGATTAATAGGTAGACCAGCACAATCGCGCCCGCCAATCCGGCCAACAATCCCGTAAAGGAGGTTTGCATGGTTTGCACTTGGCCGCGCAGCGCAACTTCCGTGCCGCGGGCCAACGATTTTTTGTTCGCGTCGAGAACCTTTTGAATATCTCGGCCGACCGCCCCGAGGTCGCTCCCTTGCACAGACCCGTAAATATCCACCGTGCGGCGGATGTTGAAGTGAGTAATTATGCCAAGCTCACTCTCGCGGTCGATACTAGCCACGTCGTTCAGAATTTCAGGGGCCATCTGCCCAGCGCCTGAAATGGGAATGTTCTCCAGATCCTGCAGCGATTGAATTCGGTATTGCGGTGTTTGCGTAGCCAAGCTATAGCTCACGCCATTAACCGGGTTTAGCCAAAAGGTGGGTTGTGTCTGAAAGCTGCCGCTGAGAGTGGTCAGCAAACTACGGGCTATATCGTTCTGAGTGAAACCACTTTCGGCCGCTTTGGTCCTGTCTACCTGAATGTGCAGCTTTGGCCCATCGAACACCTGGTGAATGTGCAGATCTACCGCCCCGGGAATAATTTTAAGCTGTGGGAGGATTTTATCAGCGTATTTCTTGCTGGCAAATACGTCGTTGCCGACGATTTGAATGTCGATGGGAGACGGTAACCCGAAATTCAAAATCTGCGTGACGATATCGGCCGGCAAGAAATAAAAAGTCGTGCCGGGAAATTCCTTCGGCAGAGTTTCGCGGAGCTTGTGGACGTACTCGGCGGTGGGTTGGTGCTTCTCCGTCAGACTGACTAGGAGGTCGGCGTCCGCGCTTCCTATCTGGCCCGAGTTGCTGTAAGAGAGATTCAATCCGCTGTACGGGAGCCCTATGTTGTCCAGAATGTTATCGAGCTCACTTTTTGGTATCTGTCTCCGGATGGAGGAATCCACGTTGTCGCAAAGCCGCGCCATCTCTTCGATACGGGTACCGGTCTTGGCGCGCACGTGGAGCTTGAATTGCCCGTTGTCACTCGTGGGAAAGAAGTCTTCACCCAAAAAGGGGACCAAGAACAGCACCGATAAACAAGCGAGCAAGAATAGCGGGACAAACACGTTTCGTCGCCAAACAACAGTGGTGAGGACGGCGTGATATTGGGTACGCGCCTTCTCGAAGAGGCGTTCAAAGCCGCGCTGGAAGAGCACAAGCGGATTGCGGGAACGCGTTTGCCCATGCTCTTTGGCTTTGAGGAGGTACATGGCCAAGGTTGGGACTAGAGTTCTTGAGAGCACGTACGAGGCCAGCATTGCGAACACAACCGCTTCAGCCAAGGGTACAAACAGATAACGCGCCACGCCGCTTAAAAAGAACATGGGTAAGAAAACGATGCAGATACAAAGCGTGGAGACAAGCGCCGGCACGGATATCTGCGCCGCGCCCTCGACGATGGCTTCCCGCAAGGGAAGTGCTTCTTCCAAGTAGCGCTCGATGTTTTCAATCGTGACAGTAGCGTCGTCCACCAAAATGCCTACAGCAAGCGCCAATCCGCCGAGAGTCATGATATTGATCGTTTCGCCTAGCGCGCTGAGTATGATGACGGAAGTGAGAATGGATAACGGAATTGAAACAGCGATGATGAGCGTGCTGCGCCAGCTCCCCAGAAACAACAGGATCATCAGGCCGGTCAAGCAAGCCGCAATCACGGCTTCGCGCACTACGCCGCTTATGGCCGCGCGCACGAATATGGATTGATCGGACAGGGGTTGTATCTTCAAATCCGGTGGGAGGGTCGCCGCCACCCTCGGTAACAATTCCTTCGTGCCTTTGACGATATCGAGGGTGGACGCATTGCCGGCTTTCAAGATGGAGATCAACACACCGCGTCGACCGTCTTGCCGGACGATGTTCGTTTGTGGCGAAAACCCGTTGCGTATGCTGCCAACGTCATGTAAGTAGACTGTTGAATTACCGATTACTTTGACAGGGAATTCGCCGATTTCCGGAATCGTCTTCGGACTGGCGTTCATATCAACGTCATACTCGAACTGGCCGATCTTGGCGGTGCCGGACGGCAGAATCAAATTCTGTAACGCCACGGCGTTCACTATATCTGTTGGGGAAAGGCCTTTTGCCTGGAGTTGCGATTGATCGAGATCGACCATGACTTGCCGCTGCTTTCCGCCGTAAGGATACGGCACAGCGGCGCCAGGAACAGTGACCAGTTGAGGGCGCAGGAAGTTGAGGCCGATATCATTCAGATCTTGTTCCTGCATTGTCGGGCTCGACAGCGCAAGTTGGAGAATAGGAACACTCGATGCGTTGTAGGTGATCACCAACGGAGGGTTCACGCCCGCCGGCATTTGACGTAGGATCGTCTGTGAGACAGCGGTGACCTGCGCAATTCCTGTGGTCACGTTGGCGTATGGCTGGAGGAAAATCTTGTTGACTGCCACTCCGTTCAATGAGAACGACTCCAGGTGTTCGATGTCGTTCACCGTGGTAGTAAGAACCCGCTCGTAAGGCGAGATCATGCGCCCTTCCATTTGATCCGGACTCAGACCGGTAAAATTCCAGATAACCGAAATTACAGGTATGTTAATGTTCGGAAAAATGTCAGTGGGGGTACGGAAAATTACGATGGGAGCTGCGAGCAAAATCAGGAGAGCCAGTACGATAAACGTATAGGGACGGGAAAGAGCTATCTTTACTATCCACATCAGTACGAATGATTAATTTCGATACGCGGAAGTTTCGGAAAAGTGAACCTCCCATGCGTGGGAATGGATCTCAAAGCTAGATGCCAATCGAAGCCGTTGACGACACGGTGCGAGGCCGGGGTCGTCCCCGCGATGAGGAAGCGCGCGCCCGCATTTTACAGGCCTCTCTTGAAGCGTTGGAGGAACTCGGCTATCCCGGCGTAACGTGTGAAGCCATCGCCGAAAAAGCGGGTGCCAGTAAAGCCACAATTTATCGATGGTGGCCGCATAAAGAAGCGGTAATGCTCGAAGCGTTGCGTGAATCTGTCGCACAAGAGCTGCCGTTTCCTGATAGCGGTAGTTTGAAAGAAGATGTGCGCATTCAGCTACACAACTTCGTAAAACTACTGAAGAGCCCGCGCGGCCGAGTATTCAAGGGCCTAATTGCAGCGGCGCAAAGTGATCCGAAAGTGGCGGAGGCGTTTCTATCCATTTGGGTGTTGCCGCGCCGGAAATTCGCCCGGCGCGGCATAGAGCGTTATCCGAAAGAACTGCGGCGAAATTTGGACCTCGAAATGGTCCTTGACGCTCTTTACGCTCCCCTCTATTATCGGCTCCTCATCGGACATGAACCCTTAACAATCGAGTTTGCCAACCAAGTGACGGAGCTGGTATGGGCGGGCATTTCAAACGAGAAAAACCGCTAGCACCAACTTGCAGAAGTTTGCGTACAACGCTCCTTCACAGTCACGCCTTGGAAACCCTGGCTGAGCCGTGACTGTCAAGGAGCGGCAACGATACTCCAATTTACGCACTACTCTTCGCAAGCATCGCGACTCACACCTCTATTGGACGGCAACTTGTGCGGCGCTTGTGGTGCGGCTCAGAGTGATTGAATCCGTCTGAACTTTGTCCCATGCTTGGAGAGCCAATCCGTGCGATTCAAAAAGCGCCCGGATTCGCGAAGGCTCCCACTTGAAGACATCTTCGAGAATAGGAACGAGCACGCTACTGGCGTCGTCGCTCAGAACCGTGCGTTTGGCAATGGGCGTAAGGTACTTGTTCTCGGAGACCGCGATGGTGAGACCATCCAGGCGGTTGACGTGCAGCATCACGTGAACGTCGGAGCTGCCGTCCCCAACGTAGACCAATTGATGGTAGCCAATTCGCATTTCCGTTCTGAGCTGATCGACAACAACCACTTTTCCGTAGCCGGCAGGGAGCCTGACAATGGATTCAATTTCACCGGACACCGGATGATAACGGAAACGCATGCCGTGAATATGATCCGCGGGAACAATACCCTCAAGCGCGGATTGGATCACTTCTTCGGGGGCGGCTGAGGCAACGTGAAACGCGAACTCATGTCCGGCTAGATCGCGCAGAAGTCGTGAAAGCAAAGCGATGTTGGCCTTGAGGCGGATCTGCTTGCCCACGGCCGTCAGGTGCTCTTTGCGAACGCGGCGAAATTCGGGGTCGTGCAGAAGGAGGTACGCGAGTTCTCCGCCCTGTTGCACAAGGTTGATGTCCGAGAGTCCTGCGACTCGTTCGCTAAAGTCATTCACGCCAATTAGTTTGCTGAGAACGAGACCGGAATCGTTAAAACTCAAAGTCTGATCGAAATCACTTACAAATAAATATTGCTTCCCTGATTGGGTCATAAAAAATTATTAAACCTCTTTTCTAATCTTGTTGGATTGCGCTTCTTGGAATCAGTTCGCCGGAATCGCTAACGCAATTTACCGGCCGTGCTTCCGCGACCAGGGGGGAAGGACACTTTGTTGGTACAACGTCCTAAGTCCATTTTAGCGTGATTTTGGAACAATCCAACGCTACACCTGAGAAACCTGCTATGTCTGGTTTAATGGAACGGAAGCACACCCAGACCGCAAAACCGAAGTATCAGAAGCTGTTCGAAACGCTCAAGGCTGATATCGTCTCCGGCCGCTTCAAACCGGGCCAGAAGATGCCTAGTGAAACGGCTTTGGTGAACAAATCCGGCACATCGCGAATTACCGTTGGACGAGCGATTCGCGAATTACAAAATCTAGGGCTGGTCGATCGCATCGCCGGATCGGGCACTTATGTACGGCACACCGGCAAAAACGAGCGACGACCCTATCTATTCGGCCTTTTGATCCCAGATCTGGGCGAGACCGAGATATTTGAGCCCATTTGCCAAGGCATAGCCAACGCGCCCGAAGCGAGCGAGCACGCATTACTGTGGGGGCACGCCGACACTAAGGCCAGTAAGACTGAACAGGCTTGGCGTTTGTGCCAGCAATACATTTCCAAGAAAGTCTCGGGTATCTTTTTTGCTCCGTTGGAGTTTGAGAGTGACGCCGATAAGGTAAACCGGCGCATTCTGCTGGCGGCAAAGCAGGCGCACGTTCCGGTAGTCTTGCTTGATCGCAGAGCCGCGCGAGATCCTGAGCGGAACCGGCCGGATCTGGTTGGCATCAACAATCGCCAGGCTGGGTACGTGGCCACGGAGCATCTTTTGAAGTTAGGATGCAAACGCATCGGATTCCTGGGATACCATGGCTCAGCCTTGACGATTTCCGAGCGCGCGGCGGGATACAAGGACGCGCTGGCAGCACGCGGCTTGCGGCCGGCCGTGGATCTGCCGGCCTTTTTTCCGCCCCGCAAAGAGCAATTGCTGGAGTGGCGAGCCAAGGGCGATGTTGAATCCATCGAAGCCTTTGTCTGCGTCAACGACCGAATTGCCGGACAATTGATGCAGCTGCTGTTATCGCGCCATGTAAGGGTGCCGGAAGATGTGCGGCTGGTTGGCATTGACGACGTATCGTACGCGAGCTTGTTGTCGGTTCCCCTTACGACAGTACATCAGCCGACACGCGAGATTGGCGAGGCCGCTCTCCGCACCATGTTAGACCGGATCAAGGCGCCACATATGCCGCCTCGCGAAATTCTGCTCGATGGCGAGTTGGTTGTGCGGCGCTCGTGTGGCGCGAACCTTTCTAGGTAGATGGCCAAGTCTGGCAGCTACTCGGCTGCTGCGCGGAGGGAAGAAGCCAACATCGCGGCGACAATGCACAACCCAACCACGATCGATAAACCGGCCCGCAATGAGGTCAACTGGGCGACAAATCCGATGAGTGGCGGGCCGAACAGAAAGCCAATGTAACCGGAGCCGCTTACCATTGCTATGCCCACTCCGCGAGGCAGCGACGGCACACGGCCACCCGCGGCGAAGACCAATGGAACGATAACAGAAAATCCAGCTCCGGTGAGAGCGAATCCGGTGAGTGCCCAGGTCGTGGAATGAGTCGCCAGCGCAGCGGTCAATCCACAAGCCGCGACAAGCGCGCCGGCGCGAACGGTTTGCACAGGACCGAGGCGACGGGTAATGGCATCGCCCAGCAAACGAAAGATGGCCATGCCCGCCGAGAACATGGCGTAGCCTGCCGCTGCCAAGCCGGAGCCCGCTTCCAGGACTTGCTTCATATAGACCGCAATCCAATCAGCCATGGCGCCTTCAGATAAAAACATACAGAAGCCGATGATTGTGAGAATGATCAGCACGGTGGGTATACGCGCCAAACTCAGCCGCGCGGTTTGGTGACTGGCGCCGTCGGGCGCGTCAAGCAAGTGGTGCGCCGTGCCCGCGCTGATAGCCAGAAAAAGCGCAGACGCCAGCATGAGATGAGCCTGCGGCAAGACCTTGTGCGCTGCCACTACGCCGCCCAAACCGGCACCGAGCATGCCACCGAAACTGAACATCGCATGAAAACGCGATATCGTCGGCGTCTCGAGAGCGGTCTCTACGGCGATAGCCTGTGAATTAATGGAGACATCGTTGGCGCCCGCCATGGCGCCGTAGATCGCCAGGGCCAGAAACAGCGTTGCCGAGTTTACCGCCAGAGCAGGCGTGGCGAGTGCAAGACAGAACCCCGCAGTGCTCCAAGTTGTCACACTCTTGCTGCCGAAGCGAGTTACCAGCCAGCCCGTGACAGGAACGGCGGCGACCGATCCTACAGCCGTGCCTAGCAAGCAGAACCCGAGCATGCCATTTGTCAGGCCGAGAGCGGCCTTGACGGCGGGAATGCGAGAGACCCAAGTGGACACTATGAGTCCATGCAATAGAAATCGAGCCGCCACGGCCCACCAAGCGGCTGCAAGCTTTGCCGTTTCAGCGGCCGCTTTGCTCTGGTAATAGGCGCCGCTGTCAGGTGTAGTGATGTCGATGGCGGAGTCATAGGGGCCGGGCATTCTTGTTCCTCAACCCTTTGGATGTTTGTATATATAGCAGGTTTCAATACATTGCAGATAGCTGTTATATCTGCTTTTGGCGGCGCGAGCCAATCTTTGAGGAAGATATGGCTATATCGACGAAGTTTATTTCGCGGCAGCTCGCGATTCCGAGCGCTTCGCTCCAAGCACTTCGCGCACCTTCTCAAGTAGCTCAGCGGCAGTGTACGGCTTCGGGAAAACATCAATTGACTGCACGGCTTCGCGATATCGAAGCCGGTCGTCGTCAAGTAAGCCGGTCACCATAAGAACCCGCATACCGGGCCTCCTGGTGCGCAAATACCGGGCGGCGTCATGCCCAACCATGTTGTCGATATAGGGCCTGATGAGTAACAAATCGGGCTTGTACTCGCGCAAACGGTCTACTGCCGTTCCGAGTCCACCTACTGACAGTACTACATATCCCTCGGTTTCGAGTGTCTCTTGAATGACCAGGCGGAGCACAGGGTCGGAACAGACTGAGAGTATGGTGGCTTTCATATCAGTAATCGCAGTGTGAAATCTAGCGTCAGTTTAGCCCAGATCACGGCAAAGAGAAAGCTGCGACTACATCGGAGGTGGGAGTGTCTGCCAGAAAGCCGCCGCCGGTGGCGACGACGACCACGTATTGCTTCCCGTCTTTGCCTTGAAAGGTCATGGGAGCGGAGTGGGCGCTGGCCTCCAACTTTGTGACCCAGAGTTCGCGGCCGGTCTTCGATTCAAAAGCGCGGAAGCGGCTGTCGGTTGTAGCTCCGATGAACACCAGACCGCCTGCTGTTGCCAGGCTTCCACCGATGTTCGGTCTGCCGGTGTTTTGGTGTCCCTCGGGCAGTTCATCGGTCACTCCAAGGACGCTCTGCCAGGCAATTTCCCCAGTGTTGACGTTTATGGCAAATAGCCGGCCCCACGGTGGCTGCTGGCAGGGCCAGCCCTTATCTCTATCCCAGAAGCGTCCCACGCCACCTAACGGACTAGTTCGAGAGTATGGCGTGAGCGAGCCTTCTTTGTTTTTCGCGATCTTTCCAATACTGCCCAGATCTTGCGTGTTGACGAACAGGTATCCCAGATGGGGATCGAATGACATAGGATTCCAGTCGTTGCCGCCAAGTGTGCCGGGGAAAACGACTGACAGGCTAGATCCATAGGGGGTGAAGGGTCCGGCGTTGTGCATGCCGCCTTCGCTGGCCAGCAGATGAGTGCAATACGCTTGATGATCGGGGGTCACATTAGCAATCTCATCAGCTTTGAAACTGTTGCGCCCAAGTGGCGGAGGCCGCAATGGAAACGGCTGGGTCGGCCAACTGTGTTCGCCCTCCACATCACTGGCGGGGACAGGCCGTTCTTCCACACCGTAGACGGGCCTGCCGGTGCGGCGATCAAGGATGTAGAGCAAGGCAGTCTTGCCGATCTCAGCGATGGCGGGAATCGTCCGGCCGTTGCGGGTGACGTCGAACAAGATGGGAGGCGCGCTGGGGTCGTAGTCCCAAACATCATGGTGAACTGTTTGGAAATACCATTTCAGTTTGCCCGTTTTTGCCTCCAATGCAACCAGACAATTGCCGAACAGATTCGCGCCTTTGCGATCGCCGCCATAGTAATCATAAGTGCTCTGGCCGAAAGGCATGAACACCAGACCGCGCTGAACGTCGACAGTCATCATGCCCCAAACATTGGTGCCTGAGCGACCTTTCCAACTATCGCCCTCCCACGTTTCGTGGCCGATTTCGCCGGGTTGCGGCACTGAGTGAAACTGCCAGACCAATTTGCCCGTGTGGATGTCCCAAGCGCGGGTGTCACCGGCGGCACCGAGACTCGGAGCTTCTTGCGTGTGGGCGCCAGTGATGACTAAATCCTGGTACATGATGGGCGGGGACGAGAGATCATAAAAAGCTTTTGGGAAGCCGTTGAGAACGCCCTGTTTGAGATCGACTAAACCTTCGTCGCCAAACCCGGGAACGGGTTTACCGGTGTTTACGTTGAGGGAGATGAGCTTGGCGTCGGAGGTGCCGAAGACGATTTGCGGAGGAGATCGCTGGTCGCCGGGGTAGTACTCCAAACCGCGAACCGCGGGGTTGCCTCCGCTTGGCAGCGCATAAGACCAAAGGAGTTTGCCGGTTTCTGGCTCCAGCGCGACGACTTGGTTGTAGGGGGTAGTAAGGAACAGCTTTCCGTTTACCACTAACGGAGTCGCTTCGCCAACTCGCGCAACGGGTAAGCGAGCAGCGGAATCAGGTGACATATGAAAAGTCCAGGCTCGCCTGAGGGTAGTGACATTGCGCGCGTTGATTTGAGCGAGAGGGGAATAGCGAGTACCGGCCGGATCGTGTCCGTAAGTGGGCCAGTCGTTGTGCGTTTGTGCAAGTGCGGCGAATACGACAAGATTTGCGAGGAATGAAACGCGGGACATATGTACTGACATCCTCTCAGGATGGGATTTGTAGTCTGGGAAAGCGACGATGCGCAACCAGACACATTACCATGAAGTTAGTGAAACAAAACAGGAGGATCGAATGATATACACGGTGATCTACGAAAAGGGTACGGAAACCTGGGGAGTATACGTTGCCGACCTGCCGGGCGTAATCAGTCTCGGCGATTCACGCGAAGAAGTTGGGTAATTGATTCAAGAGGCCGCCAGCTTCGCGGGCACCATCGAAATCAATACGGCCGCGTGAAGTCTCGAAGACACCGCCCAGCAAGATCCGGATTTATGGGACAATAAAAACGTGCAGTCTCCGTTGAGCCAGAACGAGCATGCTGCCATAGCACGGTATCTTTCGGGTATCAAGAAACAGTTGCAGGATGTATCTGATCTGTTTAGGACACGTTACGGCCAGGGAAGTAGAATTACAGAAGGGGCACTCAGGACGCTGGCATCCATCGCTTGTCTGGAGCAGGATTTCGAGCTTCTGGAAAAGCCGCAGGAAGAAGTTTTAGCGGCTGCGGAAGAGGTTGTTTCTTCCCGGTCGAATTAGTGCGCGACGCAAATGCTGAATAAGAATCCCATCTCGGGTATAGTGGTGGCCGCTTTGTTCGCGGTGCCGTTGTTGGGGCGCGAATCGGTCTGCCTGAACACGGGTTTTTGCCTGACAGCCGACTCGCACACCCAGCGTGGCGGCATTTACGTGCTGCGGACGGGCGGGGGCACCATGGAGTTTCCGTCCAATCAGATTTCGGAAATCACTATTTTGCCGGATCTTCCGGGCGACAACCCGCTCGTGAAGACCGTGGATTCCACTGCTTCGTTTGATGAAATGCTGGTGCAGGCGGCGCTGCGGCAAGGACTTGAGCCCGAGTTTGTGCGGAGTGTCGCGCGCATTGAATCGAACTTGCGGCAAGATGCTGTTTCAAACAAAGGGGCCATTGGCTTGATGCAGTTGATGCCCGGGACGGCGGCCCTGCTCGGTGTCGACGCGCATAACGCGGAAGACAACATTTTGGGTGGCGCCAAGTTTCTGCGCGAGTTATTGTTGCGCTACAACGGCGACGCCGCGCTGGCGCTGGCTGCGTATAATGCGGGTCCGGGGGCCGTTCAAAAATATAATGGCGTCCCGCCGTTTCTGGAAACGCACAAATATATCATTCGGGTTTTGCAGGAATATAAGAAACTGCAGGATGCGAACAACAAGCCCAAAGCTGACGCTGCTAGAACGCCCAGCGCCACAAACTAGCGCCTGCAGTGTAGCCTGCTCCCACTGCGGCGAATAAAACCAGATCACCTTTCTTGAGCCTTCCTTCGGCAATGGCATCATTAGTCGCCAACGGAATGGTGGCGGCGGTAGTGTTGCCAAATTTGTCGAGGTTGATCACCACGCGATCGAGCGGCATTCCTAAACGCTCGGCGGTTGCGGTGATGATCCGGCGGTTTGCTTGATGAGGTATCAACAGCTTCACGTCTGCCGGGCAAATGCCGTGTTTCTTAAGAAGCGCTTCGGACAGATCGGCCATTTTCTTGACTGCGTATTTGAAGACCTGCTGGCCTTGCTGTTTCACGTAGTGCTGGCGTTTTGCCACAGTCTCGGTGCTGGCGGGTAAGCGGCTTCCACCAGCGGGCATGTTCAGGAAGGGCGCGCCAGAACCGTCAATTTCATTCAAGTGCCCGATATAGCCGCCTTCGGTTGCGGCGTCTGCCGACGGTTCGAGGAGGAACGCTCCGCCACCGTCGCCGAAGAGGATGCAAGTGGCCCGGTCGGTGTAATCAATGATGCGTGACATCGTGTCAGCGCCCAGGACGAGCACGTAGCGGTGCCCTCCGCAGCTGACAAGTTGAGCGCCAACCGTGAGGCCATATAGGAAACCCGAACAGGCGGCCGCGAGATCGAAACCCCACGCGCCGGTCGCACCTAAGGCGTGCTGGACGATGCAGGCGCTCGAGGGAAACATATTGTCCGGCGTCACGGAACAAAGAATGATGACGCCCACTTCCGAAGGCTCGATGCCTCGTTGAGCAAGGGCGATCTTAGCAGCGGCGATCGCCATGTCCGAGGTGGCAATCGACGAATCGGCAATGTGGCGCTCGCTGATGCCGGTCCGCTCCCGAATCCAGGTGTCGCTGGTTTCCACCATTTGCGACAGTTGCTCATTGGTTAAAACTCCGGGGGGCACATAGGTGCCCAAGGCGCTTATTTTGGCGGTTGGCAAAGATCCCTCAAATGAATTTGTCTGGACTTGAAAACAAATCCCGCAACTCCATGTTACATTTGGGGAAAATGCAAGTTGAGGCGGCGCTGTTTTTTGAGACGGTGGAACAGATTTACGCGCGCGTTTTTCGAGTCGTGCGGCCCCGCACGCCGGTTCCCGAAATTCTAGTTCGCTACAAAAAATATGCAAATGCGAACAGCCGTATCAGTTTGCAGGACGGCCAGCTGCTGGTAGAGATAAGCGATCTATTGCAGAGCGCGCCGGCGCCGATTCAGGAGGCTTTGGCGAGTGTACTGCTCGCGAAACTTTTCGGCAAACCGCCGGATCAGAACTGCATGGCGCAGTATCGCCACTATCTGAACCGGGCCGACATCCGGCATAGTTTGCATTCGGTGAAGCGCGAGCGGGGCCGGAAGGCGTACCGCGGAGCCAAAGGGAGCGTGTACGATTTGGCGCAGCTGTTTGCTTCGCTCAATGAGCAGTATTTCGCTGGATTGATGGCAGCGCCGGCGCTGGGCTGGAGTTTAAGAGCGTCGAGAACGATTCTGGGCCATTATGACCCAAGCCACCATGTGATCGTATTAAGCCGTTCTCTTGATTCCGCCGACGCGCCGGAAAGCGCGGTTAGGTTTGTGATGTTTCATGAAATGCTGCACCTGCGCTACCCGACGGAAAGCCGCGGGGGACGGCGCTGTGTGCACACGCCGGACTTCAAACAGGCGGAACGGCAGTTTGCGGAGTATGCGGAAGCCAAAGAAGCTCTGAAGCGCTTTGTAAGGCGCGACGGCTGACGTTACGTTGGCTAGGCGGCGGAAAGGGCAGACAAGCAGGTGCTCATTTCGTCCAATTGAGCAATGGCCCGGCTCACAAGACGCGGCTGAAAACCAAAGTACGCGACGCACAGGCTCAATTCGAGACGCAGTACTGTGAACGAAAAACGCAGGCGCAGCCACACTAAGCGAGTCAAGATGGCAGATTGGTCTTCTTCGCTTCGCGAAAGCAAATAGCGAGCATACAAGTGCAGACGGTTGAAATCTGAGATCAGGCGGTGCAAATACTGGCGGAATATCCTTACACGGTCCTGGCGAAGCTTTTTACCGATCGACGATTCGAATCCGGGCTGGCGCAACAGGAAGCTGAAATCTTCCTCGGCCAACAGCAGCTCCATGGGCCGATACGTAGCAGGCGTAAAAGCTTCCAGCCATTCCGGGGTGATGTCGGCTAAATGGCACTGGCGCAGCAACCGGAACAACACCGGTATCGCAAACACCAGCACGGCAATGAACAAGACTATCGGGGCTATGACCAACGGGACACTCAAATCCAAAATTCTCCGTACCACTACAGTACAAGAATACTAGGACTGTTTCAAGGCTCAAGTGGAAAAATTCTCACCGCTAACTGGGGGCGCACAGATTTATTTTACTTCACAATTAGATCCGCTGCGAAGTGCGCATCAGCACGCCATTGATCGATTCAAGCTGTCCGAGAAGCTTGTCTTGTTCCTTCAATCGCCATCCGTGGCCCAAACGTACCTGAGCGGTTTGTCCTTTAGGATCTATGAATACGATCCAGTATACGAAACACGATATAAGCACAATACTGACGCTCGTACTGAGACTCGCGGTCGTCCGGGCGTCTAGCGCCGAGTAAATCATCAGCAGTTCGAGTCCGGTCTTGGAGCCGAAATAGACGACAAGCCCCACACTAAAAATCGCCAGATTTCTCGACATTTTCACCGGAAACCAGAGGATAAACGCCAAAATCGCAATCAGAATTAACACCGACGCCATCGAAACGCCCCTGTCCGTCACCATACAGAGGAACATCAGGCGATCCACCACAGCGTGAAAATTCTTAGCTCGGGTCAACCAGTACTCACCCGGGGCCGTAGAAAAAGCGATAACAATCGAAAGCGGAAAGATGATGTAAAGCAGAATGCGCGAAAAGCGCAAAATCCCCGGAAGTTCCGCCAACACTGCTCTAGCTAGCGAATAGACCAGCCACAAAGAGAATAAGTCCAAGGCCGTCGTGAAAAACATCCACACGATGCGGTAGTCGATCTTACCCTGGCCCCAAAGATGACAGGCGAAGTAAGCCGGAGCTCCCATCAACTGAACCGCAAGAAACCCAACAAAGACGGAGTAGACGACGTTGCGCCGGTCCCGCAGCCAGAGCAGGCGGAAAATAAGAACAACCGCGAGCGCTTCGGTCGCGTATTGGGCCGCATTCCTCCACCAGTTCATGAACTGCTCACTTTAGACGTACTCTATAGCAATACTACGGCAGATCGAGCAGCAGGGCAAGGCGGCGATAAATGGAAAAACGAAAAACCTGCTCGTAGCTATTTAGGATCGCCAGGGCAGTCGCCGGGAGGATTCTTGCAACCAGGCTCCGGAACGGGCATATCGCTCGGCAAGGTCGGAAGCGTGATTTCGCTGCCCTTGTTGACGAGTTTATCCGTTTTTGCTGTGGTGGCTGAGAAAGACAATGTTGTTGCAAATAACAAAAAAGACATGCAAAATACTTTTTTCATGGAGATTCCTCTTTGGTTTTTCCTACTTCGTTTTAACGGCACCGAAGGATTACGATAGCCCGGTACTTAGGTTTAAGTGAGATAAATCGTGACGTTTTCCGGCGGCAGAACGTGACTAAGCGAACAGTACCGTTGGCTCTTGCGCGGAGTTGTGTTCGGTGTATCATTTAGGTAACAGGCAAAATGTTGAGCGAACGCCATATCGCGACCGAGACGGATGGAAGCGACGCGCTGTGGATTCGTGACCTATCGCGGATCGAAACTTTTTACGGCAGACTGGTATATCTTGCAGGTTTGCGGAACTCGGACAACGGGCGCTACGAACACTACGGCTGTTCCCCCGGTACACCTACCAACCTGATGGTGAGCCGGAATTTAAAAAGAATTCACGAAACAATATTTCGCGATTGGATTGGCCTGTCGCTCGAGCGAAAAAAGGCGGATATCGAGTTGTACATCGTGACTCTGGACCAAGGCGACCGGCGGCTTTTAGTGGACTGTTGGTTGCGGCTCGAGCCCTACAAGAATTTAGTGCCCGCTTCTTTTCAAGGCCCCGAGCGGCAGAGGCATATTTCCGATTTTGAAGCGATCCTCGGGTTACTTAAGAACCTCTACGGCGTCGCTTCTCCGGATCAAGTCGCATAGCAACCCCGACAACTTGTCCGATTACATCCACGTCTCCCGGATACTTGAAAATTTCCGGAGGCACCGCCGACGCGGGATGTGATTGCACAATGAGCCAGTGTTCGCTAAGAGTGCACCAGCCGCAGCGAAAGCCCCGGCGATGTTCGAGGAAATAAATCGGCCTTTCATAGTCGTGCACCCAGCTATCGCGTTTGATTTGGCGTTTGGTTTCATCGATCTGTACAAACGAGCCCGGCCGGATCATCGGATGCATCGACCAGTCGTCTGTTCCGATAAACGCATAGCGCTGTTTACGCAAGTCGAGCGATTGCAGCAGGAGGATCGGTAGCTTTCCCCAACGATGCAATTGACGGCTCATGTAAGTTGTCGTGCGAAACTCGAAGGAGGAGTCCAGATCGACCGGAACTTCGACGACCGTCCGGCCGTCGGGGTCAAAATTGGCTTGGCGG
>PMSX01000200.1 GCA_003167495.1 Bryobacterales bacterium | reverse complement strand
GTCGGCGGCCCCATCTGGAAAAATAAGGTCTTCTTCTTTTTCAACTACGAGACAGTCCGCGAACCCACTTATCCCTCAACCGGGAGCGGTTGGTTCGACACTCCCGCTTTCGACGCCCTGGCATCGTCCGGCGGGCCCATCGCCCAGCAATATCTTTCATTCCCAGGCAATACGCCGGTCACCACTGGCATCGTTGCCAGTGCCACCTGCGCGACCGCCGGTTTTCTCGAGGGCGTAAACTGTCTCACCATTCCCGGCCAGGGCCTGAATATCGGCACTCCTTTGACGACCGGTATTGGCACGCAGGATCTTGGCTGGACCAGCTCCAGCAATCCGGGCTGCGGCGGCGCAGGGACGGGTTGCGGAACCCCCGGCAGTCCTCTAGGCACCATCGCCGACATTGCAAACTACAACACTGTAAATCCAACGAAATTTAACGCCGAGCAATACAACGGTCGCCTCGATGCCGATGTTACGCCGAAGGATCGCCTCGGTTTTGCGCTCTATTGGGTTCCGTCGTCAAAAACTGACTATAACGGCGAACGTGGGTACGACATTTTTCACCACAGCCAGGTCAATAACGCTTTTTCGGTAATCTGGAACCACACCTTCTCTCCGACCTTCCTCAACGAGGCGCGCGCCAATGCCGCCGGATGGCGCTTCAACGAACTTACAGACAATCCGCAGGCGCCGCTTGGATTTCCTTCCGACACCTTCGGGGCAACCGAAGGTATCACTGTCAACCAATTTGGCCCCAACGTCGGCGGCGAATTCAGCCAGTGGACCTACAGCTGGAAAGATGTGGCGACCAAGATTATCGGACGGAACACCATTAAGTTTGGCGGCGAGGTCACGCGTCTCTTCTATCTCCAGGTTTGCGTACCCTGCGGCATACCCACCTACAGCTTTTACAACATGTGGGACTTCCTCAACGACGCCCCCAGTAGCGAATACTCGAACTTCAGTCCAACTACCGGACTTCCGTACACAGTGCGACAGGACGACCGCACCGATATCTTCGGCTTCTTTGTCCAGGACGATCTCAAACTCCGCAAAAACCTGACCATCAACCTGGGGCTGCGCTGGTCCTACTTTGGTCCGCTTTCCGACAAGCAGGGCAACATGTTTGTGGCGAACCCCGGATCGGGAGCAAATTATCTGACGGGTTTGACTGTTTCCAAGGGAAATTCTTGGAATTCGCAGAAGAATAATTTCTCACCCGAGATCGGTTTTGCCTGGAGCCCGTCGATGTTCCACGACCGCCTGGTGGTTCGCGGCGGGTACGGCTTGAATTACAACCAGGAAGAAATCGCGATTTCAGCCAATATTTTCCAGAATCCGGGGCTGGTAGTGAATCCGTACTTCGGCAGCGCCACGCCAGAGACAATCAACCCGAACATCGTCTATGCGCTCTCCTCGAGCCCCCATAACCCCTACGGCTATCCGGCGAACCCCCACACGATTACGANNTCCCCCACACGATGCCCACCATGCGTGTTCATCACTACTCGTTCGATATCCAGTACGATCTGGGCCACCAGTACGTAATGTCCGTGGGATATGAGGGAAGCTTGTCGCGCGACCTCTTTTTCCACGAGAACCCCAACGCCGTTCCGGCGACCCAAGGCGACCCGCTCAACCAGCAGATCGCATACGGGGATAACTGGAACACGAACGGATACGGCAATTACAATGCGTTGCTCGCGGAGTTGAAACACCAGTTCGCTCACCAGTTCATGGCAGACGCTCAATACACTTTTTCCAGAAGCATGGATACGGGCACCGGCGCCTACTCGCAACAGTTTTATCCTTACAACCTGAACTTGGACTATGGACGCTCTGATTTCAACGTTACTAACTCGTTCAAGCTTTTCGGCATGTGGCAACCGGTCTTCTTCCATGGCAATAACAGCTGGTTGGAGAAAATCGCCGGCGGCTGGTCGCTCAGCGGCATTTGGAACTGGCACTCCGGTTTTCCCTGGAGTCCTGAGATTNNCACGGTGGGCGGGAGCCTCTACTGCGGCTCTTGCGGCACTTATCAAGTGCTTCCGGCTGCTTACCTCGGTGGCGCCGGTCACAGCACCAGCAACAGTGTATTCAAGTATCCGGGGGCAACCTCGAACTTCCCGCTTGCCGCCGTTCAGGGCAATGCTTCGGCATATTTCTCGACGCCCACCTACACACCATATGTTTGCAACCCCGTCTGCCAATCTGGCACGGCGCTTCCTCAGGCGCCTGGCGTCAGTCGCAACTCGCTCAACCTGCCGGGATACAGGGACGTCGATCTGACGATCAGCAAGGGCTTTGGCTTGCCCAAGGCGCNNCGTGCTCGGCGAAGGTGCGCGGCTCGAGTTGCGTGCGGACGTTTACAACGTATTTAACAATTTGAACCTCAACCCGAATGAAATCTCGAACAATGTCGGCAGCTCAAACTTCGGCACCATCACGGGCGCTCTTGCCGGCCGTGTGATGACCATTGGGGCCCGCTTCAACTTCTAGCGATCGCCGAGGGGACACTGAGGCGCACTCGCATTCTGAGTGCGCCTTTTTCTCTTGAAGGGAAATCGCTCGTGTG
>PMSX01000388.1 GCA_003167495.1 Bryobacterales bacterium | reverse complement strand
CAGTGCGTGATCGCATCGGAAGCGCTAAGCCCCCACAAACTCAAGGTCGAGGACGTCGTCGAGATTCTTGGTGATGTCCGGGCCGACCCTCGCTCGAAGGGTGGCTATGAAGTCGACATCCGTGAGATTCGTATGCTGAATCGCGCCGGGCAAACGCTACCCTTCCAATCCGCGGCGCAAGCGCAATCGATTGGCTTGGAGACCCTTCTCCAATACCGTCCACTGGCGCTTCGGACTGAGGGCGTGGGCGATATCTTTCGCATACAGGCCGCAATCCTAGCCTCTTTTCGCGATGCACTCAACCGCCGCCGATTTACGGAGATCGTGACTTCAAAAATTGTGTCCGGTGGGACGGAGGGAGGCAGTAATCTCTTTGAGATCAAATATTTCGATCGCGTGGCGTACCTAGCACAGAGCCCACAATTCTACAAGGAACACGGTGTGGCCGGCTTGGAGCGCGTCTATGAGACCGGTCACGTTTATCGCGCGGAGCCGCACGCCTCGAGCCGTCATTTGACCGAGTACTATTCGCTGGATGTCGAGTTTGCTTTCATCGATGGGCCAGAGGACGTAATTCAGTTCGAGCGCGAACTTTTAACGGATATGTTTGAGAACCTCAACCGGAAATACGGTGATGTGATCAAGAAATATCGAACCGATTTTCTTCCGTCGATGTTTGGCGTCGCCTGTTGGGAGTTCGGAGAATGCCTGGAAATGCTGCGTGCCGAATTTGGACGTACCGATCTCGAAGACGATCTCGATCCAGAGGCGGGGCGTCAGCTTTGCGAGCGAGCTAAGCGAGAGACCGGGATTCCAGCGGTGTTTGTGCTCGGTTTCCCTTTAGCGGCCCGACCTTTTTATACTGCTCCGCGCGGATCGCTGGGTTCAGCCAGCAGTTTTGATCTCTTATTTCAGGGGCTCGAGATCACTACTGGCGGACAGCGATTGCATCTGCGCCAGGATTTGGAGACCGCTCTCCGCTCCAGGGCCATTGAACCTGCGAATTTCGAAGGTCATCTGGCGATGTTCGATTTGGGGATGCCGCCGCACGGCGGATTCGCGATTGGACTCGAGCGCCTAACCTGCCAAGTTCTCAAGCTTTCGAATGTCCGCCAAGCCGTACTGTATCCACGGGATCGCTATAAGCTCACGCCGTAGCGGGGGGACTGCGTGAAACGATTCGTGATCATGCGCTTCTCCAAAAATGGTCGTGGCAGGGTAGTATCGCCCGCTTCACCGGCGCAAGCCTCCCTTTCAGTACCGAGCCCTATAGCGATCCGGTCATCCTTCCTGTTAAACTTGTTACATTAATCTTCAATTCAGGTCAGAGGCCTCAACCCGCGGCGACGCCGCACCTCGCCCGAAATAATTCTAGGAGTCAAAAGGCCGTTCATGAAATATATTTTCACTTCTGAGTCTGTCACCGAAGGACACCCCGACAAAATTGCCGACCAAGTATCCGATGCGGTGCTGGACGCGGTTTTGGCGGAAGATCCCACCGGGCGTGTCGCTTGCGAAACGCTCGTAACCACTGGCATCTGTGTAGTCGCTGGCGAGATTACCACCACAACCTACGTTGACGTTCCCAAACTGGTGCGCAGCGTCATTGATGGTATTGGCTATAACGACGCTGCCTTCGGCTTTGATTCGAAAACCTGTGCTGTGGTCAACATGATCCAAGCGCAATCGCCCGACATTGCGATGGGGGTAGATACAGGCGGAGCCGGCGACCAGGGACTAATGTTCGGCTATGCTTGCAACGAGACCAAAGAATTAATGCCGCTTCCTATTTCACTGGCCCACAGCCTGGTGAGACGTTTGAGCGAATCACGCCGCTCGAAGGAACTGAAGTATCTCCGTCCGGACGGTAAGAGCCAGGTGAGTGTGGAGTACGTCGATGGCAAGCCGAAGCGCATTGATGCCGTGGTCATTTCGACTCAACATGGAGACGATGTGTCCACTGAGCAATTGCGTATCGATGTGAAGAAGTTCATCATCGATCCGGTGATTCCCGCCAACATGGTTGATTCCCAAACCAAGTTCCATATCAATCCAACCGGGCGTTTCGTGATTGGTGGACCGCATGGCGACACGGGTTTGACGGGCCGCAAGATTATTGTGGATACTTATGGTGGCATGGGGCGGCATGGCGGGGGCGCTTTCTCCGGCAAGGATCCGACGAAGGTTGACCGGTCGGCCTGCTACATGGCGCGCTACGTGGCGAAAAATATCGTTGCGGCCGGCCTAGCGGATCGCGCGGAAGTTCAGTTGGCTTATGCCATCGGTGTGGCAGAGCCCGTTTCTATCATGGTAAATACATTTGGTACCGGTAAAGTCGACGATGCTCGTTTGGCCGAGATTGTGCGCGAGAACTTTTCGCTCACCCCGGCCGGCATGATCAAGTCGTTGGATCTGCGCCGGCCCATCTACCAGAAAACGGCGGCGTTCGGCCACTTCGGCCGGAGCGAGGAGTCCTTTAGCTGGGAAGCAACAGATAAAGCCCAGGCGTTGCGCGAGGCGGCGCAATTGACGTCGGTGGCTTAGTATTTTGGACTTGCGGGAGAAAGGCGAGGTTATGTCCGCATCAGCCGTTGGGGCCGTACCTTGTGACATCAGAGACTTAGCGCTCGCTGAGCGCGGCAAGCGCCGTATTGAATGGGCGTTTCAATCGATGTCGGTGCTGCAAGGGATTCGGAAGCACATTATCAAGGCGCAGCCTTACGCGAACGTGCGTATCGCCGCCTGTTTGCACATCACCCCGGAAGCTGCCAACCTTCTAATCACGTTGCGGGATGGCGGCGCCAACCTTATGTTGTGTGCCGCCAGTCCCAACTCGACGCACGACGATGTTGCGGCCAGTATCGCCAAGGATTACAGCATCCCTGTTTTCGGCATCTGCGGCGAGGGGCAGGAAGTTTTCGACGTTCACTTGCGGACCGTCATTGCATCACAGCCGCAGCTGGTGATTGACGATGGCGGCGCGCTGACCGCCACACTTCATGAAAAATATCCGGAAGCGATGCCGGAAATTTTCGGGGGCACAGAAGAGAGTCCGAGCGGTGTGGCGCGCATGCGCGCAGCTGCCAAGGCAGAGCTGCTAGGGTTTCCCGTTGTTGCGATTAGCGAAGCCGTTACCAAGCAACTTTTTGATAACCGTTGCGGCACGGGCCAAAGTACGCTGGACGCCATCACTCGCACTACCGGCATTTTGGTGGCAGGCCTGAACGTAGTTGTTGTCGGATTTGGACCGTGCGGCCGCGGCATTGCCGCCCGTGCGCGTGGCTTGGGCGCGAACCTCATCATCTGTGAAGTGGACCCCACCCGCGCCCTGGAAGCCATTATGGATGGCTATCGGGTCCTGGCCTTTCACGATGCCGCAGCCCTGGGCGATGTTTTCATCACTGTCTCCGGCAATAAGCACGTGATTAGCCGCGAACATTTCGACAAATTCAAGAACGGCGCTATTCTTTGCAACGCTGGGCATTCCAACGTTGAAATTGATATTGAAAATCTTGGCCTCGCCGCACTGCACCGCCGGCAGACACGCGATTTCGTAGAAGAACTGGCCATGCGCGACGGCCGGCGCCTCTACCTTTTAGGGGAGGGCCGGCTCATCAACTTAAATGCCACCGAAGGTTTGCCTGCTTCGGTGATGGACGTCTCTTACGCCACACACGCTTTAAGTGCGGAGTACTTGATTAAGTGTAATGGCGTCTTACCCAAACAAGTTATACCCGTACCGCTCGAGATCGACCGTCAGGTTGCACGCATCAAGCTGGAGTCGATGGGAGTCAAAATCGATCGTTTAACGGTAGACCAGGAACAGTATTTGGCTACCTGGTTCCAAAACGCCTAACCGCAGTTCCGCGCCGGGCCTCATTGGTTCGTGCGACATTGAAGAAATAGTGGATCGTATAGAAACGTGTCAACAGTCGTAGATTGCAAACGCTCTCTGGAAGTAGAGATTCCCGTCGAAGAGGTGGAAAAGGCTCGCCAGCGTGTGGCGGAATCCATCCGTCAGAGGGTGCGCCTTCCCGGCTTCCGCCCCGGCAAAGCTCCGGCCAACATGATCGAGTCGCGCTATGCGAGCGATATTCGTCACGAAGTGCTGGAACAGCTTCTGCCACAGGCTTTTCGAGCCCGCGTGGAGAAGGAGGAACTGCACGTGGTGGGCCAGCCCAACATTACGGACCTGCGCTACGAGCGTGGAGAGCCGATTCGCTTCAAAGCCGATTTTGAAGTGGCCCCTGAGTTTGAGATTGCCGATTATCGTGGTTTGCCGGTCAAATATGAAGAACCGGTGGTCAGCGACGAAGATGTCGCCAACCGGCTGGAAGAGACGCGTGAGCGGCGCGCCGAATATGTGAACCTTGATCCTCGACCCATCGAGGATAAGGATTACGTTGTTGTGCTGCTCAAATCGCTCTCAGGTCTGGCGCAGCCTATTGAACAGGATTCGACGATTGAGGTTGGCGGCGGCGACACGTTCCCGTCGTTCACCGAAGCTCTTTTGGGCGCCAATCCCGGCGATACCAAGGAAGCAGAAGTCGTTTATCCGGAAGACTATGGCGAGCCCCGTTTGGCCGGCAAAGCCGTGCGCTTTGCCTTGACGCCCAAAGTGATTCAGAAGAAGGAACTGCCTGCGCTGGACGACGAATTTGCGCGCGATTTGNNGACTATCAAACGCTGGAGGAGCTGCGTGACGCTATTCGCAAGTCGATTTTTCATGAAAAGCAGCACGCCGCCCAGCAGGCAGCCAAAGAAGCCCTGATTGACCGCCTGGTGGAGGCGAACGATTTTCCGATTCCGGAAACCTACGTCAACCGCCAGATTGAAAATCAATTGAGTATGCAACTGCGCCAAGTTACCGGCCGCGAGGTAGATCTCAGCAAGCTGAACCTGGATTGGGCGAAGGTTAAAGAAAAGCAGCGCGAGCCGGCGGTGCGGAGCGTCAAAGCCTCGCTTCTGCTCGAAAAAATTTCCGATAAAGAAGGCATTAAGGCGACCCGAGACGAAGTGGATCGCGAGGTGCAGCGCATTGCCCAGCAAGAGCGCGAGCCGATTCCGGTCACTCGCGCCCGTTTGGATAAAGATGGTACGCTGGGGCGCATCGCCAGCCACATTCAAACGGAGAAGACGCTTCAGTTTCTCTTCGAGCAGGCGCAGAAACAGGTCTAATGCTGGATAGCCACACATATACTGTCTCCTTTAGTCCTGGCTTGGGGTTTTCCTGGGCGAAAGCATACCTAGGGTGCATTAGTGCTGTTATACTGGAACTGGAATTTCTTCCGGTCAGGTCCGAGGGATCGTTTTCGGTCCTTCCATCGTTAGGAGACTTAGCTTGAAGCGCACAACAGACGATTCCCTCCGCTGTTCGTTCTGTCACAAAAGTCAAGACGTTGTCGGTAAGCTCATCTCCTCCCCTAGTGATTACCCACGCGCGTACATCTGCGACGAATGCATTGCCGTATGCAACTCGATTATTGAAGACGATCGCCATGAAAAGAGCTACGGGTCGCCGGGCAAGCTGCCGCGGCCTCTGGAATTGAAGGAATATCTGGATCAGTACGTGATTGGTCAGGAAGCGACCAAGAAAAAGCTTGCCGTAGCGGTGTACAACCACTACA
>PMSX01000307.1 GCA_003167495.1 Bryobacterales bacterium | reverse complement strand
TCAGCCGAGGGGGCAGGCCCAGGAGGACACCTCGCGCCCCGATAGGGAGTTATGAGAGACGGACCGTTCGACGCGACGCTGGAGTTCGCACGCTTTAAGGAGGCCATGCGCGGTGTCCTGCCCGTGTCGAAGAAAGGACTAGATGAGTTAGTGAAAGCGTCAAAGGAGCGTTCACCTGGAAAGGGAGATCCGAAAGCTCCTGGGCGAAAACGAGTCAAGAAGAATCTATCCATGTGAGGCATTATTGACCAGCCACTTTTATTCGCATGAAGTTTGTGGGAAACGCCAGCGTGGTGAACCTAAGCGTTGCTGTGATACCTTGTTGTTTTAAGGCCGCAATGAGGTTCTTAGCTTCCTGCAATGAGTGGTCATCCGGCGATGCGTGATTTGTAGATACTTCAATCGTCAGACTATCTGGAAAAAAGTTCGGGTCTCCTGTCTTTATATTGTTTCCGCCAGCTTGCCAACCAGCATCTTAGTCCTATGACTAACTGATCCGAAAAATTCCCCGCCTCATTGGTACCGTCATTGATAACTGTTGCTGCCGAGGACTCCTTACTCTTAAGTGCTGAGTCAAGCTTTTCCGCCGATACGAATCTCTGGCCCTGCTGCCTCTGTGATGGCTGGGCGGGACTCGCCACAGCACCCTGAACGGCCTTGGTATTCAACAGCGACAAAATCCCGATGGAGAGAACTTGGATATTGCGGTTGCTTATTTCGAGTTGCGAATTGCTCTTCTTGACACCATCAGCAATTCCCTTAAAGACTTCGTTTTGCCCGTCCCTAATGGTTTTATTTTCTTCATCGCCTCTGTTGATCGCATGAACCTCCAAAACGGCAAATGCGACAAGGACAAAAACCCAAGCAGCCTTCTCCGCGGGGCGCATTTGTGGCCGAACACTCATAATGCCAGCAACAAGTGCGAGTAGACCGATTGACACGCCTGGGGACCGTGGCCAGAAACCAGCCCACAAGGCGAGTGCCATACCAGATAAGACAAGTACCCACGCGACACAGCTGTTGTCGTTCCATGCCGTGTCGAGTCGAGACCAGAATGACATCTCGCTACTGTATCGCAGATATTGTGGTGTTGGCCTCTCATCGCTTTAACCAATCCGCCATTCGTTGTTTTACCGTGAACTCTTTGCCGCTGATATCCTCCGTGGACAACTCTAGAACCGTTGAGTCACTTTGGACGCGGGATTTTGGAAGTGTAGTGTAGAACAAGAGTTTTCCGTCTATAACCTCACCGGTATTGATCGGAGTGTTGTGAGTTTTATCGACTAATGATTGTGCCGCTCTTATGACTGTGGAGTTTATAGGTCCACCGACCGCTAAGGATTCAGGTATTGTCGTGAGTTGCGCCAAAGCCGGATGTAGATTCTTCCCAGGAGCAATCCATAATTTCCAGTCATTAGCTGGACTAGGGGCCCCTGAATTTCTAATGCTAACGTCTAATGCGATACCAGTGAGATTCTTGGCCTGGTCTGGAATGAAAATATTGGCTCCAGGGATGGACAGTACAAAGTTTGGCGGCACTATTGGGACAGGGACATTCCCGCTGCCGATCGGAGCGGCGGAAGCTGGGTTGTTGGCCAGTTGGGTTGCCCGACGGTGGCGATCATAAACTTCGTAACCAATTGCTGCCCAAGTTAGAATCGTTAACATTGCCATCGCCAGCATTGGCCAGTAGCGTCGTGCTTGCCGAGCCCATGTAGGTCTTTCGTCTGACGCTTTAGCGACGCCAGTTTGAGCGGCAAAGATGGCGTTCTGTCTTTTGAATATCTCGTTTTGTTGCCGAAGGAAGTAGATAGTAGCGATTCCCACGATGATCTCCACGCAATCGCTTATGCTCATTGCCGTTACCTCTGAGTGAGATCGTATTATCTCTCAAGGGAACCCGGACGATAGGCGAAGCTAAAGGATTGCAAAACAGGATCGATCTCATTCGCGGAGTCTGAGTAAATCTCGCGTCATCCTCACTAGGCCGCCTATTGCAATCGCCGCAAAGATGATTGACTGCCGTCTGATCCGATTCGCATAGATACATAGATATACGATGGGTGGGTGGCCAAGGAAGAACTAGAAGCGCTCATCACATCGGATTAACGCCTGGTCTGGGCGCTCAACGCTCATTCCTGCTATCGGGATATCGGGCGAATATGTTGTACTCCCACTGTTGGAGAAGAGCGACGAGAAGCGCTCGCGCGTCCCCAAGAACAACTACACTTCCTCTGCACAAGACGACAGGACACACCAGCTAGCGCCAGCCCGTCACGCCCCCCGGCCTAGCCGTCCAAGACCGTGGAATGTCAAGCATTATTATTACCCTAACTAGAGAGTCCGCAGGTGGAAGCCGCCATCGACGTGGAGGATTTGGCCGGTGCAGTAGTCGAGGTGGCCGTCGGCAATGGCGCGGATGGCGTTAGCGACGTCTTTCGGTTCGCCCATACGGCGCTGGGGGAGAAGGCCATCGGCAATGCGCCGGTCATAGGTGGCGGCAACAGAGGCGATCATGTCAGTGCGGATAATGCCAGGTTCAATTTCGAAAACGGGGATCTTGTGGGGCGCGAGGCGGGCGGCGAAGAGTTTGGCGGCCATGGTGATGGCGGCTTTGGTCATGCAGTAGTCGCCGCGATTCACAGAAGCCGTGAAGCTCGAGATGGAGCCGATGAAGACGATGCGGCCGGATGAACGGGCGAGCATGGCGCGCGCGATGTGTTGCGTTATGAAATAAGGGCCTTTGAGATTGGTGGCGAAGAGTTCGTCGAAGCTTTCGGGGGTGGCATCAAGCATGTCGCGGCGTTCACGCGGGGCCATGCCGGCGTTGTTGATGAGAAGGTCAATGGAGGCAAAACGGCGATCGAGTTCGGCGAGGAGTTGGCGGCAGGATTCGGGATCGCCGAGTTGGCATGGGAGGATGGCGGCGCCGGTGGCTTGAGCCACCTCTTGAGCGGCGGCAAGGTTGGAGTTATAGGTCGCGACAACGGAGTGAGTCAATGATAATTCTTCGACAATGGCACGGCCGATGCCCCGGCTACCGCCAGTGACCAGGGCGATGGGTTTGGTCATCTCGCGGACGAAGCAGTGGAGTCAGTGTCGGCGAGTTTAGCGGCGAGGTCCGGACGAAGCATGCGGAGGAGTTTGGCCGCAACGCTTTTGCCTTGCAGATAAGCTTCGGCGTAGAGGTTGTTGCGTTCTTCGCGTGAGTAGGTGTAGCCAAGGCTATAATAGCCGTCAAGGGAAACGCCCAGAACTTTGGTGCCGGCATAGGCGACGCCTGCTTTGGCGATAAGCCCGCCACCGAAAGGAATCTTGCCCACAAGCTCGCGAGCAAGAGCGCGCCAGCCGAATGCACTGCCAATGACAGCGGCGATTTCGCCTTTCTGTTCCATATAACCTACTTCGCGGTCACTGGCGCCGGCGACCATGAAGCCCATGCGGATCTGGTTCATGGTGAGAAAGGCGCTATCGGACGCGAATTCAGCGATAGACCAGGGAAGCGTAATAAACGGCACACCCATAATGTCCGGCACGGCGGTGGCGAGACAAAAGAGAGTGTTCTCTTTGCAAACATCGGCGATGACGTTCTTCACATACGGACCACGGAAAGGCTGGAAGGACCGCGCCAGCGCGATACCTAAATCGGGGAACGCTTTCAGTGTTTTGGCCACGACAATGTCCGGCCGATCAGGCAAATAGATAAGCGACTTAGCCGATGCCTTCATATTGGCGTGATAAATGTTGATATCCGCCTGGTTCGTCGAGCTCGGATCGCGCATGAGCATATCCGCCGATTCACGGCGGCGGGCGGGCTTCAGATCGCTCAGCAGATAGCTTTCCATCTGCTCAAAGCCGAGCGTGTCCGGCGCGTGCAGCGCGATGCGCACCTCCCGCTGGCTCAAGTCCCGGACCTCCTTGGGGCTGAGCATACCAATCGCTTTCTTGATTTGAACCAAGCCGTCGAAACTCATTGAAAGCCTCCTCCGGAAACACTAGTAGATCCGTGCGAAATCGGCAGATCTGCACCTGTTAGACGTAGCACAACGCGCAAATTCTTCCTCCAATCCGAATTAAGTCCTATTCTTTCCACTTCGATTTCAGGAGAGAAGTAGCGGAAGATGTCTGTATTGGAAGAGTGAAACGTCATGGCTGGTGCGATCAAAAATAATTTCGGCGGTTTGCTTTGCACGAGAGATCCTGGAAACAAATGCTGCAATTCCCCGCGCTCGAGGTGCCAAGCCACCCGCATCCAGTAGTCTAGCGCTTGCAGGGGAAGGTGTAGATCTTCGGTAGCTTTCAATTCGAGAACGGCGATGCGGCCCGCGTGAGAAATGGCAAGGAGATCGATTAAATCGCGGTCGCCAGCGGCGAAAGTGAGCACTTGACCGTGAACGAGATGAGGCGACAAATCTGGGTCGATGGACGACAAATTGGCTCGCACAATGGATTCAAGCCAACGCTCCGAAAATTGAGGAGGGATCGCATTCGGAGCGCCGGCCGCAGCGGACTGCTGCGCTGCTAAAGAATAAGACAGCTGAGCGGCAAAATTGGTCACCTCGGAAAACTGCGATTGGCATAATTCTCTCCTCGTTTCCATCCCCAATAAGATGCGGCCGTTTTCGAGGCGCGCGAACTCCAAACCGCGGCAGCGGATACTAATGGCGCCGTTGAGTTCAGGCGAGCATCCGACGGAATCGAAGGATTTGAGTTCGTTCAGGAGGGCCTCCGCTTCGCGCGAGAGGCGCGGCGGAACATAGATGGACGCAAGGCGGGTTCGGAGGTTGCCGAGATCTTGCGGGTCGACTTCACCGGCCGAGCCGTGCGTGTTGAAGCGAAAGAGACGGGGGCTGAGGGATTCGCCGCTCAGCCAGCGAAGGCGATGGGCGGTGAGGTTGCCGGCAGCTTCGGGCATAAAGAGGCAGAGCGATGTCTGGCCTTGCGTGCGCCGGCGCGATTGCAGATAATGATGCCAAATGAGGGCGAAGGTGAGAAAAGCAGGCTCTTCTTGTGGATCGGGGCAGGCCATGGCGGCCAGGATGTGGCTGCCGCAGGTGACTTTGGCCCGCGGAAAAACGGAAGAAAAGGAATGCCGGAGATCGAGCGCGCTGGAAAGTGTTTCCACTTCCCAAGTGGGAAACTGCCGCGTCAGCATGCGGCGGAATTGCTCGGCGAAATTTTGACGCTGGCCCATTCGGGTGCGGTGCACGGTTTGCGGACGGTCTAAATCCAGGAAAGTCAGGCGGCTGGGCTTGCCGCCAAATTTTTGAATGGCGCAATCGAGGACGCCCGTCGAATGACGTTCGACGGTGAGGATGCGGCGGGAAACGCTGCGGGTTTCGTCCCAGATTTCGATGGAAAGGCGGCCGGAACGGACTTCGAGAGCATAGTAGCCAGCGAGCAGTGGCATTGGATTTTCGCCATATTCGAGCGCGGCCGGTCGGCGGCATGTAGCAAGAAAGGCCTCGATGGCCGCAAGGAGGAGTTCGGGATCGCTTGTAGTGAGGTTCAATTAATAGTAGTGGCGAAGGCTCGGCATTTTGCGGCAAAGAAAGGGCGATTCTTTTGAAAAACAAGGCCGAACGGACGGCTGGTTGGCTTAAGTTCGGCCTTGTGGCTGCTGAAGCTTACTTCGCCATGGTGTCCCGAGCGTAGTAATTCGACCTTCCACTGCCGTCCGTGAACTCAGTGAAGCTCTCAAGGATAAGGTGCTTTCCATCGAGATGGCCGGTCACTACAACTTTCGAGAAGCTGAATGTATAGAGGGCGGTGAACGCAACGGCGGAGCTTGAACTTACGTTCGCCGCGTAACCGATCGCAGACACAGAACCCCAGTTGCAAGGTGTCGGACTGCAAGCGCCAAAGACGTCCACTTTGAGCGAACTCCCGGAGGCCGAAATTTCGATTTTGACGATATCCCGGGTGGCGCGATCGACGTTTGTCCAGGTTCCGACAAGCGGGGTCAACGAGATCGTGGCTGGATGAACCCCGTGTGGTAAGACTTGCGCCGGAGTCTTAAACTCGGACTTGGTTGTTGTTGTCATTGAATGTACTCCTTTTGCTCTCGAAAAAACGAGAGACACGTAGTAGTGATGTTCGGAGGAGGAGCGTTTCTAGAGGAATGGATTTACTTATGCCCGGCGGACCGACAGGTGAAATCGGTACCAGCGAAGGTACACTAGGGATTCATGATAAGGGTCCGATTTGCCCCGTCGCCGACGGGTTACTTACATATTGGCAGCGCGCGAACGTTCATTTTCAACTGGCTGTTTGCCCGCAAACAAAAGGGCACAATGGTGCTGCGGATTGATGATACGGATGTGGACCGCAACACACAAGCTTCGTTAGATTCGATCTACGACGGGCTGAACTGGCTGGCGCTGGGATGGGACGAGTTCTACCGCCAATCGGAACGATTGGATTTGCATCGGAAGGTGGCTCTAGATCTGCTGGCGCGCGGGTTTGCTTACAGGGATTTTGTCCCGGCCGCGGCGGCAGACGTGGACCCCAAAGACAAGCCGCATGGCGAGGGCCCTTGGTTGTGCAATCCGGAAATGCGCGCGCTCACCAAAGAGCAAAGTGAAGCGCGTGCGGCGGCGGGCGAGCCATTTGTGATCCGATTTAAGGTGCAGCGCGATCCGGCGCATGAAGTGGCATTTCACGACGAGGTATACGGGGCGCAAAGCAAACTCACAGCGGATATTGAAGACTTTGCTTTGCTGCGAAGCAACGGCATGCCAACGTATCATTTGGCGTCGTGCGCGGATGATATCGACTTAAAGATTTCGCATGTGATTCGCGGCCAAGATCATTTGACGAACACATTTAAACACGTCCTGATTTTTCAGGGTGCGGGCGCGCCACTACCGCGTTTTGCGCATTTGCCGCTGTTGATTGCGCCCGATGGGTCGAAGCTTTCCAAACGCAAGCACGGGCCGGTAGTGAGTGTGACTACGTATCGGGACAACGGTTTTCTGGCGAGTGCGTATATCAATTTTTTGTGCTTGCTGGGATGGTCGCCTAAAGATAACCGTGAACAGATGACGCTGTTGGAGTTGGAGAACGCTTTCAATTTCGAAGGCGTGAATCGCAGCAACGCGGTGGTGAACTTCAGCGATGCAGACCCGATTGACCCGAAAGCGCTCTGGCTGAATTCGCAACACTTGCGCACGATGCCGGTGGAGATGCTGGCGCCGCTGGTGAAGAAAGCGTTGGAAGCGGGCGGCTTGCAGCCTTATGGCGACGGCAAGTTTTTCGAGCACGTG
The DNA here is from genome assembly GCA_003167495.1 of Bryobacterales bacterium. Taxonomy (GTDB): domain Bacteria; phylum Acidobacteriota; class Terriglobia; order Bryobacterales; family Bryobacteraceae; genus Bog-105. The sequence goes on along the minus strand of PMSX01000307.1, from coordinate 48,214 downwards.
GTGGATACGATCCGGTCGCGCTTTTCGACCCTGTTGGATTTTGCGACCAGAGGACGGGCCTATTTCAGCGACGATTTCGAAACGGAACCGGGCGCGCTTGAGAAATTGAACGCACCGGGCGCGCGCGCGCTTTTGAGAGAGCTTGCGGAGCGGATTGCCGCGAACAATGAGTTCACTGAGGCGAGTGTAGAGGCCGACTTGCGGAAGTTAGCGGAAGAGCGCGGAGTGAAAGCCGGATTGCTGATCAATGCGAGCCGCGCGGCGCTAACCGGCCAACCTGTGGGACCCAGTGCCTTTGCGGTTTTTCAGTGCATTGGGCGGGACAGAGCCATCGCGAGGCTGCGAAGAGTTTGAGCATGCCGAAAGTGATAGTTGGTCTCGGCGGGCTGCTGAGTGATCCCGCCTGTTGCGTGATCAAGGAAGGTAAGTTGGCTGCGGCGGTGGAACAGGCGAAGGTTTCGCGGCAGGACCGGCCAGGTTCGTTTCCCGATGAAGCGTTCGCCCTGGCGTTGGAAGCAGCCGCCGTCAAGGTAGAAGAAGTCGAAGGCGTAGCGCTCGCGCGGCCTTTTGCTTTAGGTGCGGAGGGTGCAACTCAGATCGACCTGCGCACGCGCTTTCCGCACAGCGAAATTTTGGTGGTTGAGCACCATTTGGCACATGCGGCCTCGGCATTCTATGCGTCGGGCATGGACAATGCGGCTGTGTTGAGCATCGACCGCGCGGGCGATTTTCGTTCGGGCGCTTTGTTTCAAGGGCACGAGAGCCATTTGCTGCCTGTGCGGGAGATGTACTTTCCCGATTCGTTGGGAGATCTGTTCAACCGCGTCACGGAGATGCTGGGGTATGAGCCGCGCGCGGATGAGCACAAGGTGCAGTGGTTGTCGGCGTCGGGGTCTCCTCAGTATTTGGACCTGTTTCGCAAGATTCTTCACAGCGGCCCGGCACAATGGCCGCGGTTAGATCGTTCATATTTCGATGCGGATCATTTGACGCGGGGCGGATTCAGCCGGAAGTTCTATGCGGAAACCGGGATCAATGCGGACCAGCCTTTGAGCCCGACGGTAAAAGCGGATTTAGCCAGCAGTTTGCAAAACGCGGTTGAAGAGGCCGTGTGTGCGATGCTGGCACCCGCGCAGAACGTGTGCATAGCGGGCGGCCTCGGTCTTAACGCGCTTTTGATTCGGGCATTGGAAGCGAAGTTCGGCGGAGTGTTTGTGCAGCCGGCGGCCGGCAATGCAGGAACGGCTTTGGGCGCGGCCTTACATGCCTGGCACAATTTCTACGGGGAGACCACGCGGGTTCCGTTTAACACGCTTTGCCTGGGGCCCAGCTACGCGCCGGCGCAAATCAAAGCAGTGCTCGAGAATTGCAAATTGCGTTTCCACTACCTGCTGACCGAGGGCGAGCTAATTGAGCGCGCAATGGATGCGCTGAAAGATAACAAAATTGTGGCGTGGATGCAGGGGCGCATGGAGTTTGGGCCGCGCGCATTGGGCAACCGCAGCATTTTAGCGTCGCCGCTGAACAAGTATTCGACTGAGAACCTGAACGTTTATATCAAACGTAGAGAAAGCTACCGGAAGTTCGCGGCGTCGGTTCCGCAGGAGCATGCAGATGAATATTTCGAAGTTGGCGCGAATGCACGCTATCTGGCAACGGTGGCTAAGGTAAAGCCGCAGTACCGCGAGATGTTTTCGGCGGCGCTTTTGGGGCGAGATCTGATTCGGGTTCATTTGGTCGATAAGAATGAGAACCCGCTGTATCATTCGCTGCTAACTTCGGCGGGGAAGGCCAACGGGTTGCCCGTGTTGTACAACACCAGTTTTAACTTGTTTGGAGACCCGCTGGTTTGTACGCCGAGAGATGCGGTGAGGAGTTTCTATTCGTCGGGGATCGATGCGCTGTTTGTTGGGAGTTTCTATTTGGAGAAGTAGTAGCGTGATTAGGCCGGGTTCCCCCAGAGGGCCGCATTCGGTGCTAAGATTTGGATGGAATCGCAATGAGGCTCGTGTTGGTACTCGGGTTGGCGCTGGCGACGCTGTATTCAGCTTCGGCGGCTCCGGTGCGACCTAGACCGGCCAAGGCTAAGTCCACCGCCGTGGTTCCGCAAGGTCCGCGGCGTCCCGCTAGCCGCAGCGAGGCACAAGAGCAAGCGCGGTCGGGGCACCTCAAGGGCAATGTGCGCCGCGTTTACGTCAAGCAAATGGTTCACGGCCATTGGGTGACGGTTTCGCGCGTCGTCCGCGCTAAGGCAGGCCCGGTTGTGCCGCCCCATCCTGACCCAGACCGCTTGCGCGAGATTCAAAAGGCACTGGCGGATAAAGGCTACTTCAAGGGCGAAGTGAATGGCGTTTGGGACGGCGATTCGATAGTTGCTTTGAAGCAATTTCAGACAGACCAGAAACTGGCGGCGGCAGACGGCAAGATTAATTCGTTATCGTTGATCGGCTTAGGGTTGGGTCCGAAGCACGATGGGAGTGTCGCTGCAGCGTTGCCCACTGAGAAGCCTCCAGAAAACATTCCACAATAAGAACGGAGGTCACAGCGGTGATCATCGGCGTTCCTAAAGAAATCAAAGATCACGAAACAAGAGTTGGCTGCGTGCCAAGCATGGTGATTGCGCTGCATGAGCGCGGACACCAGGTGCTAGTGGAATCGCAGGCAGGCGTTGGGAGTTCAATTCCCGACGCGGAATATGTGGAGGCGGGCGCGACGGTGCTGGCCAGCGCGGCAGATGTTTGGCGGAAATCGGATCTGATCGTGAAAGTAAAAGAGCCGCAGCCTTCCGAGTACGCGTTTTTCCGGCCGGGGCTGATTCTTTTTACGTATCTGCATCTGGCGCCGCTACCTGAACTGACGGAGGCGCTGCTGAAAGCGCGAGTGAGCGCGGTGGCCTATGAGACGATTCGTGAGCGCGACGGATCATTGCCTTTGCTGACGCCAATGAGTGAAGTGGCCGGACGGATGGCCGTACAAGTGGGTGCGCAGTATCTGGAAAGGCCAAACGGCGGACGAGGGATTTTGTTAGGCGGGATACCGGGCGTGGCCCCGGCAAACGTTTTAGTGATCGGCGGCGGCGTGGTGGGGCATAACGCGGCCAAAATTGCTTGCGGCTTAGGCGCGAACGTCACAGTGATTGACCGCAATCTGGACCGGCTGCGCCAGTTAGACGATGTTTATTCGAATTCGATTTGCACGCTGGCCTCGAATACCTACACAGTTCGCGATAACGTGCGCATAGCCGATCTAGTCATTGGAGCAGTGCTGATCCCGGGTGCGGCGGCGCCGAAGATTGTACGTCGCGACATGATCAAGACGATGAAGCCTGGGTCGGTGATTGTAGACGTGGCTATTGACCAGGGCGGCTGCGTGGAAACGGCACATGCGACCACGCATACTGACCCGGTTTACTACGTGGACGGCGTGCTGCACTATTGCGTGTCGAACATGCCGGCGGCAGTGCCGCATACTTCCACATTCGGCTTGACGAATGCGACGGTGCCTTACTTGCTGGCGCTGGCCGACAAGGGGTTGGAACGGGCTTGCAAGGAAAGCTTGGCAATCACAAGCGGATTGAATACATTTGATGGCGACATTACATGCTCCGCGGTGGCGGACTCGCAGGGTAAGGTCTGGCGGGAGTTTGCGGCAATGGCCTCAGCCTAGTTGCTAGCATCGTTCTGGTGGAAGAGCACGAAGTTTTTGGAGTAATCGGGGACGATGGTTTTACGCGGCTGATCGGGGCGTTTTATAAGCAAATTCCTGACGACGATATTCTAGGTCCCATGTACCGGGGCCGTGATCTGTCCGCCGCAGAGAAGCGGCTGCGCGATTTCCTCATTTATCGCTTTGGCGGCCCGCAGCAATACATCGAAGAGCGCGGGCATCCTCGGCTGCGCATGAGGCACGCGCCCTTCGCGATCGATCAGGCGGCGCGTAACCGGTGGATGAAGTTGATGAGGAAGGCATTAGAGGAGACGAAACTGCCGGAGGCGGCGGCTCAGGTTTTAGAGGCGTTCTTCGATTCGACAGCGACGGCTATGCTGAACCGAGTTGGCTAGTCTTGACAAGGGAAATAACGTGCGCCCACTCTCAGCCTTGCTTTCGCAACTGCTGGTTGCCTTCACTGTTGAATTCGATAACGAGTTCGAGCGGCGGATGGGCGAAGCGGGTCACGCCGGCGCGGGATTGTCATTGGTAGTGTGGACCAATCTGATGCGGTTTCTCCCAGAGGGAGCACTATCCGTGCGGGATCTGGCAACGAAGGCCTTAACGCCGGAAAAAGTAATGAAGTTTGAGTTGGGTTGCTTGGAGAGGTGGGGATTTGTCGTGCTGAAACCGGATTCGACGGACGATCGGCCCGTGCCGACCCGCGCTCACGCTCAATCCTCCCGCGAACGGCGCGACGGCTGGGGCAGCGGACGCGGCGTTCGTGCGAACTGGCTGGTTCAGCTCACTTCCAAAGGGCGAACTGCGAGCGGGATCTGGCCGCCACTGTTCGGCGAAATCGAGCGGCGGTGGGAAACGCGGTTCGGTAAAGACGAGATCAATCGCCTTCGGCATACTTTGCAGGGCATCGCGGACCAACTGGAGGTCGAGCTGCCCCACGGCTTGCCAGGCGGCTGGGAGGAGACCGCGGAGCTTCCGCCCCGAGTCAGGCGCGGCAAGGGCCGTCTCTCTTTGCCAACTCTGCTCTCCCAATTGCTACTGACGTTCCGGCTTGAGTTCGATCGCGCGTCGCCAGTGCCGCTGGTACACTGCGCCAACACGCTGCGGATATTGAGTGAGAAGCCAATACGCCTGGCGGAGATTCCGCGCTTGACGGGAGGATCTCCAGAGACTACCGACATTGGATGGCAGATCAAACCCTACGTAGTGGTTGAACCTGATCCGACAGCGAGCCGCGGAAAGGTGGTTCGCCTCTCGCCGCGCGGACTGACGGCGCAACAGACTTACCAAAGACTGATTTGGGAGATCGAGAAGCGTTGGGAGGCGAGATTCGGGAAGGCCGAGATCGGTCGGCTGCGCGAGTCGCTGGAGGGATTCTTGGACCGACGGAGCGGAGACGTGCCGGCGCTTTTGGAGGGCTTGCTTCCTCCGCAAGGCACAGTGCGGGCGGGCGATCAGGCGCCTGCTCTGGGTCGGCGCGATGTGGGGACAGCGGCACGGCAGCGAATCCGTGATCTCGTGACGCAGACTGAGACGTTCGTGCGCGATCCTCAGGGAGCATTGCCACACTATCCGTTGTGGGACATGAACCGTGGCTTCGGGCCGTGACGGCACCCTCAAAAATTGAATCTATCGATGTTATCTCTGCGGAATAACAGCGGCGCACCGAGAATAATGTCGCTCGCCCTGATTTCCACTTTGCCCAATCGCCCAGCGTTGAAACTCGTCGCCCCTGCTCTAAGGGTTCCTCGCGCAAGCGCCGCGGGCGCGGCGACGGCCAGATAACCAAGATCCCTTGTATTCCAAAGGGCCACCGCCTCAATCTCTCCACCATGAACATAGGGCTTGCATAAATTCGGCAGCGATAGGCCGATCACCTGCACATCTTTGCGTCCAGACTGTCTCACGGCTTCAGCCGCGCCGGGAACGGCAGGCGCTGAAATCGCTATCAGCATTTTGACGTTGGGGTAAACCTTCATCAACGTCTGCGCTTCAGCGAACGCTTTGTCGCGGTCGTCATCCGATGGGCGAACGGCTACTAGTTTCAACTCCGGATACTTCTCGGCAACGCGCTGGCGGATGAAACCCATCCATAGATTCTGATTCGCGGCGCTGAGGGCGCCGGTAATAATGGCGAACTCGCCGCGATTGTGCAGCACTCGCGCCGCTTCATCGATCAAGGTGAAGCCAATCGATTGCGCGGTGGCTTGGTTGATGAAGTAGTCACGCGCATCGGGTTCGGCGTCAGCGTCCCAGGTAACTACTTTGATGCCTTGCGCGCGCGCTTGGCGCAGAACTGTGGAAATGCCAGGCGCGTTTTCCACGCTCACGGAAATTGCATCCACATGCCGCGTGATCCAGCCCTGCACAAGTTCGTTCTGCTTAGCGGCATCAAGACCGGTAGGCCCATCCCATATGAGATCGACATTCAATGCCTTCGCGGCTTCCTCTGCGCCCACCTTGCAACTGATGAAGTAAGGATCGCCCTTCGCCTTGGGCATCACTGCCACCGTCACGCGCTTACCTGCGGATGTGGTGGCTTGCTCGGTTATCTGCGGAGCGGCTCGGAAGAGAAAAACCCCGAGAGCCACCAAAGCTGCCGCAGTGCCCACCGCACTCCAGCGCATAGCCGGACTTGTTTTGGCGCGATCTTCTTTGTTCGCCCAACGCTCAATAGCGATGGTGAGAATCAGCAACGTTCCGGTGGAGATGCCGGCTAGCTCAGTCGGCCAAGCAGAAAGCCGCAAGCCGTTTTGCAGAACAACAATGGCGGCTAAACCCATTAGCGTTCCTAAAATCGTGCCGGAGCCGCCGAAAATAGACGTGCCGCCCAACACAACAGCGGTAATGGCAATCAGTTCGTAACCGGTGCCGGCATCTGACTTCGCTTGGCCCAGATGCGCGACATAAACAATCGCCGCCAAACCAGCCGCGAGTCCGGACAGGACGTAAACCAGCACCAAGCGCGAACCGACGGGCACGGCCGCGTAGCGCGCACCCTCCGCCGAGTGACCGATGGCGTAGAGGGCGCGGCCGATGACGGTTCGCTGCAGCAGGAAGTAGAATCCAGCGATGGCGAGCATTAGCAGAAGCGTTTGCGTGGGAACCAGGCCTCCCAAATAGCCCTGACCCAGGTAAAGAAAGCGAGGAGGAAAGCCGGAATAGTTGCGCGCGCCCGCTGTGATCCCTTCGGCGATTCCCCGGAACAGTGAAAAGGTGCCCAACGTAACGATGAGCGGCGACACGTTCAAACGGGAGATTAGCAGTGCGTTCAGCGAACCTCCCGCCAGACTGACAAGTAGTGCAACGGCCACCGCCGCGGCAATCGGGAAATGAGCGTCGCTCCAAAGTGCGCCGAAAGTCACCGCGCACAGACCCATCATTGAGCCGACAGACAAATCGATGCCTCCCGTGACAATCACAGTCGTCAGGGCCAGAGCCAGCAGTCCAATCTCTACGCCTAAACGAATGCATTCGAAAAAGTTTGCGACCGAAAAAAAGTTTCGACCGGTGAAACTAAAAAGCAAAATCTCCGCGGCGATGAAAGCCGCCAGAATCCATTCCTGTTTGCGATTGTTTTTCACGTGAGTTTCAAGCCAGAGCTGGCCGGTGTTCGCGATGCGTGCGAATGGCATCGAAAAGAACGGTGGCCAGAATGATAGCGCCTTGAATCGCTTTCTCCCAATAAGGGTTCACACCCAGAAACGTGAGCGCCGGCGCGATACTGCCCAGCAGCAAAACACCAATGAAGGTTCCGAACAAGCTGCCGCGTCCGCCCGTAATGGGAGCGCCTCCCACTACCACCGCGGCGATCGCTTTCAGTTCAAGGTTCATACCGCTGTTCGCGGGTACATCGGAAAAGCGCACGGCATTCAATACTGCCGCGATGCCCGTTAGCGCCCCCATCAGAACGAAAACGCCAAACAATACCTGCTTCACCGGAATACCCGCCAAACGGGCCGCTTCGCTATCGGACCCAGTGGCATAGATAGCGCGAAAGGCCGATAGGTTCTCGGATGCCCACCAAAACAACGCGAACAAAAGCAGCGCGATTAGAACGATGACAGCCTGTCCAGTGCGTTGAGCGAGGCCGAACCATTGGAAATTCGCGGGCAGATCTTCCACCCAAGCGCCGCCGGTGCTCCAGCGCAATGATTCGCGCCAGACAATCATGGTGGCGAGAGTCACCACGATAGAGGGCGCACGCACAAACGAAATCAGGCCGCCGTTGATGGAACCGAGCGCCGCGCCGATCAAAATCGCGGCCAATGGGGCCAACAAGAGCGGCAAGCCTGCTTTCACCAAAACGCCGCACGCCACACTGGTTACGGCAAACAGCGAGCCGACTGAAATATCGATCTGTCCGATGACGATAATCAGCGTCATGCCCGCCGCTACCAGCAACACCGACACATTGGCCAGCGCTAAGTCTCTCAAATTATCTAATTGATAAAAACCAGGCGCAAGGATCGCCAAGGAAATATAGAGAACAGCCAGGGCAGCCAGCGCGGGCCACTCTCGATCCATACGCAACTTCATACTGGCCGCTCCGGCTGGCGCTTGTGGCCTAAAGCCATTTCCAAGATGAGTTGCGGATCAGCCTCGGCCCGGTTGAGAACTCCCACAATCTCGCCTCTCGCCATGACGGCAACCCGGTCGCTCAGGCCCAGAATCTCAGGTGTCTCGGAGGAGATCATCAGAATCGCGAGACCGCTCGCCGCAAGTTTGCCAATGAGTTGGTAAATCTCCGACTTTGCTCCCACATCGATGCCTTGGGTGGGTTCGTCCAGAATTAGTACTTTGGGGTCAGTCATTAACCAGCGTGCCAGCGCGACTTTTTGTTGATTACCTCCCGATAGATTCCCGGCCAGAGTATCCGCGGACGGTGTCTTCACCCCCATTTTGGCAATGGAATCGTTTGCCAGTTGCCGTTCTGTGGCAGCGTTCAGAAAGCCGCTAGTGTTGGATATTTTGCCGAGACTGGCGAGGGTGCAATTCACGGCGATGGAAAGGTTGAGAATCACGCCGTGTCGGCGACGGTCTTCCGGTACATATGCAAGTCCCGCCTTCACCGCGTCGGCCGGGGAGTTTACGCTTAGTGGTTTACCATTCAACAACACTTCACCGCTGTCGAGCGGAGCTAAACCAAAGAGCGCTTCGGCCAGTTGTGTACGGCCCGAGCCAACCAAACCGGCCAGACCCAGAATTTCACCACGACGAATCGTGAAGCTGGCGTTTTTCACACCCAGACTGCGGCAACTGACTTGGCGAACCTCAAACGCGGTAGGTCCCAATGTGGTCTGATGCTTCGGGAAAACAGTGTCGAGCTCACGACCCACCATCAGCCGAATGAGGTCGGCATTGGTCACTTCCGACATCCCACAAGTCTGAATACTGATACCATCACGCAGCACCGTCACCCGGTTTGCTAACAGAAATAGTTCCTCAAAACGGTGCGAAATGTAAATAATTGCCGTGCCTTTGGCGCGCAGTTCGTTCACCAAACGAAAGAGGTTCGCCGCATCCTGATCGCCCAATGAGGCGGTGGGCTCGTCCATGATCAGAACCTGGGCGTTGGCATCAATGGCTTTGGCAATTTCTACCATCTGCTGCTCGGGCATGCTTAGGTTGGCGGCGCGAACGTCTGGTGAGATGCGAGAGCCAATGCGTTGAAGCAATCCAGCCGCGTGGTCACGCCGTGTACGCCAATCCACCCTACGCCACGGAGTGCCACTCTCGGCGGCAAGAGCAATATTTTCGGCCACGCTTAAATCAGGGAATAAGGCGGGCTGTTGGTAGATGGCGGAGATGCCGAGCGCGCGCGCCTTGGCCGGAGAGTTATCGACAATACGTTCGCCACTTAAGAGAATCTCGCCAGCATCTGGTTCAACTGCGCCGGTCAAGATTTTGATCAATGTAGACTTACCGGCACCGTTTTCGCCAATCAGTGCATGGACTTCTCCCGCGCGCAAGTCAAACGACACGCCCCTTAGCGCTTGCACAGCGCCAAAGGCCTTGCGAATTTGCTTGGCTTCGAGAATCACCGGCGAAGGCGGTGCGTCGCTGGGCGTGATATTGGGCAATCGACTAGTGTATTCCAATACCTTTGCGTGGCTTAACAAAACTTAGGCGACAAATACGGGGGAATTGACGTTTACTGAGAGAGATGGCATTCCAATACAAACGTGTCGCGCCCTACGCCTTACTTACGTTGTGCAGCTTGGTGATGCCCGCTCAGGTTCCCGAAAGATTGGTTGGGACTGTCTCCTCAATTGCGCTTGAGAAAGCAACCCTCGATGTGAAGGGCCAGGATGGGACGCCGGTTACGGTAAATCTCACAACAGATTCGATTCTTCAGCGGGTAGCGCCGGGCGAAAAGAGTCTGAAGAACGCCGAGACCATTCAAGCTTCAGACATTGCTGTGGGCGACAAAGTATTGGTGAACTCCGATCCAGCCACGGGGATGGCCCGCCGATTGGTTGTGATGTCGGCTAGCGCGATTTCGAAACACGACGAGGCGGACCGGGCGGCTTGGACCACGCACGGCGTCTCTGGCATCGTAGTGGCGAAGACAGGTGACGACCTGACGCTGCGGCTGCGCACGATGCAAGGTGAATCCCAGGCTCATGTGCTGGTTTCAACTGCGACGGGTTTTCGAAGATACGCGGCGGATTCCGTTCGATTCGGCGATGCCAAGCTGAGCAGTCTGGCCGAAGTCCGGGTGGGAGATCAATTGCGCGCTCGCGGCGATAAGAGCGAAGACGGCTTGAAGGTGACGGCTAACGAAGTTGTCTTCGGAACGTTTGTCACCAAAGCCGGCACAATCACCGCGATTGACACCGAACACAAATCTGTGTCCATCAACGAATTGAATACCAACAAGGCCTTCAACGTAAGGCTAACGGCCGATTCACAAGTGAAACAGATGCCCAATCTTGCGGCTATGTTTGCAGGAGGGGGACCTCCGGGCGGCGCACCACCCGGCACAACACCCCCTCCCATGACGGGAGGTGGGCGACCTCCCGATATCGCGCAGATGGTAGAGCGGATGCCGACAGTCGCGCTGGATGCGCTGAAGGTTGGCGACACCGTAGTTATGTCGAGCACAAAAGGCGCGGTGGATAACGAATACACCGCTATTGTTCTGCTCGATAACGCTGAAGTGTTGATCCGTATGGCGACGATGCAGCGCGGCGGCCAGGCAAGCGGCGCAGGAGGCTCCCCGCAACTCGGGGGCGCACAAGGAATGGGTGGCGGTTTAGGAAACCTGGAACTGCCCGGAATCATGCAGTAGCTTTAACTTCGAGAAATTAACAATGAACTTCTTCAAAACAACTCCGCGATACGTGTACCTGCTGTTATTGATTTGTGTGAGCATTTTCGGCCAGACCAACGGCAGCATAAGGGGCGTCGTCACCGATCCATCTGGCGCCGCAGTGCCCAACGCCGTAGTCGCGGTAAAAGGCAACGGGGGTGAATTCCACAGCAAGGCTGACGGCACTGGGAAATATGCCGTAAACAATGTGCCGGCAGGCAAGTATGTGGTAGCCATTGGCGCAAAGGGATTCGCCCTCAGTAAGAACAACGATGTCGCGATTGCAGGCGCGGTCACTCTTAACGTGCAGCTCGCGATCAAAGCTGAAGCCGAGGTTGTCAACGTGGAAGACGAAGACCACTCAGTGAGCACAAATCCCGACTCGAACGGCACGGCGCTGGTGCTGGGACAAAAGGAATTGGCGGCTTTATCAGACGATCCAGACGAGTTGTCGGACGAGTTACAAGCTATGGCGGGGCCTGGCGGCGGCCCTAATGGCGGACAAATCTACGTTGACGGATTCACAGGAGGCAACATGCCGCCGAAATCTTCCATCCGCGAAGTCCGGATCAATTCCAACCCTTATTCGACAGAGTATGACAAGCCGGGATTCGGACGGATTGAGATTTTTACTAAGCCCGGGAGCGACAAATTCCGCGGGCAGTTGTTTTTTCAGTTCAACGATCAATACTTCAACTCGCGCAGCCCGCTGTTAACTACCAGCACGCGTGCGCCATACGGCAACAAAATCGAAGGACTCAATGTGAGCGGACCGCTCAAGGCCAACAAGGCGTCGTTCAGTTTTGATTTTGAGCGGCGAGACATTACAGAGAACGCCTTCGTCGATGCAACAACGCTGAACAGCAACCTGCTGCCGCAAAGCGTGATTCAGTCGATTGTCACGCCTCAAACACGCACGAATTTCAGTCCGAGGCTCGATTACACCATCAACCAGAAGAACACGCTAGTGGTGCGGTATCAGTACACCAACATCGGCCTGAGTGACACGGGAGTGGGAGGTTTCAACCTGCCGTCGCAGGGCTACAAATCGACGACTGGGGAACAGACCGTGCAAGCCACCGAGACGGCGATGATCAGCCCAACCCTGATTAATGAAAGCCGCTTCCAGTTCATGCACACAATCGCGAACGACGCAGCAAACAGCTCTTTGCCTACCGTTAACGTCGCCGGCGCATTTACCGACGGGGGTGTATCCATCGGCAATTCTGGGAACACGACGAACAAGTTGGAATTCACCAACGCATCCACGATGACTCACGGCACGCACACGTTTAAGATAGGTGGAAGAATTCGCCAGAGCTTTAACAACGATACCTCCCTTAACGGCTTTAACGGGAATTTCACATTTTTTGGCGGTACAGGTCCTGCGCTGGATGCGAACGACCAGCCGATTGCAGGAACGCTGGTCGACTTGACGGGATTGCAGGTTTATCAGCGTACGCTGCTGGGCGAACAGCTTGGCTGGACGGCCGCGCAGATTAGAGCCATCGGCGGCGGAGCTTCGCAATTTACCATCAACGGCGGCAGGGGACTCAGTTCTATCGACCAGTTCGATATTGGCCTCTTCTTCAACGACGATTGGCGTGTGAAGCCGAACCTAACGTTCAGCTATGGTTTGCGTTATGAGACACAGACAAACATTGGCGACTATGGCGACGTGGCTCCGCGCTTTGGATTAGCATGGGGCATTGATGGCAAGGGCAACAGGGCAGCCAAAACCGTTTTACGCGCGGGCGCAGGCGTCTTTTATGACCGGGTGCTCGATACGGTGAGTCTCGCGGCCGAACGGTATAACGGCTTAACGCAACAATCGTATTTCATCGAAAACCCCAATTTCTTTCCGAACTTACCGTCGCTGAGTTTGTTACAAAGCGCCGCTCAGCCTCAAGAACTTCAGCCGATTTACTCGGGAATAAAAGCTCCGCGGACGTATCAAGCGAGTATTGGCATTGAAAGGCAGATTAACAAATATTTCCGCCTGACGAGCCAGTATCTGGAATCGCGCGGCGTGCATTTGGCAAATACGCGCAATATCAACGCGCCCGTGGACGGAATGTATCCGTTTGGGGATTCGGGAATCCGACTTTTGACCGAATCAGCTGGGCTCAGCCGCACGCATCAGCTTTTCTTCAGCCCCAATATCAACTACAAGAAATTGTTCCTGTTCGGTTTCTATGTGTATTCGCATGGCATGGATAACAACGAAGGCGAACCGGCAGACCCCTACAACCTAAAAGCAGAGTGGGGGCCTTCCACATATGCCGACGTTCGTCACCGCTTTGTGATGGGGACGTCGATTCCGCTGCCACTGAAGATCAGTGTGAGTCCATTCATTGTCGCGAGTAGCGGAGCCCCGTATGACATCACGATAGGGCAGGATACAGAGGATACCGGTTTTGCTACCGAACGGCCGTCGCTTGACGCATCGATTGACGCGGCTTCTTGCACCGGGGCAAATTTGAAATATGAATCCGGATTCGGCTGCTTTAACTTGAATCCGACGCCGGGCACGCAAATAGAGCGCAATTACGCGCGCGGCCCCGCAAGTTTTACGGTAAATATGCGGGTGTCGCGCACTTGGTCTTTTGGCAACAAGGGCGAGTCCGGTCCGCGTGACCAGAATGGCCCACCTCCCGGTATGGGAGGCGGTGGTCCTCCGCGCGGTGGTGGCGGCCCTCCCGGAGGGGGCGGTGGAGGTCCACCTCCGGGCATGTTTGGCGGTGTTAACAGTGGAAAGAGATACAATCTAACCCTTACCGCGAGTGCGAGGAATTTGTTGAATCATGCGAACTATGCGGCGCCTAGTGGAGATTTATCGTCGCCGTTGTTTGGCCAGTACACGAGTTTGGCGAGCGGATTCGGGCCGCAGGGTACGGCAAGTACGTTTGAGAGAAAGATCGATTTGCAGCTGAGGTTTCAGTTTTAGTCAGTGTCCCCGATCGCGCCGTGCAAGGTCGCTTACGCTTCCGGCTCAGTTTCGGAGTTGGTGGCGCGCGGCATGACGACGAGTTAGTGCTCTAGGTGGTAGCCGAAACCGTATAGGGTGCCGTCGGTAGTTGTGAAGAACACGCGGCCGTTGGCGATGGTTAGACCGGACAGGTTTGCGGGAGCGTCGACTTGATCGCCGGTGGAATAAATTTCCGTGCCGGTATCGCCGAGGAAGGCATAGAGAATGGCGTGGCCTTCGAGTTTGCCTTTCCCCTTACCTTTGACTTTGGGTTCACCGGCGCTCAGTGCGAACACGACTCCGTTGGCGATCACGGGAGTTTCGGGCATCGTGATGTCATGGGAGGTCCAGGTCTTTTTGAGGACAGGTTTACCGTCTTCTTCGGCTAACTGGAACGCGACGATTGACCCTTTTTCTCCCGAGAGAGCTGCGAGGACCCAGCGGGTTCCTTCGGCTGTCTCCCAAGTTGAGAGACCGACTATTCCCAGATCTCCGTTGGCGGAGATGGGAGGTGTTTGATAGAGGGCGAGGTCGAGAGACTTGGTGTCGAACAAGTAGAGACCACCATTATTCCCGGCGGTCACAATCAAGTCGCGGTCTTTGTAGCTGAATGCGACGGGCGACGTTTTGCCTAGAGCGCCTGCGAACGATTGTTCCACCTTTAGATCTTTGGGCGAAAGGATCTGCAGGGTATTGGACGTTTGGGCGTAGACTTGGTCGTCACTGCCGAGGAGGACGCCGTTTCTTCCGATAAAGCCTTCCGGCGCGGAGGCGGGAGCAGGAAATTTAGTTACCTTGGGCTTATCTCCACTGACATCGACGGCCCAAACGGCATTGGGTGCGCCACCACAACCGTAGCTGGTGGTTGCATAGATCTCGCCTTCGGCGGCGTTCAGGTTCGAGACATTGGCTCCGGCGGGCAGCACGCTAACAGGAGGGTTCATGTCTTTACCGGTTGAGGTATCTAAGCGATAGAGATTGCCGTCGCTGGCGAGCAAGTACAGCGTGCGAGGACCGAAAATTTTGCGAAAAAATTCCATCTGGCTGGAACCAGCAGCGCCTCTGCGGCGGCGGCCGCCAAATGTTGCGCCCGGTTCCATCGTAGGCTCGGAGGTAACTCCGACGGGGCAAGTGGGAGTGGCTTTCTTTGCCTTCACTTTCGGGAGATCGATGTGGCGCTGCCAATAGACTCTGTCGAGATCGACATCAATCGCCCAGACATCTCCGGTACCGTTGGCCACAAAGGCCAATTCTTTGAATCCGCGATAACCGATCAAGGTACCGAGCACAACGGGAGGCAGGAGATAGGTTGACCCTTTTTGCTCGCCTTCGAGCTTGCGTTTCAGCACAAGTTTGAAGTCTTTGACACCGTCTGTGGTGAATTTTGTGTCGCTTTTTTCCCAGCCGGTGCGTTGCGCATCGCCGGCGGCGGTATGCCAATCGAAGGTTCTGCCAATTTGCGCGCGGGCCACGGTCGCACAGGACAAGGCTAAAGCCAGGGAGCTTACGGCCAGAATCGCCTTCATCTACTTTGCCTCCGGAAGGCCGAACGAATAAAGAATACTGTCGTAAGTGCCAATATAAACGCGGCCATTCGCTACGGAAAGCCCGCTGAAGTGAGCGAACGATTTAATGATGTCGCCCGAGGACCAGAGTTCTTTGCCCGTTTCGCCATCGAAGGCGTACAAGGTGGCATGGGAGGAGGCTTTGATGCGTTGAGCGGAGGAATTTGCGCCGAGGCCCTGTTCGGGAGTTACCTGCACATTCGATTCTCCGCTACCGTAGGCAAACACGATACCGTTGGCGACGACGGGAGGTTCGGCCATATTCATGTTGTGTGAAAGCCAAGCGGGAGTGAGTACCGTTTTACCGTCCTTCTCTTCGACTTTGAACGCGACGATAGCTCCGGTAGTGACTGGCCCGTAGGAGATGGGAACTTTGAATTCGGGGTGCACAGGACCCCAGAAGGGCGCCAGGACCCAGCGAGTGCCGCTGGCATCCTGCCAAGACGCCATGGCTCCCCAAACTCCGGCAGCGGCGAAATTCACTTCTTCGTTGCAAATGAGCGGAGTACGAAACAACGCCGTGCGATGATCGGCCCCGCCCAGCGATTTTGAATCAAGGAGGAAGATGCTGCACTCTTTACTGGAAGTGGCTAACAATTCACGATCTTTGTATTTGAAAACGGCGGGAGTGGTTTGCATATCGAGATCGCGCTTCCACATAAAGGCGGCGTTGGGAGGACTGTAGTAGTCCTTCAACTGCAAGTCTTTGGGGGTAACGGCGATGAGTGATTCGCTGTACATTTTTTCGGCAGGATTAAACTCGCCGTCGCCGGTGGGCGCGTATGCGGTGCCATCGAATCCAATGGCGGCTCCGGTACGTCCCCAGAGACCGCCGCCACCACCGGGCTGAAAGCTTGAAACCTTGTTGTCTGCGAGATTGATATCCCACAAGCGATTGGGATTGCCACCGCAACCTTGCGCAGTAGTGCTGTAGATGTAGTTGTCGACTAGGTTGAGGGCGTACGCTTTGGCATTAGGAGGCAGGAAGTCAACGGGAGGCGCTTTGTCTTCGCCATCGGCAACGCTGAGTGTGTGGAGGCGGCCATCGCTAGAAGCGGCATAAACGAGACGCGCACCGGAAGGATCTGGCGGACCGAGCACGGGAGTGGCCACTAAGCCACCTGGACAGAGTGGGCCACCGCCGGATTGTTGCGGCTTCTCGGACTTGTATTCGAAATGTTTGGACCAAATGACGGAACCGGTGGCAACGTCGATGCCATAGAGATTGTCGGAGGAGCCGGCCTCGACGGCGATTTGCTTGACGCCGCTGTTGGTTGTGACTTGGCCCGCGATGACTGGCGGAAACAGCGAATGCATTTCGCGCGGGGCGTTATCGAGTTTGAGGCTCCATAGCAATTTTAGGTTGGCGACATTGCCTTTGTTGAGGACGGTTTCATCCTGTTGCCAAGCGGTGCGCTGTGGATTGCCGCCGTCGGTGGGCCAGTCGGCGGCCGAGAGCGCGGCGGCGGCGAGCGTTATGAAGAGAACAGAATTCAAAAAAGGTTGCATAGTAGTCTACCGAACAAATACGCGCTCCAAAGTGGGGGCGGCGGTATGAGAGACCGCGATGAGGATATCACATCATTGAAATCTCGCGACAGACGTTCGCGAAGGCGAAAAAATCCCTTACAAGCAAGAATTAAGAATGATTTAGCCGCAGATAAACGCTGATGAACGCTGATAAGAAAAACACCTTTCGAATTCTTAGGCAGTGGCTCCTTTTTGCCCGGCGCGGAAGGTAGCGAGGAACTTATCGAAGCATGGGCGGGTGTGAACGAGGCGAAATTGGGTGCTGGTGCGGTCGAAATAGGTTTGGAGTTCGTCCTTTGAAAAATCGAACCCACAGTCGGCGGGGTCGAAGGTGTCGCCCTTCTGGCGGGCCAGTTCGATGTACTTGACGCACCAGGCGAGTTGCATCTTGCGCTGCTCGGCACGGGATTGCTGGAGGGCTTCGAGTTTGGCGGTGTCCTTTTCCAGATGATTGCGCAGGCGGCGTTCCTGCAGGGCGAGGTTGCTGAGATCGCGACGATAATGGAGCATGGTTTTGGCGCGGATGAGACCACTGCGGGTGTTGAGATTCTCTTCGTCATTGAATTCATTGGCGAATTCGCGATGGCCGAGGGAATAGACGGCGGCTTCGAGAGGTGGGATGCGGAGGAGGCGCCAAGCAGTGTCGGCGACGGATTGAACGAGAGTGTGTTCATCGTCGGTGGCGGGAGAGTATTTGGTAAAGTGACGATCAACGTGTGACTGATAGGCGGCGGCGTCATCGGTTGGGAGGACGACGGTTTGGCCGGTGAGTCCAGTTTTGATGGCATTGAGAGATGATTTGGCCTTACCGGTAGATGTGCGAGGTCCGGTTGAATGTTGGGAGTTGGCGCGGTTGGCGGCGAGGCGGGCGTCGGAGATGGGAGATGACGCAGGTTCTGGTTCGGGTTCGGGCGAGGCGCCCGAAGCACTGGCAGCGAAGGCTTTCTCCTCAGTGCGGTGGAAGGGTTGTGAGATTTGATCAGTGGGAAGGGAGAGGGCGTCGTCTTCTTCATCGGTGAAGTCGAAGGCGGCGGTCAAGGGGGTGGAGGATGCCGCCGCAACTTCGGGGTCGGGAATGTTGGCGGTGGCGGGGGTTTCTGCGAGATAGGCTTCGCGGGCCAGTTTGGCTGCTTTGCGCTCAGCGGCGCGACGGATGGAGCGAGGTGACATTTTCATAAGGAATTCCTTTTGCGAGATTTGGCTCAGACCGGGGTGTGAGCTCGGTTCAGAAATAGCAAGGGTTGGAGGTGAGCGGCGTGCGCGGAAGATCCTGGAAATTGGCTAAGTCGTTGATGGCGATGGGAGTAGGGGCGGAGAAATAAATTTTGAAAGGTTGTGAATGAGAATTTCGGCGGGTTCAGATTGGGGGGCGGTTGGGGGGAACAGCCCTTATACTTGAAAAAGATGCAGGCGATGCACAGCGACTTCATTGAACGGCGTGAGGGGGGCTATTACGTGGCCGGAACGCGAATTTCGCTGGATTGGGTCGTGTACGCGTTCAAGCGGGGCGAGTCGCCTCAACAAATCCTGGACGATTATCCGTTGCTGAGCAACTTGGCCCGTGTCGACGGAGCTATCGCTTTCTATCTCGATCACAAGGGCGAGATCGATGCCTACCTGGAGACTCGGGCGCCGGAGTTCGAGGCTGATACAGTTCCACTGTCGGAAGCGAATCCGGCACTTTGGGAAAAATTACAGCGTGCCCGGGCCAGGATGGGTTGAGCCTCGGCATTGATCCGATTCCAAGCCGATGCGGATCATTGACTCAGGTAATCGCGAGGCGTTTCGTAGGGGTGTGAGGGCGCTTAGTCTTAGACTTGGCCTCGTCTGGGAAATCTGTGGGTAACACGGGACATTCTGCATAACGGAGGGTCGCCTCAGTGCAGGCGTTGAAGACGATGCCGGATGGTAGAGTTTCTTGCCTGCGTTTTTTCCTAGCCAGTTTTCTCCGAACCGTTTGCTTAACCCAACCGAAAGGCGGCGTTTGGATGTTGCGAGACTATCATTTGGGCAACTTGCGAGCAGTCGAGGATAATTTGCTTGCGACCGCCGCATACTTAAGGATCGGCGGTTCGAGTTGCCACCCTTCTCTGAAACGAGAGGGGAATATCACGGAGTTCCTGGAGGTCCGGCTACCGTGGTGCGATGCATCAAGCGTCGGAGCGGCGGCGCATAATCGCGTATCGCACGATGTTGAACCAGGCAGTTGTCCCACATTAACAGGTCCCCTTGCCGCCACTGATGTACATAGAGTACCTCGGGCCGCACAGTATAGGCGAACAACTCACGGAGCAGCGAATCGCTCTCGGTTTTGGGCAACCCCTCGATGTAGACCGTGAAGCCCTCGTTAACAAACAAAACCTTACCTCCGGTCACGGGATGCGCGAGGAATGCGGGATGAGAAACATCGGGGACTTTCTCTAGTTGTTCCGCAGTTAGCAGTTCACGGGCGTTTGCGTCCTGCCGTTTTCTGTAGCGGTCGGCGTAACGATGGACCGCACGCGCTTCCCCCAGCGGCGCCTTCAGGCGATCCGGCAAGGTATCGTAGGCGTGTACAGCGCTAGCGAGCAACGTTTCGCCCAGCACGTGGCCATCCTGCACTGGAACCTCGATGGCGTAAAGAATCGAGCACCGGCTTGGGTTATGAAGAAGTTTGCGATTCGACGACGGACCCTCCGGTCAAGTTCGGTTGCGAGGCCGGCGAAGTTCCGAGAGGTCGCCAATCAGGATTTGCGGAGCAAGCCAATCAAAATTACACAGGCCAATACCAGCGGAAAAAGCCACCAGATAAAAATGCCGACCCGCTGTTTCGCCGCATATTTCCTCTCCCGTCCCGGACCGGTTTCCGGCGGTGTGAGTATTTGCGATTCCCCTCGGCAAAGGGCGGCCAACGAGTAGAGGAACGGAAAGGCAGTTCCGTAGAGCACATAAAGCCGGCTCCAAACGAAAAGATAGAGGACGGTGATCCTACTGGCGATACCGCCAGCCAGGATCGACTGCTGCAGACCTGTGAAATCTGCCGCGATGGCGGCTACTGCAGGCGCCATTAACGCGGCAACGAGGGGCGGGACGTAGAAGCGCGGCAGGAGGGTCATCGCAACATCGGGGATCATACCGCTCAATTGCCTGGATCTGGTGAGGGCATCTTTCCCTTTGTAACCGTCCAGAGCCCAGGCCACCGGCCATAGTTGATTCTGCCAAATAGAGGCGGGACGGAGGTCGAGCGCGCTGGCGATCTGCGTGCGCAGCAGATCGGGCAAGCCTCTTATCAAACATCCTATTATGGCCGAGGTCGCTGGGCGATAAACACCGAGCGATGATGCCCTCTTAATCGCTAACGCCGCCGCCGCCTTGAAAAGTTGGGCACAGAACAACCAGGTACATATAGAGACAACAAAGAATCCAACGGCGAGTAATCCATCGGGAATGAACCCTGGTTTGGATACGCGTGGCAGCAGGACGCAGGTCACAATAGCGAGCGGAACCATCGGCGCAAAGGTCGCGATCCACAGTGGCGCGAATACAGACGGATAACTTTGGAAAGTGTCCTTGCCTTTTCTAACGACTGAAAACTCGCCCTCCACAATCGCCCGCAGGAGAGCTCCCAGTGCCCCGGCTGAGGGCGGACGATCCTCTGGATTCTTTTCCAGACCACGTAGGACCACCGCAGCGAGAGGTTCTGAAATCTGCGCATCGAATTGGCGAGGTGAGGGAACCGGTGCCTGGGAGTGCTGGGTGAGCAGTTCCGCCAAGGTTCGGCCATGAAACGGGCGTCGGCCCGCGACAAGCTCATAAGTGATCAGGGCAAGGCTGTAGATGTCCGCCCGATAGTCTACGGGCTTTCCCAGGCATTGTTCCGGAGACATGTAGGCAGGGGTGCCTAGAATCGAGCCCAGCCGGGTCTCGATGAGATCACTGCTTTTCCCTTGTTCGTCTGCCGCCACACCCATGGTGATCGTCCTGGCGGATTCGGAACTCGCCGGCGTCACAATCGCGGGCGTGGAATGAACTGCCTGGGGACGGCCGTCGTGCTCGCCCGAAATCATTTTCGCGATTCCAAAATCAAGCACCTTAACGTTAAATCCACGACGGCCGTTGGATTCCATCCAGATGTTGTCTGGCTTCAAGTCGCGATGAACAACTCCAGCCGCATGTGCCCTATCAAGTGCGAGCGCGATCTGATCGACCACATCCACGACTTGGTCCAGGGGCATTGGTCCGTGCTGCGCATGGTAGTCGCTGAGCGTCTGACCGTCGAGATATTCCATTACCAGATAGGGGAGCTTTGTTCCCTGCAAATCGGCTACACCGAAATCGGTGACATTGACAATATTGGGATGTCGCAGAGACCCGGCAGCGACCGCCTCGCGCCGGAACCGTATGAGAAACTCGTTTTGCGCGGCATGTTCCGGGTTGATGACCTTGAGTGCCACCGTACGGGTGGTGCCCAGATGCGTAGCCAGATAGACTGCACCCATGGCGCCTTTACCTAATACGCGATCGATTCGGTATTTCTTGTCAATCGTCAGTCCCGTGAAGATCTGTTGCTGGTGGTCTGGAGTGTCCGCGTTGGTGTTGATTCGCGAATGTCCAGCATCGACCATCGACGGTGTGGTGAGAATCGGGTCATCGAGCCGTGCCGCAGCCAGGAGACGGTCGAGATGATTGGATTTCAGACGTGCCCCTTCATCGGCACTGGTTTCAATAGTTATAGCTTCCCAAGGCGGATGTTCGAGTAGATCGTCCGAGGCTTGATCGTGTGCGAGTAGGTCCTCGATACGCCGGCGCAATTCGGGCTTGCCGGCACATTCACGGTCGAGGTAGATGGCCCGGTCGGCGGCAGGAAGCTCACTCGCAAGGGCAAACATTTCAGCCAGTTGGTTGTATGTTTCGTGGGCCATAAATCTTTCAGGAATGCATGCGGTCCATTGATATCATTGCGAAATCTAAACCCCAGCAAAAGCTGGCTGCTCTGCTTATTTGTATGCTGTATGTCGGCATTTATGTTTCTCAACCTCTTATGTCAGGCTTTAGCTCGGTACGCAGAAAAGCTCTGGCAAATCGCCAGTCGCGAGCTACGGTTTCAGGCGATAGCTTGAGCGCCACTGCCGTTTCTTCCACAGTTAGTCCCCCGAAATAACGAAGTTCGACCACTTCAGCCTGACGTGGGTATTGCAATGTGAGCGAGGTAAGCGCGTCGTCCAGCGCGATCATTTCGGCAGGTCGAAGTTCGCCAATATCGGCGCCGTCGCTCAGCTGCTCGATCCGAACCGCGCCGCCGCGTTTGCCAGCCCGCCCCGTGCGCGCATGATCGACTAAGACATGCCGCATAGCCTTTGCCGCCACACCGAAAAAGTGAGCCCGATTTTCCCAATCCTTCTCTGAGCCGCTGCCTCCCAACCTCAGATACGCCTCATGGATTACCGCAGTCGTCTGCAGCGTATGGTCGGGCTTCTGCTGGATCATCTGCCGCTTAGCCAACTTATGCAATTCCCTGTAAATCAAGGGCATCAGCTCGTCCAGCGCCCCCCGGTCTCCGTGAGCCCAACGGTGGAGCAATTGCGTTACATCATTAGGGGACGAGGACATCTGAATCAGGGGAGAGTATAGCACCAGTTAAAACTGAAAAAAGATTTCTGCCGTGACAGTTTCTTCTCCTGTTCTGCGTGTTGAAAGGTGACGGGAAAGATGCTCAAACGGAGTGACAACGATGACGATGCCGGTCTGGTACATGTTTGGTTTGTGGATTTTGTGGATACTGCAGTTCGTCCTTTTCAGGCCCAAACGTAAGAGCACACCCATAGAGATTGCGCCGAACTTCCGTTGGGGAATCGGTCTCCAGATACTCGGCTACTGGGCGATTTTGCTGCCGGCGGGGACACTTTGGGCGGTACCGATACCCCTTTGGCGGATACTCGCCGGCGTCGCGTTCGGACTGGTGGGAATTTGGCTGGCATCGAGCGGCGTTCGTCACCTGGGAAAGCAATGGCAAATCAAAGCCGCGATCAACGACGACCATGAGTTGGTCACATCGGGGCCTTACCAGATCGTCCGGCACCCCATCTACGCGTCCATGATCGCGATGATGATCATGTGCGTCTTCCTTTTGGGACGGCTTCCCTGGTGGCCGATCGGCATCGTGCTTTTCCTGGCAGGCATCGAGATCCGCATTCACGTTGAAGACGGTCTGCTGCGAGACCGTTTTGGTCAGCAGTTTGAAGCGTGGAAGAAGAAACGCCCAGCATATTTGCCACTGATCCGTTAGCCTGTTGTCGTCCAGTCAAACGATCGGCATACTTCAATTGCGGTAGCTATGGCTGACAGTTTTACCTGAGACTGAGAGCTCTTAGTCCAAAGACGGCAACCAACCACCGATTCGTAGTAAACCAGGGTTACGCTGAAACGACGCCGCCCGGCAGCGGACTCCCGGCGTGGTGATCCAGTGATTCCGGTTCAGAGAAATCATCGAGCGTCCCGGCGGAAGTCGATCGGCAAGTTCCAGCTAATAAGTTGAGGGTTCTCCCGGCTTTGCCGGGCGAGGCAGTAGCAGTTTGACAAATCCGCGAGTGTCTCATATCTGCTCCACGCGGAAGTAGAGTGAAAAACTGTGCGGCTTGGTGTCGGTTCTTTTAGTCGAATTGCGATCTTAAGGTTAGCTGGTGGCCAAAGGCAAGACCGGCTCATAGAAGTTGACAAATGTGGAGGTAGTTGAATGTCGGGCAACACAATAGTGGTAGGTAAAACTATCGGAGGTTTTAGCGGCCGCAGGGAGCCGCCCGTCCCGGTCATTCCGCTCCAGGGTCCGGGCGGATTCTCGGCACTGACGTATTAGTGCAAGCTGATTGTCGATTGGGATGGCGCGCCGAAAGCCTATGGAAGAGATCGGGACGACTCTCCGCCGCTCAAGTTCCCCTGCAAAAAGATCTATCGCCCTGGGAGGTACCGGCCAACAATGGCAGCCTGCAGAACGCTAGAGCCAAATCTGATGGTCATTGGGTAGGCGTTTGTGCGATGAACAAGACCGAGGCCTTACATGTTCTGGCCCGGAACTATCCAGCCACCCCTGGAAAATCGAATGCGACGCCTTTCTTAGAGCGTCCGGCAGCTGAGCAACGTTCGATCTTCAGCCAGTTTCTCGATACCCGGGAAAGTCTCATGGACGCGTTCAAGGTCGCGACGTGGCGCAGATGCGGCACGGTTTATCTTGGTAGTTCTCGCCTTCACATCTTCCATTTCATGCTGCAACTTATCACGATTCTAAATCGCTGTCACCACTTTCCGGGATTCGTTTATCAGCAGGCCCGCTTCAGTTCCGATCATAAGAGTATTGAGATTGCCGTGCGTCCGCGCAAAGGTTCGGGGGCGGTCTGTTCGCGCTGCCATCAGCCGGCCCCCGGTTATGATCAACTCTCCGAAAGGCGTTTCGAGTTTATCCCTTTTTGGGGCTTTCTGGTTTTTCTGCTTTATTCCATGCGGCGCGTCGATTGCCGCCGCTGTGAGGCGGTCGTCGTCGAGGAAGTTCCGTGGGGGGACGGCAAGCGCACGTTGACCAGAGCCTACATGTTGTTTCTGGCACGCTGGGCGCGGCGATTGTCCTGGAAGGAAACAGCCGAAGCCTTCCGCACTTCATGGGAAAAGGTTTTCGATGCTGTCGAGCATGTCGTCGACTGGGGGATCAAACATCGAACGATGGGGCAGATCGAAGCTATCGGCGTCGACGAAATCCAATACGCCAAAGGTCATAAGTACCTCACGCTGGTTTACCAGATCGATCTCGATGTCACGCGCTTGCTTTGGATCGGAAAAGAAATAACGATCGAATCCTTCCAGGGATTTTTCACCACTATCGGCGACCAGGTGGCCTCGAAGATCGTCTTTGTCTGTTCCGACATGTGGGAACCCTATCTGAAGGTCATCCGCGAAAAGTGCTCCGATGCCCTTCATATACTCGACCGCTTCCACATCGTGGCGAAGATGAATAAGGCTCTTGACGAAGTTCGCGCTGAAGAGGCGCGCCGCATGAAACAAGAAGGGTTTCACCCAGTCCTGAAGAAATCCCGCTGGCTCTTGCTCAAGCGCCAAGAGAACCTCACCGGCAAGCAACGATTTCGCCTTCGCGACCTCCTTCGTTACAACCTGAAGAGCGTTCGGGCCTATCTTCTCAAGGAAGCCTTTCAGCAACTCTGGGATTACAACTCCCCCGCCTGGGCTGGAAAATTCCTCGATGAATGGTGCCGGCACGTCATGCGATCCCGCATCGAGCCTATGAAGAAGATTGCCCGGACACTACGCCGGCACCGTGAACTGATCCTCAACTATTTCCACGCTCAAAAGCTGCTTTCCAGCGGCGTCGTGGAGGGCCTGAACAACAAAGCCAAAGTCACTATGAGAAGATCCTACGGCTTCCGTACCTTGCGCGCCCTAGAACTCGCGCTCTATCACACACTTGGGAAACTGCCCGAGCCTGAATCAACCCACGAATTTTTCTGACGAGCCAGTCTTAGCATTAGAAAGTGTGAAAAAATCCGATGTTTGAAGGATGCGTTGCCGACTCCTTGCAGTCGCGGCTCGGCTAGAAGTTTGGGGGGTGAAAAAGATGGCCGAGACGCGTCAGCAAGGCGGTCCCGAACGAGTTAGGTCGCTTACGCTTCCGGCTCCGATTCGGGAATGTAGAACCTTTAGGCGGTTGCGTGGACCGAGTGAAGTGGATAGCTAGTTATGCGGTCGACAAAGTACGTCACACGTGGATATTGTCGCCTTTGCTTGGTTTTCGGTGGCACCGAGGCATCAGGTTCCACAGACGGCCTTGGCGGCAATGGTCTTGCGCGCTTTGCCGCGCTTTACGGTCAAGATCGCATCGTAGTGGGTAATCTTGCACCCGTCATTTCCGGGTGGGCAGCTACTGGTTACAACGTAATCGACTTCGAAGTCGATGCCATCTCCGGCATAGGAGTAGGCAGAATGGTCGCCAAGCTGGCCGCGCTGTTTGACATCCGGCCCTTTTGATTTCACGAGCGTGAGATGCGCATCGACGCCATCCACATTGATCAGCGCGTGCCCTTCAACATCACTTAGGAAGATAAATTTGCCTTCTCTGTTCGCGAATTCGCGAGGGAGTTGGAGGGAACAGCCGCCGTTCGAACGGTCGATTTCCTCTATCACCGATCCGATTGTCAATCGGCGACCCGGATCGTCCGCGGCCCAAGTGCTTTCAGACGAGATCAGGGCGAGTGTGAGGAAGATGTATCTCAAAGAGAACTCAGACTACCAGGATAATACGGAACGCGCTTATCGGTGTCGAAATTTGCTTGCGGTTAAGGCGACGATCCACTCTACAATTAGAAGAACGAACCCGCAACAGCAATGCTCCTATGAAACGTCCGGAGGAAATCATCGTGGTCAATCGGTTTGCTCCTTTGCGAACCCATTTGCTCACGCTGCTTGCCGGTCTTGGTGATGGCGATTGGTCTCGTCCGACCGCGGCCCCGGGTTGGTCTGTGAAAGATGTGGCGGCCCATTTGCTCGGAGGCGATATTGCGATACTTGCCGGAAAGCGCGATGGGTTTCGTCTGTCCAGTGCGGCAATCCATGGTCACGATCAGCTTATTGAACTGGTGAACCGGTTGAACGGCGAATGGGTTCTGGCGGCGCGCCGCATGAGTCCGCGCTTACTCTGCGAATTCCTGGCCTTTTCCGGACCCGAAGTCGAGACGTGTTTTGCGTCTCTCGACCCGATGGCCAATGGCCGCCCGGTAAGCTGGGCCGGCCCAGATTCGGCTCCCGTGTGGTTTGATATCGCGCGTGAATTCACAGAACGGTGGCACCACCAGCAGCAGATTAGGGACGCCACCGATCGTCCGCCACTCTACGATCCGTACTTTCTATCACCGGTACTCGATACATTTGTGCGAGCTCTGCCGTACAACTTTCGTCATGCCGTGGCGACGGCGGGGACTGTCGTGAGGTTTGAGATTTCGGGTGCCGCCGGTGGCGTCTGGTTCCTCCATAGGACTGAGAAAGCGTGGACCCTCGCTCTTGATGCAGAAGCCGAGCCGGCAACGGACGTGGTTCTCCCGCAGGATACGGTTTGGCGGTTGTTCACCAAGGGTCTCGACCGCGTAGGCGCCCGCGCACGAGCCGTGATCCGCGGAGATGCCGACCTAGCCTCGCCCATTTTCGCGACGATTGCCATAATTGGTTGAGTCTGTCCATGATTAAACCCCGTGCTCTTCGTCCTGGGGACAAGATCGCGGCCATATCGCTTTCACGCGGCTGGTCGAGCGCGTTCCCCCAGGCGTACCAAGACGGAAAGCGCAGGTTGCAGGAAACTTTCGGCGTCGAAGTCATTGAGAGCCGCCATGCCTTAAAGGACACTCCCTGGCTGGAAGCGCATCCCGAGGCGCGAGCAGCAGACCTCATGGAGGTCCTAAGGGATCCATCGATCCAGGGCATCATCTCCACAATCGGCGGTGATGATTCGATTCGGATACTGCCGTTCCTAGACTATTCCGTAATTCGCGAGAATCCCAAGGTCTTTCTCGGTTACTCGGACTCAACAGTGACGCACTTCGCTTTTCTAAAGGCGGGAGTGACTTCCTTCTATGGACCGTCCCTCATGGCCGGCTTCGACGAGAATGGCGGATTGCTGCCTTACATGGCTGAATCGGTGCGTCAGGTCATCTTTGCATCGGAGCCGTCGTTATTGATTCCACCAAACTCCGACGGTTGGACGTGCGCATCTTTTGAGTGGGGTGATGGGAAGCGGAATGAGAAGAAGCGAAAGCTTCAGGCGTGCTCTGGGTGGAAGTGGCTTCAGGGGAACGGGCAGCATTATGGCAGATTGATCGGCGGGTGTCTCGAGGTCGTTGACTGGCTCCGCGGCACTCCGGTTTGGCCGGAGCTGTCGGTTTGGCGAAATAGCATCCTGTTCCTCGAGACATCAGAGGATCAGCCATCGCCCGCTGCCGTGACTTATATGCTCCGGGCATTGGCTGCAACGGGGGCACTGAGTGAAGCCCGTGGCATTCTATTTGGACGGCCTTATGGCGACGAAACGAGTTTTGAAGCGTATGATGGCGCGTTGTTGCGGGTGCTTGGCGAATTAGGTCTAGGGTCGCTTCCGGTCATCACCCGAATGGATTTTGGACACACCGATCCGAAGTTCATTCTTCCGCTTGGAGTCAACGCGGAAATCGACTGTGACCGGCGGCGAATTCGGCTTCTAGAATCGCCGACGATTTGGTGATGCGGAACTGGCTGACCTGAGGGTGCTTACAAAGTGTGAAAAAATCCGATGTTTGAGGGATGCGTGCCGACTCCTTTGCAGTCGCGNNGTGTCAGCAAGGCGGTGCCGAACGAGTTAGGGCGCTTACGCTATTCCTCGGAAGTTTCTTGGCTAAATATTTCATCGCCGGCGAGACAAATAGGGGTTACGATGTAATTAGGCCGTACCGACTCGTTTGCCCGGTTCGGGCATCAGCCCTCCCCTAGGGCGTAATTTGAATCGCCAAGCCCCGTATCGGGCGCCTTCGCGAGAGTTCGTCGTAAAAACGAAAAGAAAGCAAGGGATTTTCTGCGTTGCGGAAAATAAATCCCGTCACCATGAATTGGCTGGAGGATTGCCATGACAGACTTTGGGACGAAACGGAGCGTTGAGGCTTACGAGCCTGAAGTTGAGACAAGTCTGGCGAGGGTAATGATCGTTGAAGATGAAGCGATCATCGCATTGGACATTAAAAGGCGGTTGATCCAGGCGGGTTTTGCGGTAACGGGTAGGGCTCAATCGGGGGAGCAGGCATTGCGCGAGATTGAGCGCGATAGGCCGGATATCGTTCTCATGGATATCCGTCTCAAGGGGGACATGGACGGCGTACAAACGGCGGAGATCATCCGAAACCGGTATGGCCTACCGGTGATTTACTTGACCTCGAATAGCGATCACGCAACGGTGGACCGGGCACTTGCGACTGAGCCTTTTGGTTATCTCATGAAGCCGCTCATAGACGCCAGCCTTCGCGTGACCCTCACTGTTGCACTACGTAAGCACCGAATGGAGTGCGAAATCCAAAACAGCCGCCGGTTACTGTCGGCAATTTTGCACGGGGTGCCGGAAGGTGTTCTGGTTGCCGACCCGTTGGGCAAAGTGTTGTTCTTGAATCGCACCGCCGAAGAGATGACCGGATGGAGATTGCATGAAGCGGCGGGCAAAAGCCTTATTGAGGTTGCACCGATTTTAGACCATGAGGGCCAAATTGTGTCGCCACGGCTGTTACATAAGGTTGGCGCCGCGGGAACGTCGATTCGAATTCCTCGTGGCAGCACCTTGCTTATGAGGGACGGTAAGCGGGTTGATATTACCGGTCAACTTTCCGTCGCAACCGTGGGCAGCGATAATGTGGGGTTGTTTGTGACCTTGCAGGATGTATCGTCTCATAAACGCGAAGATCAGCGGCTGCGTCAAGAGCAGCAGATGCTGATTGCAGGGGAACTCGCGCAAGATGTGGCGCGCGAGTTGTTTGGCTTGTTTGGGTTGATCCATGACGCTGCGAGCGGTGTCTTGAACAGCGGTGAGAAGGAAGACCTCGATCTCATCCGCAAAGCCAGCCAGGCCGGCACGAATATGTCTCAACAGTTGTTGGAGTTAAAGGAAGGGCTGGAAGCCGTACACGCGGTCAGTGTCAGGCAGAATCTTCTGTCCTCGCAATCATTACTAAGAAGGGTCTGCGGGCAGAATATACAACTGGAGATTTCGGCGGCTCCGGCGCTTGGATATGTCCTAAGCACAGGCAATCATTTCGAGCAGTTGTTGGTGAATCTGGTTCTCGAAGGGTGCCGGCGGGTGGAAGGTCAAGGCAACTTGTTGTTGGTGGCGGATCTCCACACGCAGCCGGGCTGCTCATGGCAACTTGATTCTTACGTCCGCCTCTCTGTGCGTGCCGAAAAATCACTCGAGGCGCTATCCGAATCGCCCGCGCTCTTAGGTTCTGAGTTGCCGGGATTAGAATTGGCCATTGTGCATGCCATCGCCATTTCCGCGCAAGGTTTTACCAATGTGAGGAAAGCGAGTGATTCTGTGTCTTTCATCGAAGTCTTTCTTCCGCGGTATGAATCGCCGAGAATGGCAACTTCCGCAACCAGTCGATATTCGCAAACGATCTTCCTGGTGGGGTTGCCGGCCGGTATGAGCGAGCCATTGAAGCGCGGGCTGGGAGAAAATTTGCTTTTCCTCGAAGCGGCCGATCCAGATGAGGCGCGCCGGATCGCGCAGCTATACGAAGCCGATATCGATCTAGTCATCTGGGACGAAACCCTCTTTTCGTCCGAAGCCCGCGGCCGAGCCTGCGAGCGAATGCATGCGCGCAGACCCGACCTTTTGTTCCTGCGGATTCTAGTTGGAGAAGAGGTGACGAAGGCCGCGTTTCTCGATATAGAACAGCGGGTAAAGGAAGCCCTGCACAGATAAATGCCCCACAGAAGGACCCAGATATCTTGAGACTGTCTTCAATGCCAATGGAATGATTTTTGCGAAATCTTCCACTGACCATCAATCTTGATGAGTTGAAACAGGTCCGAAGCGTGCCTCCTTCCGGCACAGACAGCTTGCCTTTCAGATTCTCCATTTCCAGGCGTACAGTGGCTATCGTGTTATGAATCTCGACGCTTGCCTGGATAATCCTCACGTCAGGCGTAGGTCCGTTCCCGTCCACCCAGTCAAACAGTATTTGGCACGGTCCCGCAAACAGCTTGCCTTTGTAATGCCCGAAGAAGGTGGCTGCAGGATGGAACGAGGCGCGCATCACCGCGCTCTTTCCCATTCGCACAGCTTCGTTGTAGGTGTTCATGACCGCGGTAATAGCGTCGTAATCCGTAACGTAGGAGGCCACGACGGGAGCCGTCCCGGCCGGTGCAGCAGTGCTCATCTCTTTTCCTCTTTCTGCGTTCCCAACAATGGGAACCCGTTCCAAACTTACTCGTGCCCGGTGCGCCGCCACAAGAAAAAACTTGTGAAAAGTTAGGAGAACTCCAGGAAATTATTTCTGTAGAATAAGTTAACCAAGGTACCTCGGGCCGGAGTCCGCATGCAGCCAACGATCGTCCTCCACGGCGTGGAGATCCATCTCGAATCTCGGGAACTTATTGTTCATGGCGTACCCAAACGTCTACCTTGGAAAGCTTTCGACATTTTAGTGTTGCTGGCGGAAACTCCTGGCCACGTCTTGTCGAAAGAGCAATTACTCAAGTTTGCCTGGGGAGGTGAGGTCGTCGAGAGTTCCAACCTCACCCAAGCGGTGGCGCAAATTCGGAAAGCAATGGGCGAAATATCGCCAGGCCACAGCTATATCGAAACGGTACCCCGCGTTGGATATCGTTTGGTTGCCGCCGCGGCCTCCAAAATGGACTCGCCGAAGGCGGACGCGCAGATCGCTGAATTCCCCATTCCGCAGGAGATCGCACCCGTTCCAGTTCGCGGCAGAATAAGAAAATATTCCATCCCTCTTCTGCTTGGAGCAGTGGCCATCGCGTTTGCGCTTTGGCTTTTGCCCCCTTGGTCTAAACACCCTGCAACTGCAAACATCGCAGAGGTCCCATTTACCGCCTTTGAAGGCGACGAATTATCAAGCAATTTCTCGCCCGACGGACGGCAAATTGCATTCGCCTGGGCTAAGCCGAACGGCCCCTCCCACATTTATCTAAAGACGTTGGGATCAGAGTCGATTCGCCCCTTTGTAACCGGCGACGGCAATCAAACCGGCCCGGCGTTTTCGCCCGACGGGCGGTCGATCGCATTCCTCCGTATCGGCAGGACAGCCTCAACCGTCGTAGTGAAGCCGCTCGACGGGGGAACGGAACGTTCACTTACGACCGTCTCAAATCCGCATGTTGTCTTAATCGCAAGTCCAGGTCCCTATGTTGCCTGGACGAGGGATGGAAAAGGTCTGATCTATTCAAACCATGGATCCATTTGCCTTTTCAACATCGATAGCCGGCGTGAGATCCAACTTACCCAGCTGCCACAAAGTTCGGCCATGAGTGATGCCGACCCGGCTCTCTCACCCGACGGCTCAACCTTAGTTTTTTCGCGACCAGTGGCAATCGGAAGGGCGGATCTTTATCGCTTATCGCTCAATCGAAAGGCTGACCCAGTTGGTCCGCCCGTTCTGTTGTACGGAAATGAAGGATGGTGTCGATCGCCAGCCTGGCATCCTGACGGCAAGCATATTTTGTTCACCTCCGGCGACTGGATTTCGCCAAGACTTTACTATTTGGATATTCGAAGTCCATCGTCGGCTGAGCCGGTTCCAAACGCGGGTGCGGACGCCATACAGGCATCTGTCTCGCCCTCCGGTGATATGGTTCTGTACACGCGTTGGTTTTTTTCGCGAACAGATTCTTAGTGTTCCTCTTTCGGGCCCGGGTAGGGCAATTCACTCCCTACCTAAGCCTCTCATCGTCTCATCTCGCGCTGATTCGCTTCCGCGCATTTCGCCAGACGGCTCGTGGATTACCTTCCAGTCAGATCGAACGGGTGTCAGCCAGATTTGGACCGCACGTAGCGACGGTTCGGGTCTTCATAAACTCACCCTGCCAGGAGCGCAATCAGGCTCCGGGGACATCTCTCCCGACGGACAGCAAATTACATTTGATGGGATGCTCGACGGACACAGAAACATTCTTACGTGCGACCGCAACGGAAACAACGTTCACCGATTGACGAACGGTCCGACCGATACGGTAATACCGCGCTGGTCCGCCGATGGCCACTCCATTTACTTTGCGTTGTGTCACGGCGCGGCAAGCGACATTTGGAAAAAGGATCTCTTGACCGACCGCACGAAACAAATGACAACTGAGGGTGGTTCCGTGGCTGAGGAGTCTCCAGACGGACGCACTCTTTACTTCACACTAAGAGACGATATCTCGACGCCGGTCTTTGCTATGCCCTCATCTGGGGGTCCGGCGAGGAAGGTTTTGGACGACATTGCACAACGTGCTATGTCCGTGACTCGTGAGGGAATTTACTACGTTTCCACCAGCGCGCAGAACGAGTTGCGATTCCACGATTTCAAATCTGAATACGACAAAACTGTCTTATCGGATTCAGACCGTAAGTTCTATTTCGTTTCGGTCAGCCAAAATCATAAGCTCGCCCTATTGGGCGTACATGGACCGCCGCCCGGCGATCTTATGCTCATCCGCGGACTTCGCTTTTGATTTTGCTTTCCGGGCCAATCAGCATTTTCTTCACAAATCACATTCGCAAGAAGAAGGCGGCACTCCGAAACCGTCACACGAAGCCAGGAGACAACCCGGGCCTCAGCTAGAAATTACGCCGCCGCTAGGCCTAGGCCGCGATTCGGGGATTATAAAAACAAGAAATACGTCTATCTTTTTGCCAGGAGTTTGTGCTTCACTTAAAGCTAGTTAGACGTTTCATTTTCTCCGCCACCGGGCTACCCACCTTGCATGCATGTGTAAGGTCGAATGTATTAATTATCGATACATAGTCTGTCGACTTGCTTGAGCCGACAAGCTAGTTGGCAAGAGTTCAAGGAGGTTCCCCATGAAATTGATGGGCCGCCTAGCCCGAGTCCTCATCGTTGAAGACGAAGCCATTATCGGTCTGGCGATCAAGCGCTTGCTTGGCGCTTCCGGTTACGAGATAGCAGCCCTTGTGGCTACCGCCAACCAAGCCATTCGGGCCGTTGAGACTTCGTCGCCGGATTTGGTGCTGATGGACATTCACATCAAGGGAGATAAGGACGGTATTGAGACGGCGCTCGAAATCCGCAGGAACTTCCATCTACCGGTAGTTTTCGTGACCGCGCATGCGGACAAGAAGGCGCTGGAACGCGCCCGCCAAACCGAGCCTTTTGGATACATTGTAAAGCCCATTTCGGCGCTGAGCTTAACCAGCACAATTGAGATGGCTCTGCATAAGCACCGGATCGAACAGCAACTGGAAAGGCACCGCACGTGGCTCACAACCATTTTGCAAGGTATTCCGGATGCCGTTCTCGTTACAGACTTGGCCGGTGACGTGCAGTTTCTCAACTCGGCCGCCGAGGATCTGACGGGCCGGGAGCGCGCTGAAGTCGTTGGCAAGCCGATCGACTCGGCCCTTTCCCTCTTCTGCGGCGAGCAAAGCAACCTCGCCAGTCATTTGATGGACAAAGCGGAATGGGGCGACTGCGTTTCTCTTCCCCAGAATACGCGTCTGCGGGTACCGATCCAGCAAGCGGGCATTGCCGTCGAAGGCGATGTTGCGATGAGCTACACGGACGGGCAGCCCGCTGGAGCGATCTTCACGCTACGCGATGTTTCCCGCCGCGAACAGGAAGAAAAGATTGCGCAGTACGAGGAAAGAATGCTAGCGCTGGGTCGATTGACGTCCGGTATTGAAGGAGACTTCAATAGCCTGCACAACTTGCTTAGCAATACAGCGCATGAATTGGCGCAACTCGTGGCCCGGCTACCCGGCCCGGAAGGCGCCGCTTTGCGCGACAAGACGGACACCATTGCGCGGGCGAGCGAGCTGGGCCTGTTGATGACGGGCCAACTTTCGCAGTTGAATGCGCCGCTTTCGGTGCGCGCCACCTTTGTAAGCGCTTCGGGAGTGGTGGCCTCCGCTACGCCACTATTGAACAAGCTATGCGGCCGGTCTCTGCAAGTCGACATTCACCTGACCGACCAATCGACGCTGATTCTTTGCCACCCGGGGCGTCTCCAGACGCTGCTGCTCAATGTATTTCTGAACGCCCGCGAGCGCATGGCCGGTTCGGGGCGAATTCGCATCTCGACCCAGCAAGCCGGCGAAATGGTGAGTATTCTGTTTGAGCTGGAACACTTGGGAGCCCCCGCCTGGCAGCCGCTTTCGTTTCCTCTCGAAATGGAGAATCCCGATTTCAGCCTCTCGATCGCGCAGGCTATCGTCGCGGCCATGCAAGGGTCCATTGTTTTCAAACTTCTATCGGAGACGCAAGGAACTCTCGAAATTATTTTGCCGCTGCAACACGCGTCTCAGGACCTTGTCGATGGCTTGAACCGGCTCGGCTCTGTGCTGATTGTTGGTTCGGATCTGCATATCTTGGGCCAGATAGAAGCGCAACTGGAGGAGAGCCGCTACGCGGTGATCCGCTGTTCCAGCGTGGCAGAGGCACTGTTGCTCTGCCAACTGCACGACAGCAAGATCGACTGCGTGATTGCGGATGGCGACAGTGTGTCAAGTCCGAATCGCCGCAAATTGCGGACTTTCTTTGAAAGCCGGAATTCGTTAACCCAATTTGTCCGGCTGGTTTCAAGAAAGCAAGCGAGTGAGCAGGGCTGGCAATCGAGGTTAAAATCTCGCCAACTTTCTTCACCCGAAGAACTCAGTGGTTTACTGCGCCCTAGCCCTAACAAACTCGCCATGAGGGCTGTTGGTAGATGATTCGCAGTGATCGCCATGGCTTTGCCTACAGAACTCCTGAATCTCTTAGAGGCGCTTTCGCCGGTTCAACTCGGCGAAGCTACCGCTTCATTAAAACGGATTCACGAGCAAAGTGAAGGGCTCTCCAGCCTTGAAGCATTGCGAACCATGG
Organism: Bryobacterales bacterium; assembly: GCA_003167495.1. Lineage (GTDB taxonomy): Bacteria > Acidobacteriota > Terriglobia > Bryobacterales > Bryobacteraceae > Bog-105. Next base: position 12,589 of record PMSX01000307.1, on the reverse strand, counting down.
ATCTGTCGGTTGATCCCCACAACCTACGGGTTGTGGACTGCAATCAAGTGACGGTGGATACGCTTGGCATGAGCCCGCTAGGGAGCCGCCTCCTGGATTTGATCGATCCGGAGTATCGCGGCCCCGTTGGGGATACATTAGAGAGCCTTCGCCGCCAGAAGGAGATAAAGCACGTAAGGCTGCGTTTCTTGCGCGCGGGTAGTGATTCGGTGCCCGTGATGATGACAGCGCATGGCGTGAAAGGGGACGGTGGGGCTCTGGTGCTGATTCGCATGTCTTGCCAAGACATTACTTCCTTGACACAACTTGCCAGTATTGAAGCCTTCAGCGAAATGCTTTCCACTGGGATTGCGCTGGTGGATGAAGAGGGCCGGATTGTATTCACCAATAGTTCGGCGGAGAAGATGTTTGGCTATGAGCAAGGGGAGTTGGAAAACCAGCCTGTGGAACTACTCATCGGGGACGTGCTGAGGGAACGTCACGTCAAGCATAGGGCGGAGTTCTTCCGCGAGCTGCGGAGGGGGCTCATGGCAGCCGATCGCGAATTGTTCGGCCGGCGGAAAGACGGCTCTGAGATCGCCCTGCAGATTGGTTTGAGTTCGATCCGCCTGGCTGAGCGCCGATTTGCGGTGGCCAGCATAGCCGATATTACCGAGCGCAAGTCCATTGAGCGCATCGTGCGAGAACACCAAAGAGCGCTCATTTTTAGCGCGGGGCTGGTAGGAGATTTTACCTGGAATATCGATGCCGATGAAGTGATAGCCCACCCCACAGTTTTTAAATTATACGGCGCCTCACCCATCGCCGGGCCAGTTCCCGGAGCGTGGTTCCGCGCCCGGCAGCATCCAGACGACATGGGAGACATTCGAGGGAAATGGCTTGACCGGCTGGCGGCGGAAAGTCAGCTTGTTCTCGAATTTCGCATCAACGGCGACGACGGTGTGACGCGCTGGGTGGAATGCTACGGCGTTGTAGAGGAAGATGCCGCTGGCCGGCCGCGCCAAGTCCACGGATTGAATGTCGACATAACGCGGAGTAAATTGGCCGAGATAGCCGCGCAAAACGCCGAAAAGCAGTTGCGGATCGCCTTGCAGGAAAAAGAGGCGATGCTTCGCGAGATCCACCATCGCGTGAAGAACAACCTGCAAATCGTTTCTCATTTGTTAGGCATGCAGGCGGACAATGCCGGTAGCAGTGAAGCAGAGGCTGCGTTGCGAGACAGCGAGCGGCGTATAGCCACCATGGCGATGATTCATGAGCAGCTATACGGCACCGACGACCTGCTGACGGTGGAATTAGCGGACCATGCCCTTCAGCTTTCAGAGAGCCTGCTTGCCTCCATGGCGGAAAGTCCCGGCATCACATGCCGCCTCGACTTAACCCCGGTTCATCTCACGATTCATCAAGCCATTCCGTGCGCCTTAATTTTGAATGAGTTGCTCACGAACGCTTTTAAATATGCCTATCCCGAGGGAGTGGGCGAAATCACCGTGCATCTTTCGTGCATCGATAACCAAGTGACGCTGAGTGTGTCCGATAAGGGAGTCGGATTGCCATCCAGCGTTGACCCGAAAAAGCCAAAGACTCTTGGACTAGAAATTGTGCAGGTGCTGGCGGAGCAACTCGATGGCGAATTGGTCGTGGGCCGTTCTCCCGGTGCGTCCTTCTTGCTGCATTTTGAGCGGCAAAACGAAGTTGCCGCCGATTCGAGTTCGAAGTCCGCTACCGCCGGCAGCGGTGTGCAGTGAGTGGCCACCGGATAATTGATTCTATTGGAGGATCTGCGGTGGCATGCGGGAGATCAAGCTACGGACGGGTCCGACCAGATCGTCTACGATTGTTGCAAGACGGTCGATTTTGGCGTCCATATGGTCCATTCTCTCGGCCTGTGCTTGCTGGATTGCCACGATTTTGGTCATGGTGGCTGCCACGAGTTCCAGCGATTTCTCGAGGCGCTCGAATCTGGATAGGTAATCGCCGCTTCCGTCCGCCATTTGCAGTCTCCCTACCTCATGGTACTACCCTGGTTCGTATTTGCTCTAATTGGCTTTGAAGATCAACAGATTTCCAGGACAGGGCTTTGCGGTTCTGGTTCTTCTCTGCGCAGAGCTGGGCGCACAAAAACAAACACCACCTCTTCCACTCGTGGGAAAAATCCCGCTGCCCGCCGTGCACGGCAGGATCAATCATCTGACCGCTGATGTTTATCACGCGCGTCTGTTCGTTGCCGCTTCAGGCAACGACAGCGTGGAAGCGCTGGATGTCCGTACGAATTCACTGCTTGATTCGATTCATGGGGTTGTGGAGCCACACGGCGTTGCCTACTTGAAATCTTCCAATCGCATCTTTGCGACAAACGGTGGTGATGGCACGTTGCGAATGTTCGACGGCGCCACGCTCAAGCCGAACGGCAGTCTGCACATCGGAAAAGATGCAGACAACATAGGGGTGGATTCGATCCAGAACCGAGTCTACGTGGGATACGGGGATGGCGCGCTGGCGGTTTTGGATTCCAACGGCAAACGACTGGCGGATATTGCCTTGATAGCGCATCCTGAATCTTTTCAAGTAGCCGAAAAGCAGCCGCGCCTTTTTGTCAATTTGCCGGATTCGCACTCCGTCGCCGTGGTGGATTCGAATAGTTTCAAAGTGCTGGCTGAATGGCCCGTGAAGGAGGGGCAGGACAATTTCCCGATTGCCCTTGATGAGACCAACCGCCGCGTGTTCGTAGCTTGCCGGCGGCCTGCACGGTTGTTGATTTTGGATATGGACTCCGGGCTGGTGCTGGCGAATCTGGCAACGGTCGGCGATGCGGACGATTTATTCTACGATCCGATTCATACGCGTCTCTACGTGATCGGCGGGCAGGGACAGATCGCGATCTACGCGCAAGAGACGGCGGATCGTTATGTTGGAATCGATTCGGTCGCCACCGTGGCGGGCGCACGAACGGGTCTGTTTGTACCCGAATGGAATCGTTTGTTTGTGGCGGTGCGGGAATTTGGCGGGCATGCAGCGGAGATCCGGATCTACCAGCCCCAGTAAACGCGGCGTGACACTCTGTTTGAGTAAGATTGGGGGATGCGCGCTGGGTTCCTATTTTGTGCCGCCCTTCTGGTCTTTCCGATTCGTTTACCTCACGAGCACAAACAAACGGTTCTAAAGCTGGTAAAGGCAGTAAAGTTAGAAGATATCCAGGGATCGGTCCAACACATGGCGGCCGACGTAAAGGGCCAGCGCATTTTTTTGGCCGCGACCGGAAACAATACCATCGAAATCTTCGATCCGCAAACGCTAGAGCACTTGAATACTATCGGGGGGTTGTCGCAGCCACAAGATTTGGCCTTCTTGCCCGAGAGCGGCAATCTACTCGTATCGAACGCGGCGGATGGAAGTTTGCGCACTTACGACGCCAGGACTTTGAAACTGCTGGATAGCAAGCAGATGGGTGGCGATGCCGACCATATTCGCATGGTTCCCGATGGGAAAAGCGTGATTGTGGGGTGGGGCGTTGGGGCGCTGGCGATTGTGGATCTGCAAACGGGCCAGCGCGCCGACATTCAACTGAGATCTCATCCGGAGTCCTTCGAAGTGGATTCCCACGGCAACCGCATTTTTGTCAACTTGCCGGGAACGGGAGAAGTTTCAGTCGTCGACCGGCGCAGCCATACAATTACCGAGTCTTGGGCGATACGTCCACGCGAGAATGCGCCCATGGCGCTCGACGAGCCAAACCGGCGGGTGTTTGTGGTTTCGCGCAGACCGGCGCGGCTCTTGGTACTCAATATGGACGATGGCGCGGTAATGGCGTCGCTATCCACGGTTGCCGATGCCGACGACATTTTCTACGACCGCCGGCGGAAACGGGTTTATGTGGTAGGTGGAGAAGGAAGTTTAGCGGTCTATCAGCAAAAGGGCGCGGACGAGTATGTAGCCTTGTCGCGAACCGACACCCTGGACGGAGCGCGAACGGGATTGTTCGTTCCCGAATGGAATCGGCTGTACGTGGTGGCTCGCAATCGGCCGCCATTCCCGGCAGTACTGCTCAGTTTTGAGATTTTGGAGGATGCACAGTAGACTTTCCCGCCAGCGTCTCAACTCGGATGCTTTTAGGTTGGGGGCAGAGCTGGACCGTGCGACGCCAAAAAAGCATCCATGCTGCGAAAGACGGCGTCGGGGGTAAGGTTGCTGGTAACCCGCTGCAGGTGGCATAAGGTAGTGATGACGATCAGCACCGACCGGTCGCCGGTTTCGATATTCTTCTCCAGACGCATCGCTGCCGCCTGAACGGCGCGGGTTTCCGCTTGGGCCAGGTTTGCGGACGGATCGAAAATCGCGACAAATGCAGGGCCGCTCCAGCGATAAAGCGTTGCGCCGGACAGCTTTTGCGCCAGCATTTGGGCGGCGCTGACCAGAACATCGTCTCCGACCAAGCGGCCGAATCGCCCATTGATCGAAGCCAAGCGGTCCAACACAAACAGGGCGGTCAAGAATTCTTTGCGTCTCGCTATCTTGGTCGCGATGGCTTCTTCCGCCGTCGAGCGCCCAGGCAAACCGGTGACGTGATCTTGCTGCGTATCTTCCGCGGAAACCGACTTAAGCCGGCTCGACAGGCGGTCGACATCGTTCTTCAGCGAGTTGATTTTGGTGCGGGTTTCTGTCTGCAAGCGCAGGCTCTCACTCCGCACAAGCGCGAGGCAATCCGTCAAATAGGTCTTGACTTGCCGCGTGTCTTCGAGAGTGGCTACCCGCTCAAGCTTAGATTCAATTGTACTGAGTTGCTTGACACTGGCTTCGCTAGAAGAGGTGATGAAAATCACTGTTGCCATCATGGTGCCCAGCATTCCGCGAAGTTCATCCGCCTGTCCCCGAAAGATTGCAGTGGCGCGCCGGTTGTATTCTTCCAGCACTCGTAGAGTCTTTCCAATTCCGACCAGTAGGTCGTCCGGCGAGCTATCAGGCGTTAGAGTATCGGCGATTGCAGACATACGCTGCTGCAACTGCTTTAGATCGTCCGTGCTACCTTCAATCGCATGGAGAGCTATACCTCGAATCAAGGTCTGCAGATGACCGATGATCTCGGCGGGAAACGAAAACTGTTTTTCCGGGATTTCGTTTGTATTGAGTCCCAAAGAGAAGATGTCGAGGTCTGACAAGAAAAATCTCTCGATTCCTCTATATAGTTCACAATGAGAAGCTTCTTCTCGATCAAAATTGTGAAGAGCTAAACCCACTCCCCTCGCCGCATCAGGGCAACGGACTCTCCGTTAGCGAATACTCCGTCCACGTCCAACTCACCCGAACCAATCATCCAATCCACGTGAATCAAACTTTCATTGGCGCCCTTAGCGGAAAGGTCGGTTTTGCTTAAAGAATCGCCGTGAATGAGGCATGTGCTGTACGCTTGTCCCAGTGCAATATGACTCGCGGCGTTCTCGTCAAACAGAGTGTTCCAGAAGAGCAGGCCACTCTGCGCGATCGGGGACGAATGGGGCACCAAAGCAACTTCGCCCAGACGGCGCGCGCCCTCGTCGGTGTCAATCATGCTTTGGAGAATGGCTTCACCTTGCTTAGCCGTGGCCCGCGCAATGCGGCCGCCTTTGAATTCGACGCAAATACCATCAATCAGGGTGCCTTGATACGAAAGAGGTTTGGTGCTAGTCACTACGCCGTCGACACGGTCTTTGTGCGGCGTGGTGAACACCTCCTCCGTGGGCATGTTAGGGAAACCAGCAATGCCGTTCTTGGCGGTGGAACCACCACCGCACCACAAATGATCGTCGGCCAAACCAATCGTTAACTCGGTTCCGGGACCTTTGTAACGCAAGGAGTAGAAGCGCTTGTCATTGAGCAATTTCACACGGCTTTGGAGTTGTGCGCCGTGGGCGCGCCAATTGGCGACGGGATCAGGGACATCGATCCGCGTGGTGCGAAAGATGGCTTCCCATAACTGGGCAAGGGCTTGATCTTCGGGTAAGTGAGGAAACACCAGCTTGGCCCACGCGGGTGTTGCCGCGGCGACGATGGTCCAATTGATTTCGTGGCGCGTGATCAGCTCCAGCGCGGGACGGCTGGCTTTGGAAAAGGCCACGTTGGCGCGCGAAACCTTGCCTGAATCCTGGCCTGCGAGCAAAGCCGGATTGGCGCCTGTGATGGCCAGCCGCGCAGACCCAGCACGGTAGGCCGCCGCTAAACCGTCTTGCAACCAGACGGCTGCCCGGTCGAAGCTTTCGCCGGGCGCATGCTCATAGCGCGACAGGGTGGCTTCATCGTCTGTAAAAAGAGTGGTCACCAGAAGCGCTCCGGCGCGGTAAGCATGTTCCGTGATCCGCCGTACCAGCGGCACGGCATCCAATGGCGCGGTCATCACCAGTTCCTGGCCGCGGGCTAACCCGAGACCCACTGTCACGGCCACTTCCGCCAAGCGGTCGAGTTTCGCGTCCCATGAGGCGGCTGGAGCGGGGGTATTCATTTGTAAGACTTCCATAAATTCAATTATCGTTGGTGGTCTTTGCGAACGGCTAACGTGTCCACTTATATAATGACTGCGAGTATGAGAAACATTCTGGTTGGTTTGATGCTGGCTTCGATACTGAGCCTTCCGGCTTTAACGGACGACAGCAAGGATTTTATCGGTCGCTGGGATTTTGACGTAGCCGCAGAGCATACCGTGGGCGCGAATTGGTTGAGCGTCGAACAAAAAGGCCCTAACGATTATGAGATTTGGTTTCAGCCTACGGGCGGCCACGTCTATCAAGTGAAGGACTACAAACTTGAAGGCAATCACCTGGTTCTCCAGGTCGGAACAGGCAACTCGTGGGATTTAACTGCTGCCCATGGGCGTTTGACTGGAACCGAAAAGCACGGAGACAAAACAAGAGAACTAACAGGTGTGCGGGCGCCGGCATTGAAGCGCGGAGCGCCCAAAGCCTGGTCTGAACCTGAAGCGCTTTTCAACGGCAAGAATTTAGACGGCTGGGAGCCGATTGGCGATCCGGCCAAGAGCCATTGGATTGTCAAAGACGGAGTGCTGGTGAACGAAACTCGCGGCGCGAATCTGAAAACGACACGCACCTTCGACGATTTCAAGCTGCATTTCGAAGTGAATTGCCCCGAGGACGCCAACAGCGGCTTTTATCTGCGCGGCCGCTATGAAGTACAACTCGAATATGAAGCCGCCAACTCCGAACCACCGGAGCGCGCCATGGGTTCCGTGTACGGGCGGCTGGCGCCCAGTACTCAACTTCCTCGGACACCGGGGAAATGGGAGAGCTTTGACGTGACTCTAGTGGGACGCACGGTCACCATAGCGCGGAATGGCACGACTATCATTGATGGTAAAGAAATCGCAGGTATTACAGGAGGGGCGCTGAATGCCGACGAGGGCAAGCCGGGGCCGTTTTATATCCAGGGCGATCACACCGGCGGTCTCTTGTTCCGTAACATCACCGTTGCGGTACCGAAGAAGTAGTTACTTGGTATTCGGTGCATGAACTCCGAGCCGGGTTAGCAACTCGCTACAGCCGGCTCGCGTGATGGTCAAAGCCCGGCAATCTGGATCTTGGGCCACCCATCTTTTGCGAATCGCGAGCATCAGAAGCGCTGAGCCAAGCGCCCGTCCAAGATGCGGCCGCCGTTCGCCTGAAGGTTGACACTGCGGCGTGCGAGAATTTTGCGATGGCACAAGCTAATCGTCTGATCGTCCGTGAAGAGAGAACGTTCGTGGAAGTGTGGATGGAACATTTTGGTCTGCGGTCGACATTCGGGAGAGGTGAGAGGGAATAATGTCGACACAAAGAGAAAAGGCTCTGGCGTTTCGTGCGCTGCATGGGCGCAACCAAGCATTTATCATTCCGAATCCCTGGGACGCCGGCTCGGCGCGATTGCTGGCGCATTTGGGCTTTGAGGCACTGGCCACTACCAGCGCAGGCTACGCGTTTTCAGCCGGACGGCCCGATAATACAACGACGCGCCAAGACATGATGGCGCATGTTTCCGTGATCGCTTCGGCCACGGATCTGCCGGTCAGCGGCGATCTCGAAAACGGCTTTGGCGATAGTCCCGAGATTGTTGCCGAGACGATCCGGCTTGCTGCCGAGGCGGGTTTGGCCGGCGCCTCTATTGAAGATTCGACTGGGCGGCCGGACCAACCGATTTATGAATTTGAGCTGGCTGTGGATCGCGTGCGTGCGGCGGCCGAGGCCGCTCACACTCTTTCCTTCCCGTTTACCCTGACTGCGCGTGCTGAAAACTTTTTGTGTGGCAGGCCCGATCTGAAAGATACAATCAGGCGTTTGCAGGCATTTCAGGAGGCGGGCGCTGACGTCCTCTACGCACCGGGACTTTTGACTAGCGAAGACATTGCCGAGGTTGTTCGTTCGGTTGATCGGCCAGTGAACGTTGTGATGGGACTGCAAGGAGTTTCGCTCAGCCTTGCCGACCTGTCTGCGCTGGGAGTACGGCGCGTGAGCGTGGGCAGCGCGTTGTCCAGGGCCGCTTTGGGCGCGTTTCTGCGCGCCGCCCGTGAAATGCGCGAACATGGCACGTTTGCCTTTGCCGATGAAGCCGTGAGCTTTCGAGAACTAAACGCGCTGTTCAAGAGCTAACGCGCGCCGTTCCACTCTTTCCAGCGCCCTATGAGTTCTTGCGCCGCATTGGGCCAGTTAGGAGGTGATTCCGAAACACGCGGCCGGAGGCACTACGCCGATATAATAGAAGCCATGGCACCGAATGCCAGCACCTGCGCCACATCCCCGACCGTCAACGAATATGATGCTACCTACGGCAGTGAGGCAGGGTGGGAGTATTGGTTGGGTGAAGCTCGACACAAACCTGCGCCCACAAAATTTCACGGCATCCTTCAGATCCTCCTGGCTGATCTCCTTCGGCTTGCTGGTTACATCTCAACAGTAGAGGCGGAACTCCGAAATGTTCGTGATTGGCATCCGCGCCCGGATGTTTATGGTGTTCTCGAAGAATTCGAAGGCGCGTATCCAACCCGACCCGTGGACGTTGTCTTCGAGGTCGTGTCCGACCAGGAAGACATGTCACAAAGTGCCAGCACTATAGTGAAAGCCTGATCCCGGCAGTCTTTGTTTTTGATCCATCTGCGCATGCCATCACCATCTGGGACGGGGCAAAGCTCATGCCTATCACAGACGTGAAACTAGCAAATGGTGTCACTATCACGGGCGCCACCGTCTGGTCGGAATTCGCAAAACGGCAAAAACAACAGCCACCCGCTTCGATGACGATCTAAGGGAGAATCTTCGCTCCGCGCTCGTCTACCGCATAGTGCCGCGGCGACGCTGTGAGATTAACTAGTGAAGTATACACTATTACTTCTAGGCTAAATTCCCAGGTCTGCAATGTTCAAATCGAAGGTCGTCCGTCTGTTGGCTGCCTTTACTCTCGCCATTGTCCTTTGCGAGGGGATCGAAGCGGCACAAGCCCCCACTTTGATTACGTCGTCCATTGACGACGGAAAACGAGTTGCCGTCGCGCGCAGCGTCCACCCAATGGCAAAGAGCGAATTTGATCAGGGTGCTGCACCGGACAACCTTGCCATGGAGAGGATGCTGCTTGTTCTGAAGCGCAGTCCGGAACGGCAAGCGGCGCTCGATCGGTTTTTGGAAGAGCTCCAGCAGCCTTCTTCGCCGAATTATCACAAGTGGCTTACGCCCGAGGAGTTTGGTCAACAATTTGGCGCGTCGGACGCCGACATTCAAGATGTCACGTCTTGGTTAGAAGGCCACGGTTTCAAGGTGGAACCCGCCGCAGCCAGCCGCAGTCTCATCGAATTCTCAGGCAACGCCGGTCAGGTGCGCAATACCTTCCGCACGGAGATCCACAAGTTTACGGTAAAGGGTGTCGATCACTGGGCCAATGCGACCGTTCAAGAGATTCCAGCCGCGCTAGCGGACGCAGTCGCGGGCGTAGCGACACTGCATAATTTTTTCTCCGTTCCCCAGTCGTCGATCATTGACGGCCATGTGACGCGCACCCCGGAGTTCACGTATAGTACCGGGAACTACTATCTGGCGCCAGGCGATTACGCCACCATCTACAACGTCAATCCACTCTATCCGGCGATCACTGGCGCGGGCACGATCATCGCCGTAGTGGGCAGAACCAATATCAATGTTCAGGACGTGGTTTCGTTTCGAAGTGTGTTCGGACTTCCCGCTAATCCTCCGAACATCATCGTGAACGGCACGAATCCCGGCGACTTGGGCGGTGGTGAAGAAGCGGAAGCCGTTCTAGACACCAGTTGGGCTGGCGCGCTGGCTACCGATGCCACGGTGGATCTAGTCGTCTCCGCGAGCACCGCCACGACCGACGGCGTAGATTTGTCGGAAATCTACATCATTGACAATAATCTCGGTAACGTAATGACGGAGAGCTTTGGTTCATGCGAAGCCAACTTTACTTCGGCCCAGAAGGCCATGATCTCCTCGAACGCCCAACAAGCGGCGGCCGAAGGCATCAGCTATACAGTTGCCTCCGGCGATTCCGGGTCGGCCGGTTGCGACTCCGATACCGAAACCCAGGCCACTCAGCCAATTGGAGTTAACGGCTTGGCGTCCACGCCCTACAACGTCGCTGTTGGCGGTACGCAGTTCAACGAGAATGGAGACTACTCTCTCTATTGGAGTTCCACCAATAGCTCAACCCTCAGTTCCGCCTTGTCTTACATTCCTGAAGACGTTTGGAATGCCAACTGCGCTGGTGGTGTTTGCGGGAGCGGCAATCCGATCCTGGCAGGTGGGGGTGGCGCCAGTGCCTTCTTTCAAAAACCATCGTGGCAAGCGGGCGTTGCCGGCATTCCGGCGGACGGGGCGCGCGATCTTCCCGACGTTTCTCTAACGGCGGCGGGCCATGACGCTTATCTTCTTTGCCTGGACGGATCATGCTCCAGTTCACCGCCATCACTGGCCGCGATTTACGGAACTTCTGCATCAACCCCATCGTTCGCCAGTATTATCGCCCTGCTCAACCAGCAGGCAGGTTCACGTCTGGGGCAATTGACGCCGCGGCTTTACGCCTTGGCTGCCACCGAAAACCTTTCAGCGTGTAACGCATCCAATACCGCTGGTTTGCCAGCCGCGACTTGCATTTTTAACGATCCCACGGTTGGCACTAACGCTGTTCCCGGTGAACCAAACTACAATACCGGCAGTGAAACCTATCCGGCCGGCGTCGGTTACGACCGCGCGAGCGGATTAGGATCGGTCAACGTTACCAATCTTGTGAACAATTGGAACGTCACTACAGTGATGGCACCTATCGCTTCGGTTTCCCCGACTTCGCTGACCTTTGCGGTACAAACGGACGGCACGACCAGCGCCGCGCAGACCGTGACTCTCAGCGACACCGGTTCCGCATCTCTCAGCATTGCCAGTATCGCTTTTAGCGGCACGAATGCTTCCGACTTCGCGGAATCAAATGGCTGCGGTTCGACGCTGGCAGCGGGGGCCCATTGCAGCATCTCCGTTACGTTCACCCCCAGCGCCGCAGGCAGCGCGACGGCCCGTTTGATAGTGACCGATAACTCCGGCAATGTGACCGGTTCGACGCAGACTGTGACGTTGACCGGAACCGGCGCCGTCGCAACCACTTCCTCCGCGACCTACACCGGTTCGGACACCACGACGCTTGGCACCTGGACGGGCCACTACGGCGCTGACGGCCAACTGATTGCCAACGATGTGACAAACGCTCCCTCCTACGCGACTGTCAGCTTCACGGGCGACTCCACCTACACCTGGCAGGATCCGTCGAGCGATCCACGCGCGCTGCAAGTTTCCAGCGGCTCGTCGACACACATTGCTTCGACTTACTACAGCTCTACCAGTTTCACTATCAATGTGAACCTCACAGACGGCAACACTCACAAAATCTCCCTGTATTTGTTGGATTGGGAGAATGCGGGGCGCAAAGAAACCATTTCGATTGTCGATGCGGCCAGCCAGGCGGTACTCTCGACGCAGACCTTTTCCGCCTTTAGCGGCGGCATCTACGAGATATGGAACGTGAAGGGCAACGTGCAAATAAAAGTTGTTTTCGACAGTGGAAACAACGCTGTGGTAGCCGGAGTTTTCTTTGATACGCCTAGCACTGTCACGTCTTCCGCGACCTACACCGGTTCGGACACCACGACGCTTGGCACCTGGACGGGCCGCTACGGAGCTGACGGCCAACTGATTGCCAATGATGTGACAAACGCTCCCTCCTACGCGACTGTCAGCTTCACGGGCGACTCGACCTACACCTGGGCTGACCCGTCGAGCGACCCACGCGCACTGCAGATATCCAGCGGTTCGTCGACACACATTGCTTCGACGTATTACAGCTCCACCAACTTCACTATCAATGTGAACCTCACAGACGGCAACGCTCACAAAATCTCACTGTATTTGTTGGATTGGGAGAATGCGGGACGTAAAGAAACCATTTCGATTGTCGATTCCGCCAGCCAGACAGTACTCTCGACGCAGAACTTTTCCACCTTTAGCGGCGGCATCTACGAGATATGGAACGTGAAGGGCAACGTGCAAATAAAAGTTGTTTTCGACAGTGGAAACAACGC
>PMSX01000302.1 GCA_003167495.1 Bryobacterales bacterium | reverse complement strand
GAGTCCACCGCTGCCCATGAGAGGGACCGGTTGGATACTTCGCAGGCGCGATTTCACAGAACGGTCAAGCACTTCGCGGGCTGCTTCAACGTATTCATCGTCGTTACTAAGAACCAGGGGCCGGCCGCTGGCAGGCTTCCAATACTGGAATACCCGTTCGGACGAGCAGGTGAGAACGACCGTTGTACCGCTAAGAACGCGGTAAATGCCGCGGAAGAAGCTTTCGCGGGTGTCGCTATAATTGTTCACGATCAAGTTGGCGAGAATCGAGTCGTCAAGGTGGCGAGGAATGCCCGGCACTGATAGCAAAGCCGGAAGTAAGGTGCTGAAAGCAACGTGCCCGTTGGCGCGATGAAAGTAGAGCTGTCTGGTGCCGCGGGCATCGCTTCCAAGAGTGAGACGGCGCTGGGCATCGTCCCACGCTGCGACGACGAATTCCCCGATGAGATGGGAGGGTGCGTCGTCGCCCCACTTCTCAAAAGCGACCGCAACAAGTTTGCTGTCACTACGGCGTTCGGACGGTGCGATGCCGAGTTCCTCAGACAGAGAGTCGCGATCATCGAGCCGCCCATCGAAGAGGATGCATCCGCAATTGCCCCGGGCCGGCGTTGGCTGCGATTCCAGCAGGTCTTCAGGAGTGTTGCAGCGTTGTTTGTGCAGAAAGAGCGCGTACGGCCTTGCCCATGACCGAAGCGGCCCGAGGCCCGGATGGTCGGGCAGGCCCATTTGACTAAAGCTTGGGGCGATGGCTTGCGTTGCCCACTCGACGATACCGAGGAATGCGCTCAAGTATTTCTCTTCCTCTGACGGGAGCTCAGCTGTGTGTCTCCGAGGCCTCGGAAGATCCGCCGTCCGTGCTAAGCGTGTTCGAGTGGACTTCAAGCTGAATCATGACGGGAGATGTCCACTCCGGTAGTTCCGTCTCGCGTGCCAGCGGATCGGGGACGGCTAAGTCAGTCGTATCGTTCGGGTTCACAGTAACAACCTCAGTTTTATTGTGCGAGTCCAGAGGTAAGACTCTCTATCCTGCCGCATTTGACCGCGATGGCGAACATGCCACCGCTGAATTCGCGCACATGCCGGTGGTTCCGGGGACGCGCTAAACCGCCCCCGGCCGCGCGAATTGGCTTCGTTCCGCAAAACGGCCCACTTCACCAGGGCCGACCAATTACGGCCTGCCGCGTGTTGTAATGTGGTGATATCATCAACTCAAATTCGCGCGCCCGGCGTTCTCAGGGGAAAGGGGGAAGCGATGTGTCCCAGTTGTCATTCCAGCGATGTTAGCCGCTCCCGCAAGCGCAAGTTGAAAGATCATTTCATGCGCTGGATGGGCAAGGTTGCCTACCGTTGCCGTGATTGTCAACGGCGCTTTTACGTCAACATTGATGTGGACCGTCGCCTCCGGCGCGCCTCGGAGTGGCAACGGCGCTCGGCGGAGCACGTCAGCGCGTCGCACAAATCCGCGGCGCCTCACGGCGAAGAGGACCCGCTCAAAGGCTACGAAGAAGATGTCGAAGCGTGAATTTCAAAACGATTTGCTTTTATGACGTTATACTTGGTAGATGTTGCAGCCTACCGAGAAGATCTGGCATAACGGCCGCTTAATCGCCTGGAATAACGCTCAGATTCATGTCCTTTCCCACGTTGTAAGCTACGGCAGCTCGGTCTTTGAGGGCGTACGTTGTTACGAGACTCAGCAAGGACCCGCCGTGTTCCGTCCCCGCGAGCATATGCGCCGCCTGCTGGACTCCGCAAAAATCTACCGCATGGACGTACCCTATTCGCTCGACGAATTGACCAACGCCATGCTCGACGTCATTCGCGAGAACAATATGCGCGTTTGCTATGTTCGTCCCATCGTCCTCAGGGGCTACGGCGACGTGGGCGTTCTCCCCGTCAACAATCCCATTGAAACCTACATTGCCTGCTTCCCTTGGGGCCGCTATCTGGGCGAAGCTGCTTTGAAAGATGGCGTCGACGTTTGCGTTTCTTCCTGGACGCGCATCGCGCCAAACACCCTCCCCGCCCTCGCCAAAGCGGGTGCCAACTATATGAACTCGCAGCTCATCCGCATGGAGGCTGCGGCCAATGGCTATAGCGAAGGCATCGCTTTGGATGAAGCCGGTTATGTCAGTGAGGGCTCCGGCGAGAACATTTTCCTCGTGCGCGACGGCAAAATTCTCACGCCGCCCCTGGGTGCGTCCGTGCTTCCTGGTATTACGCGCGACACTATCGTCAAAATCGCCGGCCAGCTCAACATCCCCATAGTTGAAACCATCGTTCCGCGCGAACTTCTCTACATCGCTGACGAAGTTTTCTTCACCGGTACTGCCGCCGAAGTTACGCCCATCCGTTCGGTAGACAAGATAAAGGTGGGCACCGGAAGCCGCGGGCCCATTACTGAAAAAATCCAGAAACGCTTCTTCGACATCGTCGACGGTGCGGTTGAAGACGAATTCGGTTGGCTCACGCCCGTAACCAACGTCCGCGAAAAAGTCCCCGTCGGCGCTTAGGCGTGTCGAATGTCCGACGTCTCCCTTGCCTCGCCTGATGTCCTTGCCCGCGCTCGGAAAATCAAGCTTTTCTTAATGGACGTAGACGGCACCTTGACCGATGGTGGAGTGTGTCTGATCTCCACAACCACCGCTAACAGCGGCTCGGTGCCCGCTCCTGTTTCGGAGATGAAAGTTTTCAGCGCAAAGGACGGTCAAGGTCTTTCGCTTGCCCATACCATGGGCATCCAAACGGGATTCATCACCGGCCGCCGGTCGCCTGCGGTAGCCAAGCGCGCCGAAGAACTCAAAGTAACCTTTGTTTATCTCGGCCAAGCCAACAAGACAAGAGCATTTGATGAATGTTTGGAGAAGGCAGGGGTCACTGAGGATGAAGTGGCTTACATGGGCGATGACTTGCCGGACATACCACTGGCGCGGCGTGCGGGGCTCGCCGTTTCAGTGGCTGATGGAGCGGCTGAATTGAAAGCGATCTGCCACTACACAACGCACCAGCTTGCGGGTCGCGGCGCGGCGCGCGAGGTCGTAGAGCTGATCTTGAAGGCGCAAGGACGCTGGGAAGAAGCGGTTCCGCTCGCTTTAGCCTAACGATCGAAGTATTCGTGTTGACCCATCGGAGTGCGGCCCACCGATGATGATGAAAACGCCCTGGTTACGCCGTCAAGCCTCGAGCCGAGCCGCGAGTGTCAACGAGCCGTACCCAATGCCGACATGCAGCGATTTTCAACGGAGTGGTGTTCAGAAGGCGTTTTGAATCAACGACGGTTTTTCAGAGCCACGACCGCTAGGAGAGCGTTATCAGCCTTCGAAACACCCGAATTCCGCTTGTCCTCCCAAGCCGGTTAAGCACCTTTGACCCATGCCACTACACTAGTAGTTAAGCCTCCATGTCTACCAGCGTCTTAGAACCTCCTCAAGTTGAGGAACTCTACCGCACTCTTGAGGAAAAAGTGCGCGCGCTGCGTCCCAAAGAAGACTTAACTTCGCTCGACCGAGCCTACCGCTTTTCCGCTCAGCAGCACCGCGAACAGAAACGCAAGTCCGGCGAGCCCTACATAACGCATCCTCTGGCCGTCGCTCACATTCTCACCGACATGCAAATGGATCTAGTCAGCATCGAAACGGGTCTGCTGCACGATGTCGTGGAAGACACGCCGGTCAAACTCGATGAGATTCGCGAAAAGTTCGGCGAGGACGTTGCCCGCTGCGTCGACGGCGTCACCAAACTGAGCAAAATCAGCTTCGCCAACCGCGAAGACCGCCAAGCCGAAAGCTTGCGTAAAATGCTGCTGGCCATGACTAGCGATATCCGCGTTGTCATCGTGAAGCTTGCGGATCGCTTGCACAACATGCGCACCATCGACGTCATGCCGCCCGAGAGGCGCGAAGCCATTGCCCAGGAAACGCTCGATATCTACGCCCCCATCGCGCACCGCCTCGGTATGGGTAAAATCCGCGGTGAATTGGAAGATCTCTCGTTCCAGACGCTGCAGCCCGAGGCCGCCGCCGATCTCATGCGCGAAATTGATGCCAAACGCCACCAGCATGAGGAATTTCTGCTTGAACTTAAAGCCGATATCGAACAAAAGCTGCAGCGTGAAGACATCCCCGCCCGCGTCCAAGGCCGCGTCAAACGTGCGTATTCCGTCTACCTGAAATTGAAGCGCCAGCGCATTACGCTCGATCAGGTTTACGACATCCTCGCCATTCGTATCATCACCGATTCGGTAAAAAACTGTTACGCCGCCCTCGGCGTCATTCACAACGAGTGGCACCCCATCCCCGGACGCATCAAAGACTTCATTGCGATGCCGCGGCCGAATCTGTATCAATCCCTTCACACCTCCGTCATCGGACCCGGAGGCATGACCTTTGAAGTGCAAATCCGTACCGAAGAAATGCACAAGATCGCCGAAGAAGGCATCGCCGCGCATTGGAAGTACAAAGAAGGCAGCAAGGGCCCCGACGAAGACGATCAGCGCATTGCCTGGCTCCGCCAACTCGTGGAGTGGCAGCGCGACATGAGCGATTCGGGCGAATTCCTCTCCACCCTGAAGGTCGATCTCTATTCAGAAGAGGTTTACACGTTCACTCCGCGCGGACGGGTCATCGTTCTGCCCCGCGAAGCCACGCCCATCGATTTTGCATACGCGATTCATAGCGATGTGGGCAATACCTGCGTCGGCGCCCGCGTCAATGGCGCGATGAAGCCGCTAAAAACCACCCTGCGGAATGGCGATGTGGTCGAGATCCTGACACAAGCCGGCCATCAGCCCAGCCGCGATTGGCTTGCCGTCGTCAGGACCTCGAAAGCTCGCAACAAAATTCGCCACGTCATCAACGCTGTCGAGCGCGCTAAGGCGGTCGAAATCGGCCAGAAGTCGCTCGAAAAAGAAGCTCGCCGCTTGGGCGTCAGCCTCGGCCGCATTTCCGATCACGACCTGCAGTCGGTGGCGTCCGACTATGGCGTCAGCAAGACCGAGGATCTCTATGCGGCCCTTGGCTTCGGCCGTTTCTCAGCTCGCCAAGTGCTGCAGAAAGTTGCCCCCGAAGAAGCTCGCCGGACACCGCCCGAGGAACCACTCCCGCCGCCAACCCAAAAGGGAGAAGCCCCCGCCCCATCGCCGGGTTCGCCCCTGGGCGACAAAGATCTGGTGATCCAGGTCAAAGGCGCCGACGATGTGCTGGTCTATCGCGCCAAGTGCTGCAATCCGGTGCGCGGAGAACCCATCGTCGGCTACATCACGCGCGGCAAAGGCATCGCCGTGCATTCGGTGCAATGTACCAACGTGCAGAAGCTTATGTACGAACCCGAGCGTAAGATCGCGGTCGAGTGGGCCCGCAGTGCCAGCGATCCGCTGCCGGTCAGAGTAATGATTTACACCGACGACCGCCCTGGCATTCTCCATCAGCTCACATCTGTGCTGAGCGCCGAATCAAGCAACATTCGCACTCTCGAAGCGCGCGGCGACGAGAAGCGTACCGATCACAGCGCCATTATCGAAATCACCATGGATGTGCGCGATAAAAAGCAGCTCGAGCGCGTAATTACCGCCTTCCGCCGCATCCCCGGCGTCCGCGACATCGAACGAATGCAGAGCGCTTCTTAATTTATCCAGCATGCAAATTCAAACAGCACTCGATCCCGAACACATCGCCATTTCGAAGTCGACCGGCATCAAAATCGATTGGCGCGACGGACACCACAGCGACTACACGGTAGGCTACCTGCGCGACGAATGCCCGTGTGCCACCTGTACCGGAGCGCACGGCACTGAACCGCAAAAGACCAATTACCGGAAGCAGGAATTGTTCCCAATGTACAAACCCACGCTGAAAATGGTGTCCGTGGAAGAGGTGGGCCAATACGCCGTGCGCATTCATTGGAACGATGGTCACAGCACCGGGATTTACTCGTTCGATCATCTGCGCAGAATCTGCCCCTGTCCCGAATGCCGGGCAAAAAGAGAGTCTTAGCGCTTTAGCTTTCGAAGACTACCAACTTGGAAACCCTTACTGACCAGTGACTGTGAAGGAGCGGCAAGAAATACTCCAATTAAGCACCAGGGTGGTACAGTTGGCAATTATTTAATCTTGACTATCATATCTTGACAATCAGGTGGAAGAGCCGCTATACTGTTGCCATCCTGGATGAAGAATTCCAACACAGACGTGATTCAGGGAACGTTGGACATGTTGATCCTGAAGACCCTGAGCCTGGAACCTATGCACGCCTTCGGCATTGCGCGCCGGATCGAGCGGTCACACAGAATGTTTTCAAAGTGAACGCCGGCTCGCTGCTGACAGCACTGCAGCGCCTTGAGCGAAATGAGTGGTTGGACGCAGATTGGCTGGTAACAGAGAATTCACGTCGGGCAAAAGTCTACCGGCTCACGCAGACGGGCAGAAAGCAACTGCAGAGCGAAACAGCGGACTGGCTACGCCGGTCTGCAGCGATTTCGCGATTGCTCAAGAACGAGGCTTAATTGATGTCGATCAGGAGACAACTGGCACGGGGACTCCGCAATCTGTTCCGGCGGACGCAAGCGGATGAGGACATTGCCGACGAGGTCGACAGTTTTTTCACCGAAGCCAAAGCTGACTTGGAAGCACGTGGGCTAACAGCACATGAAGCTGTTCGCGCAACACGGATAGGGCTGGGGACCAGCACGGCGCTTCGCGAAGAGGTACGGTCGTACGGTTGGGAGAACATCCTCGACGGCATACTTCAGGACCTGCGATATACAATACGCTGCTTACGCGCCACGCCCGGTTTCACACTGGTGAGCATCGGCACTCTCGCATTGGGGCTAGGGGCGACAACCGCCATATTCNNCCCGAGCAGCTAGTGTCTCTGTGGATGACAGAGCCGCAGCTAAAAATAACGGATTTGAACATGGCTCCATCCGTCTACTTCACGATGCACGACGAGGAGCGAACCTTCGAAGCCATCAGCATGTTCAGCAGCGGCACGAGCACCGTTACCGAAAAGAGCCATCCCGAAAAGGTGCAAGCTGTTTTCGCCACCCATGAATTCCTGCCGATTCTTGAGGTTACACCGCAAGTCGGCCGGCCGTTCGCGCCTGAAGACGACGACCCGGATGGCGAACGCACGGTTATGATCTCCGACGGCTACTGGCATTCACATTTCGGTGGGAGTCTCGCGGTGATCGGCCGGCGCATCAACATCGAAAGCAATCAGACTTCGATCATTGGCGTTCTGCCTCCGTGGTTCGAGTTCATGGATCAGAACGTCGATCTGCTCTTGCCGTTCCGTTTTAAGCGCTCCACAGTGCATCTCGGCGATTTCAGTTACCTGGGAATCGGCAGGCTTAAACCCGGCGTAACACTCAAACAAGCCAACGCCGATTTTGCACGTATTTTGCCCATGGTGACCAAGCGCTTCCCGCCACCTCCGGGTTGGACCACCAAAATGTTGGAAGATGCGCATATCGCTCCGAATTTGAGGCCGTTCGAAGACGACGTGGTCGGCGATATCGGGAACACTCTATGGATGCTGATGGCCACGGTCGGCATCGTTTTGTTGATCGCGTGCGCAAACGTCGCGAACCTCCTACTCGTCCGAACCGAGGGGCGCCAGCAGGAGCTTGCGGTCCGCGCCGCGCTTGGCGCTGCCGCAACGCGCATTGCCAGGGAACTTCTGCTGGAAAGCATTACGCTCGGCGCCATTGCCGGGGCGGTGGGACTCGGACTGTGCTGGGCCGCTCTGAATCTGCTCTCGAAATCGGATCTCGTGCACCTGCCACGCGCCGGCAACATCGGCATCGATATTCGGGTTCTGCTGTTCATCTTTTCCGTCTCAATCGGGTTCAGCGCCTCGTTCGGGTTGATCCCCGTTGTGCGGTATATGCGACCGCGGCTTGCGAACGCACTTCGCAGCGGCGGCCGTTCGATCAGCCACAGCAAGAATCGTCACCAGGTACGAAACGTTCTTGTCGTTCTTCAGGTCGCGCTTGCGCTGGTTCTGCTGATCACTTCAGGACTCATGATCCGCACTTTCCGCAACTTGCACAATGTCGATCCCGGATTCAGGAACGCACACGAGGTTCAGACCGTAACAATCGAAATCCCGGATGAACAGATTAAGGAGCCTGAACGCGTGATGCGGATGGAACAGGCAATGCTTGACAAGGTAAAGGCCGTCAACGGCGTGCTTTCAGCCTCTATAACCACGTCTGTTCCGATGGGCGGCGGAGAATCAAATGATCCTGCAATCGCGGCGGACAAAACTTACCGCGAGGGAACGATTGCTCCACTGCGTCGTTACAAATGGATTGCGCCGGGATACTTCGC